>JAFRTU010000007.1 GCA_017439085.1 Clostridia bacterium | reverse complement strand
CTGAAACTTAATAAAATATGGTGTGGTTACTTTGATGGGAATGAAAAGTCAAAGCGTGTTCAGGAGAAGTGCGGTTTTCATTATCATCATACGGCCTATAATGTGCCCTGTGCCATAGAGGGCGTTCTCCGAACGGAACATATAACATGCCTTTCCAAAGAGGAATGGCAGTCTGTCAGATAACTTCCGGTTTGACGGGATGAAATCAGAGCAGTAGCAACAAGCCACTGTTCATAATTCTTTGTGCCGTTTTGCAACACCTTCTGCAACACGAGCGATGATAATCAAGACAAATCGAATAACAAGGAGAAAAAGAGCCCAGTTTTTGCAGGCTTTCAGAGTCTGAATGCGGGGAAAGAGAAAGTAAAAAAAAGAGTGGGAATGATGAATATCATTATTAATACGGTTATTACGTAAATAAGATAAAGCAGATTGTTCATTGAATATTCTGCTTTTTTGATATATATAGAGATAGGGATATCATCAGTACGATTAACACACCGTCAGACATAGTTCTTTATCGATCAGGAACAATGGAAGAGGCAGGATCAAAAATGAAGGATACTATTAAAACATCATGCAGGACAAGGTTTCCGCTGGTCTTCATCCACGGTGCCGGATTCAGAGATCTGAAGTGGCCGGTCTACTGGGGAAGGATACCCGGTGTTCTAAGGGATCACGGAGCGGAGATATACTATGGCCTGCAGGACTGCTGGGCAAGCATAGAGACGAACGCTGAAGTGATAGCCGGAAGGATAAAAGACATCATCAAAGAATCCGGATATGAGAAAGTGAACATAATAGCTCACTCAAAAGGGGGACTTGATGCCAGGATGGCAGCATCCTCATTTGGATGTGGGGACAGGATAGCCAGCATCACGACGATAGCCACCCCTCATCACGGCTCCAAAACGATCGACAGGCTGTTTGCGATCCCGCGCTCCATCTGGAATCTGGCTGCATTTGCCGTAAACAACTGGATCCGCATCGTGGGAGATAAGAAGCCGGATTTTCTTAAAGTCTGTGAGGATTTCACAACAGAAAAGATGAGGGAATTCAATGAGAACAATCCCGATGTCCCAGGTGTCTACTATCAGAGTTTTGGTTGTAGGATGAGCCATCCTTTCTCCGATATCAACCTGTCCACCGCAAATGCGGTCATAAGGCATATCGAGGGAGAGAATGACGGACTGGTCTCCTTGGAATCCGCTAAATGGGGTGAAAACTTCTCGGTACTCAGCTCAAATTCCTTTCGAGGGATATCACACCTCGATGCAATAGACCTCAGAAGACATCGTCTGACCAGCAAAAAAGGAGACGGGATATCGGATATCTGCGACTTCTATGTCACTATGGTCGAAGGTCTGAAAGAGAGAGGCTTTTAGCTTATTTAAATATCCCGTTTTACAGGCAGAATCATAAAGAACTCGAATTAGGAAATAAACGGAAGTATAATAAAAAAAGAGATTGAAAGAAAGAGAAGATGCGGGGAACCAAAATGATGTAATGTGCCGGACTCAGAGAGCGGCACATTATATTCTATTCAGGAAAAAAGGAAGGTCTCATCATGGCACGTATAGTAGATATCATCAAATACGAGGGCGATAACAGTACATTTATCTGGAAGCATCCGAGGGAAGACTTCAATATCGGCTCTCAGCTCATTGTACATGAATCGCAGGAAGCAGTATTCTTCATGGACGGAAAAGCGCTCGACGTCTTCGGACCCGGCCGCTATACCCTCGATACCAAGAACATACCGCTGCTCGGAAGCGCACTGAAGCTGGTGACGGGAGGAGTCTCTCCGTTCCACTGCGAAGTGTATTTCATAAACAGGACCGAAGAGATGGCACTGAAGTGGGGAACCTCCGACAAGGTAAGGTTCATAGATCCGCTTACGGGAGTACCTCTTGAGCTCGGTGCGAGCGGTGACTTAAACCTTGCAGTTGGAGATTCAAGGATGGTCCTGGACAAGCTCGTAGGTACCATGAGAGGGATCGCATGGGATGACGCCGAAGGTTTCACCAAATCCATACAGGAATCATTCAGACCTCTCATTTCAAACACAGTGAAAGCCAATCTCGGCGCTATCATCAAGGAGAATGCCATTGACATCCTCGAAGTGGATGAGAAGCTCGATCTCATATCCGAAGTACTCGGAGAAAAGATACGTCTTGGTTTCGAGGAATACGGACTTGTGGTGCCGAAGTTCTATGTCACGAGCATAGTTCTTCCGGAGAACGATCCGAACTTCCAGCATATAAGGGAACTGCATACGATCCTTCTTAAGACCAGGATCATTCAGGCAGAGGCAACGGTAAAGACTGCAGCTGCACAGAGCCAGGCACAGTACCGCACGGCTGAGGAGCAGAGCAAGGCTGCCATAGAGGTTGCAAGAAGAGAGGCAGAGCTTGAGCGTCAGACCACTGAGACAGAGGTCTTGAAACGTGAAGCTGAGAGAAAGGTCATAGCTGCAAAGGCTGAAGCAGATGCTGCTCACATGGCAGGCATGACCGAGGCTGAGATAATGGCAGCCAAGGGCTACAACCAGAAGGACGTGCTCCAGGCAGAGGTCCAGAAGGCCTATGCAGAGGGCATCGGAAACATGGGACCCGATGTAGTGAACGGAGGGGGAAGCTCGGGCATCGTAGGAGACATGGTTGGTCTCGGAGTCGGAATGGCTGCCGCAGGCAGCATAATGCCCCAGATCGGAAACATGTTCCAGAACGGCAAGACTGATGAAAAGCCAGTTCAGGATGACATGGCAGCATTCAAGGCCAAGGTAGACAAGCTTGCTATGATGAAGGATGCAGGGCTCCTTACGGATGAAGAGTTCGAGAAGCTGAAAGCAGAGCTCATCTCCGGCATCTGATAAGGATAATACACAGAAAATGGGCAATCTCGGCACATGCCCCGTATGCGGGGGAAGACTGAATATAAAGATAGGCTCGGCTTATGCCGTCTGCAGCTCCTGCGGGAATCTCACCGAACTCGATCAGAACGACGTGGAGAAGTTCCGCAGTATATTCGATCATGCAAAGAATTCCGTCAGCCTCAATACAATAACCGGCTATAAGGACGCGATAAGGGAACTGGATCAGATCTCTTTCATTGAGGAGGCACGAGAAAAATCAGCTGAGTACAAAAAGGCTATCGAGGATATACAGGCTGATCAGCAGAGAAAGGAAGTTTCGGAGAAGAGTTCGGGTAAAAAGCAGACGATACTCGGAATGATACTTCTCATCTTCATGATTCTTCTGTCTCTTGCTGCCATAGCCGGTATAGTTTATCTGGTGATCCTTTGGAGCAGGGGGCAGCTGCCTCAGGGGACCGTAATTGCGGTACTTATCTTCATCGGCGTATGGGCCCTCATTTCCATAATGAACAGTTTCAGGGAGAAATGAGCATATATAGATAACTTTAACCGAGTCCGGGTCCTGTAAGATGGGGTCCGGGCTTTTTTTGTCGGTACAGTTTCTTATGGCCGATTGTATGCGCTTAACGGAGAACTGTATAATTAATATAACAGCCGGATGTCATCAACTGATCTCCGGATATTAAGGAGAAGAGATAACATGAGAAAAAGCATGCTGAGATACATCTCCCTCGTACTGGTATTTATGATATTCATTTGTCTTGGAGGCTGCTCCGGAAGAAAAGAACCGCCGGATGCTCCTTCCGACATGGAGTTCAAGGGAAAGAGGATATATTTTGCAGGACCTCTATTCAGCGCAGCCGAGAAGGAATACAACCTCAAGATAGTGAAGATACTCGAAAGCTATGGCTATGAAGTGTTCCTTCCGCAGCGTGACGGATACCTTGCTCCCGATCTTGAAGGCCTTACTGCTGAGGAGATATCCAAGAAGATCTTCGACAAGGATCTGGAAGAAGTCATGAAATCCGACATTGTATTCATCTTGCTTGACGGAAGAGTGCCGGATGAAGGAGCCTGTGTGGAGCTCGGTGTGGCATATGCTGCCGGTAAGAGATGCTACGGTTTCAAGAGCGACTCCAGATCCATCGAGATCGGCATGGACCTGAACCCCATGATCAGCGGATGCTTCATAAAGCTCTTCTACGGGCTGGATGAAGAGGAACTGATCAGGTCTCTCAGGGAATATCTGAAGGAATATAAACTGTAAGAAGGTTAGAGGAGAACTCCGTCTTATGAACGTATCTGATGTTTCCGAGCGCAACGAATATCTAAAGGCTCATGAGATGGCGCTCAGGGAGAAGAAGGAGCTGGAAGCAAAAGGACTCACTCCGTATCCCTCTGTGCTTGAAGAAGTCTTTCCCGGGGTCTCGGCCATGAACCCCATAGAACTTTCCGTCATGGAGATTCCTGCGGAAAGGATCATAGGGATCAGGTCAGCCGACAGAAGGGATTCTCTTTCCGCGTCTTTTCTGCCTCTTCACGGACCGGATACCGAATTTGCGGCTAAATGGATCAACCTGTGCAGGGAACATCTGTCCGATACGGGCATCAGAGATCCGATAGACTGCTATGAGTATCTCGGGGATTTCTACGTTTCCGAGGGAAACAAGAGGGTGAGCGTGCTCCGCTGGTTCGGTGCGGTAAAGATAGCTGCCAGGGTCAGAAGAGTACTTCCTGTTTCGTTAGGAGATCCGGTATACCGGGAGTTCCTCGATTTCTTCAGGGATGCCAGGACATACGATATACGCTTCAGAAGGAGCGGAGACTATGCCCGTCTCATCTCAGCCATGGGAAAAAGGCAGGGTGAGGAATGGGAGGACGCAGACAGGAAACTGCTTACGTCAGTGTTTACAAGGTTCAGGAAGGCATTTTATGAGCTAAGGGAGGACGGCGAAGACATAATTCCCGAAGAGGCCCTGCTGCTCTTCCTGAAGATACATGGATTTAAAGAACTCTCCATTATGGAGCAGGATGATATAAAGAAGGTCCTTTCAACCGTCTGGAAGGATGTGAAGGCTTCCTCGGAGCCTGAAGCGATCAGAGTGAGTACCCTGCCGAAGGATGAGAAAAAGAGCGCCTTATCAAAGCTTATATCGGGAACTCCGAGGCATCTCGACGTGGCATTCATATGCCAGCAGGATGAAGAGAGGAGCACATGGACGAAGGGACATGTCGAAGGGGCAGGATATCTCCTGGATGCTATGAAGGATCAGGTATCCGTCAGCATATACAGAGGCGCTGATGACGATAAGAAGGCGGAGGAACTGATCGGAAAGGCTGTAAGGGAGGGTGCTGAAGTCATATTCACGACAACACCACTGCTTCTAAGTCCGACACTCAGAGCATCGGTCAGATATCCAGGGATCCGGTTCTTCAACTGTTCGGCATGCCAACCGCTTTCCAGCATCAGAAGCTATTACTGCCGTACTTACGAAGGGAAGTTCATTACCGGACTGATAGCAGGAGCTCTTGCCGAGAACGATATGATAGGCTATATAGCATCTTATCCGATAATGGGGGTCCCTGCATCCATAAACGCTTTTGCTCTCGGAGCCAGGATGACCAATCCTAGAGCCAGGATATATCTTGAATGGAGCTGCACCGAGACGGACTGCGTGAAAAAGCTCCGGGAAAAGGGAATAAGGGTCATATCGAACAGAGATATTCCCGTGCCCGATACCGCGTATCTGTATGACAGCTACTATGGGACCTTTATCCTTGACGAAGAAGGAAAGCCTGCCCCTGCGGCCTCCCCCGTATGGGTATGGGGTAAGCTGTATGAAAACATGCTAAAGTCCATACTATCAGGAAACGAGGACAGAAAGGACGTACCGGTGAACTACTGGTGGGGAATGGACTCGGGAGCAATAGACGTGGCGGTCTCCGGCATAGTCCCCGAGGGGACAGGGACACTTGCCTCTGTCATGGCAGACAAGCTGAAAAAGGGAGAATTCAGCATATTTCGGGAAAGGATGATATCTCAGGACGGAGATGTTATATCTGACGGTTCGAAACCCTTACAGTCGCTTGAGATATTAAGGATGGACAGGCTCCTCGACAGCATTGAGGGAAGGATACCTGCATATGACGAGATATTCCCGATGTCGAAGGCGCTCGTCAGGGAACTGGGCATACACAGGGATGAGATACTTCCGGAACAGGAAGCATAAGGAGACATATTGCCTGAGGAAGGATATGAAGATGAAGAAGGAAAAGATCAGAAGATATGAGTTCGGGACTCCCTATGACACGGGAGCAACGGTAAAAGAGATAGAGAGGACGGAGGGAGTACCTGAAGGCTTCTCATATTACCCAAAGACGGAGACGTTTACCTATGTGCTCAGGGAAAGGGACATGGTGTTCGGACTCGGCGAGACCGTAAGAGGCATAAACAAGAGAGGCTGGATCTATGTAAGCAACAATACCGATGATCCGGAGCATGACGAGGACAAGGTATCCCTCTATGCATCCCAGAACTTCCTGATAATTGACGATGGCCACAGCTGCTTCGGGATATTCATAGATAACCCTGGGACTGTCACCTTTGATATAGGTTATACGAACGACAACGTTCTAAACATACATCCTGAGTACAATGACACATCTTTCTACGTGATTGACGGGAAGGATCCTCTCGAGATAGTGCACAGTTTCAGAGAACTCACGGGTAAGAGCTATGTTCCTCCCGTATGGGCTTTTGGTTATGCACAGAGCAGATGGGGCTACAAGTCCGCAGAAGAGATAAGGGAGGTTGCCCGTAGATACAGGGAGCTCGGGATACCCCTCGACATGATATACATGGACATCGACTACATGAAGGACTTCAAGGACTTCACGGTCGATAAGGAAAGGTTCCCGGATCTAGAGTCCTTCGTGAGGGAGATGAAGGAGGAGGGTATACGCCTCATCCCCATAATAGACGCAGGAGTCAAGATAGAGGACGGATATGACGTTTACGAGGAGGGAGTGGAAAAGGGCTACTTCTGCAGGAAGGAAGACGGTTCTTATTTCGTACCTGCCGTGTGGCCGGGAAAAGTCCATTTTCCGGATTTCCTGAACGATGATGCCAGAAGGTGGTTCGGAGACAAATACAAGGTGCTCACTGATGCAGGCATCGAGGGCTTCTGGAACGACATGAACGAGCCTGCGATATTCTATTCGGAAGATCATCTTAAAGAGGTATTCGGACAGCTGAGAGAATTCGAGAAGATGGATCTTGATATATGGAACTTCTTCAGGTACAAGGATGTAGCAGCGTCCCTTCCGAACTATCCCGGAGACTACAGGAGCTTCTATCATGATTTCAACGGAAAGAAGGTAAGGCATGACAGGGTGCATAACCTCTACGGCTTCTATATGACAAGATCGGCTACGGAGGCATTTGAGAGGAACGTGCCGGATAAGAAGATACTCATGTTCTCAAGGGCGTCATATATAGGGATGCACAGATACGGAGGAGTCTGGACCGGTGACAACACCTCAAGATGGGGACATCTCCTCATGAACATCCAGATGATGCCGGCTCTTTCGATGACGGGATTCCTGTATTCAGGTGCAGACATAGGAGGATTCGGAGGGAACACCACTGAGGATCTCATGATGAGATGGGTAGGATTCGGCATATTCACGCCTCTGTTCAGGAACCACTCAGCCATGGGTACTAGGGAACAGGAACTGTACCGCTTCGAGCGGACGGATGACTTCAGGAACCTCATAGAACTGAGATATTCCCTTATTCCGTATATCTGTTCCGAGTTCATGAAGGCAGCTGATAACGGCGGAATGTACATGAAGCCTCTGTTCTTCGAATACAGAAAGGACGACAGATGCCGCGAGGTCGAGGATCAGCTCCTTGTGGGAGACAGCATCATGATCACCCCCGTTTACGAACAGAACAAGACAGGAAGATACGTATATCTGCCTGAAAGGATGAAGTTCATAAGGTTCAGGTCTTATGATGATTATGATGAGGAATATCTTGCGAAGGGAGACCATTACATCAGGGCCGGGCTCAATGAAGTACCCGTATTCATAAGGCCGGGAAAGGAACTCGTGCTTGCAAAGCCTGCTAGATGCGTGGAGGAGATAGATCTGAACGATCTTATACATATCAGATACTGATTAGGAAAAGGAGAACGAAAATGGAAAAGACACCTGATATCACTACTGCAGAATACAGCGTGCTAAATCCGATCCCGTGCCCTAAATGTGGAGGGAGGATGAGTCCCGCTGAATATTATGTTGCTGTAAAAGGAGATACGACATCCAAGACAGACCTATCACAGGCAGGCCTCGGAAAGGTCACGACCACATATTCAACACAGTACAGGAACATAAGGAGAAAGACAGGAGGCTTCTGCATCAATTGTTATACAGAGAGCAGAAAGAAGATAATAAAGGAATACTATATCTTCTCTGCGGTACTCGGAGGCGTTATGCTGGGATGCCTTGCACTGTTCCTCGTATACCTGTTCGACCTGGTGTTCCATGAGAAGAACGCAGGACTCGGCTTTGCAGGACTTGCAGGTACAATCGTGGCAGGGTATTATGCCATCAAGCATCTGATGAGCGGAAAGTCCGTGAAGCAGCATATAGAATTCATCAACAGTCCCTCGAACAGACCGGAACACAGATACAACGTATCCGCCGCATATGTTCAGGAGAGCAAGGATAAGGGCTTCTGCGAATATAATGAGGTGCTCCTTTCAGCAGGGGATATCGAGAGCATGAAGTCGAACTCCCGGTTCTGAAGACAGAAAAATGAAAAAAGCCTGATGAGAGTCCTGAACTGACCCCCAAAAGTTAGACCAAAATCTAACCAGAGGGGGTCATTTTAATATGGCGAAACATAGCTTTGAATTAAAACGTAAGATCGTAATGGAGTATTTAAGCGGACATGGCAGTGCCATGTCCTTGGCAAAGAAATATGGTGTAGGATGCTCATGTATTAAAAAATGGATTAAAAATTACAAGCAGTATGGTGAAGAAAGCCTTCTGAGGAGCAGACAGATACAAACGTACTCTTTCGAATTCAAGCTTCATGTAGTAGAGTTGTATCTGACAGGTGAAATGTCATATCAGCAACTTGCACTTCAGGTGGGAATGACTGATCCTGTGAGAATCTTTAGTTGGGTAAAGGCCTACAGAAGTGCAGGACCAGAAGCACTGAGGGAAAAGCAGAAAGGCAGGAAACGATCCATGGACAAAGAGAAAGTCATTCGTGATATCGAGAAAGGCGATTCCGATGAACAAAAGGAACTTCTGAAGCAATTGCAGGAGGAGAACCTTAGACTGAGGATCGAGAATGCCTTTTTAAAAGAAGCGAGGAGGTTGCGTTTAGAAGAGGAAAGACTTCTGAAAGAACAGCGAGAATCGTCCACAGCCTCCGAGGAGAATACAGACTAAAGAACATTCTCGCAGTAGTCGGTCTACCAAAAGCCACGTATATGTACTGGCAGAAGCGATTTAACGATGAAGATCCGGATGCAGAGCTGCTGCAGAAGATTCAGAAGATCCGAGAAACACACAAGGATTATGGCTATCGGCGGATGCACGGGGAACTCAGAAAGCAGGGATTGATCGTCAACAGGAAGCGTATCCATCGAATCTTCAAGAAGTACGGTCTGCAGATCACCTCATATACCAGAAAGAGCCGAAGATTCAGTACATACAAAGGTGTTGTGGGAAGGATAGCTCCCAACAGAGTGAACAGGCGGTTCAGGACCTGTATCCCTCATCAGAAGATCACTACAGATACATCGGAGTTTAAGTATTACGAGGCGGATGACAAGGGCAGGATCTCGATCAGAAAACTGTATCTGGATCCGTTCATGGATATGTGGAATCTGGAGATACTGAGCTACGGGATCTCAAAGAAACCTTCCGCAAACAGCATAATGGCAGCACTCAATGAGGCCATCGAAGCGACCAACGATTGCAAATACAGGCGTACATTTCATTCAGACCGAGGCTGGGCATACCAAATGGCTGTCTACAGATATGAATTGAAGAAGAATCGGATCTTTCAGAGCATGTCCCGGAAAGGCAACTGCTATGACAATTCTCCCATGGAGAACTTCTTTGGTATCATGAAACAGGAGATGTATTACGGTCATGTATACAACAGCTTTGAAGAGCTCAAAGACGCGATCGACAAATATATATGTTATTACAATGAGAAACGTGGAAAAGCATCTTTAGGATATCGAAGCCCGATCGAGTACCGAAACGAAATGCTTTCTGCATAGAAAAACTCTGGCGAAAATCGCCAGAGTAAAAAAGTCTAACTTTTGGGGGGCACCTCATCCATCAGGCTTTTTTCGTGTTATCAGACTTTTATTCAAGAACGGTGATGCGCCCCTCGATCTTTGCATCGAGACCGGCATTATTCGTGAAATATTCCTCGATTATGTTGTTCTGGGAAGTAGCCACCACGCGTGGCTTCATGTTCTTCCTGACTTCTTCAAGGGGAATACCGAAGAAATCATCGAAGTTCTTGTAATGATACGCCTGGAGTCCCAGCTTAAGTCTCATGTCGTCTGTCACCGGCTTGTCGTTGAAGGAGAGTTCTTCGATAGTATGAGTGGACTTTCTGTAGACTATCCTCACTCCTCTCGATACCTGATAGAATTCTGTTTCACCGATCCATGCATCATCTCTCATGAGGTGCTGAACGATCCTTCTCCACTGCGCACCCGTTACTTCCACCATGTATATCACGTCATCGAACGGCGTGTTCTCGACCATGTCCTGATATTCTATCACGGGTCCGAGCTCCTTTTTTCTGATACTGCCTGAACCGAAGAGCATTATGTCGTAGCTTGCATCATCCACCATCACGTCGGCATATAGGTTTCCCATCTCGGTCTCCTGTTCACGGCTCGGGTGGGTGAGCTTTCTTGCCCAGCGGGTGACGACTCTCTTGTATTTGGTGTCGGTCTGAGTACGATAGCTGTCTATGAGGTCATCCATGACTTCATCTACCGGAGCGGTATCCTCGTTTATTGGCACACACTTCCAGCGGAAGTCAAGAGGTTTTCTGGCCTCCGTATCGTACTGGAGGTCGATCTGGCCTATGACGCCTGAACCGGTGCCTGCCTGGACTATCGGTATACCGTTCACGTATGCGGGCTCATCAAGGAAGGTATGCGAATGTCCGCCTATAATCATGTCGACGCCCCAGTCCTTATCCAACAGTTCGGCCAGTTTCAGATCGTTCTCATAGCCTATATGCGTGAGCAGCACTGTAAGGTCAGTTCTCACTGTACGGTAGTTGTCGCATATGATACCGACCTCCTTGGCAGCGGACTCCAGATCGATGAAGGTCCCTATGATCTTTTCGGTCTTGGTGGAGGCGAGCACCTCCTCTGTAAGTATCCCTATGAACATGATCCTCACTCCTCCGACGTCTATATTGACGTAGGGGGTGAAGACGCGGGAATTGTTCATGGTTATGAAGAGGTTTGCGTTGACGATGGGGAATTTGGCGCACTTCTCCAGAAACAGCAGATGCGCAAATCCGTAGTCCACCTCATGGTTTCCTATTGTGGCCACATCGGGACGCAGGTTGTTCATGAGGTCGATGGTGGAGAGTCCCTCAAACTCGGAGTCTATCACAGAGCCCCTGAACATGTCGCCGGCCATGGCATAGAGCACGTTTTCCTTTTCACGGCGTATCTTGTTCACATAGCCCGCAAGACGTGCAAGCCCGCCCGTCTCTTTTCCATCCACCATCTTCGGAAGGAAATCTCCGTGTATGTCGTTTGAATGAAGTATCGTGATCTTCCTGATGCTGTCTTCCATTTTAGGTGCCTCCGTTCCTTGAACCTTATATCTAAAGTATATCAGAAAAAGAACTCCCCATGTCTTTATGAAGATGATACCGGTGAAAGAGGGCTTTCTGTATTTCTTTAAAAAGAAAGATGCAGGGAATAGAATATGAGTAGGACAAGTTGTCCATGAAATTCTCCGATAACGGTCCATTACATGAAAGGAAGTTTCTGACATGAATGCAAGAGAGATATCCGTAAGTGAAGCCAAGATGTTAAGAAAGATGGTTGAGCAGCTGAGAGACGATGAGCTCATGTCCCTTATTGAGGCTATCGAAGGTGCAAAGAGGATCTTCGTCGGAGGCGCAGGTAGGAGCCTTCTTTCCATGAAGGGTTTTGCAATGAGATTGATGCAGACGGAACATGAGACGTATCTCGTTGGAGAAGTGACTACACCTGCCATACATGAGGGGGATCTTCTGATAGTGGGTTCAGGGTCCGGAAAAACAGAAGTGACTCTTGCTGTAGTGAAAAAAGCTAGATCGCATGGGGCGAAGACTGCCGTATTGACCCAGCATCCCGATTCTCCCATAGCAAATGAATGCGATGTCGTCGTGACGGTACCCGGAACTCCTGCTGACGATCCGTCTGATGACGAGACAGACCGTTACGGAAAGACGAATCAGCCGGGAAACTATGCCGAGGCTGCTCTTACCCTCACTCTAGACGGAGTTGTGGGAGAACTGATGTTCAGGAGAGGCCAGGATTTCAGGACAGTACGAAAGATGCATGCAAATCTCGAATGATAAGGCAAGAAAGGATTAACGATGGTAATAGTTGATGGACTAAGAAAACAGTACGGAGACTTTCAGCTGGACCTGTCACTTGAGATACCTGACGGAAGGGTGACCGGGATAATAGGGAAGAACGGTGCCGGAAAGAGCACCACTATAAAGGCCATTCTCGGGCTCATAAAGCCTGACGCGGGCACTGTCACCATTAACGGCAGAGAGACTTCTTGCCTTGAAGCAAAGGATAAAGAGAACATAGGAGCATGTCTTTCCGATTCCGGATTCAGCATGTATCTCAATGTCGAGGATATAATACATATCCTGAAGAAGATGTATTCTTCATTTGATGAGTCTTCTTTCAGGAGTTTCTGCACTTCTCAGGGTCTTCCTTTAAAGAAACAGATAAAGGACTTTTCTACAGGCATGCGTGCCAAACTCAGAGTGATCTCAGCCATCACACACAGGGCAGACCTTCTTGTCATGGACGAGCCTACTGCAGGGCTCGACGTGGAGGCGAGGATCGAGATACTGGATATGCTTAGAGACTATATCTCAAGGAACGAGAACTGTTCGATAATCATGACTTCGCACATCTCGACGGATCTTGAAGGACTGTGTGACGACATATACCTTATCCATGACGGTAAGGTCATAGTCCATGAGGATACTGAGGTTATAAAGGAAAGATATGCAGTGCTCAGGATGGACGAAGAGACCTTTGAAAAGCTGGACAAGTCCCATATCCTGAGAAGCAGGAAGGAGAGAGATGGCTTTACCTGCTTTACGGATCAGAAGCAGTTTTATGTAGATATGTATCCTGATATCCGAATAGAGAACGGTACTATCGACGATCTCATACTCATGATGACGGGAGGCGAAAAGAGATGAAGGGACTTCTTGAAAAAGATCTGAGGCTGATGCTCAGCAGGAAGCAGTCTATCCTGATATTCATCGTAGCCTCGCTGTTCGTTGCATTTACCATGGATGGTTCTTTCGTGGTGAGTTATCTTACCATGCTCTTCACAGTGATAGCCATAAGCACGCTCAGTTATGACGAGTATGACAACGGATTTGCCTTTCTGATGACGCTTCCGTTCTCTAGGAAGACATATGTAAGAGAGAAATATATATTTACCCTTCTTGCGGAGATCGCCGCCTGGATCATTTCTGTGATCTTTTACTATGTTGTCAACATGATAAAGGGAGTGAGGATAGATCTGTTATCCGAGGCTCCGGTTCTCCTGATGTACCTGCCGCTCCTGTTCCTGATGGCCTGCATGATGCTCCCGATACAGTTCAGGTTCGGGGCAGAAAAGAGCAGGACAGCGTATTTCATAGTGATAGGAGGGCTTGCGGTCTTGCTGTTCATAGTCTTTAAACTCATAGGGAGCGGAGACGGCAGCGTTGATATAATAGAAACAGCATTATCCTTCCTGCTTAGTCCTGTAGGGATCATAATGGTAACTGCCGCTTTCCTGATACTTGTTGCCGTATCTTATCTTCTAAGTGTGAGAATAATGGAGAAGAAGGAATTCTGACGGTAAAAAAAAGTAAAGGGCATATCCGTCGATATGCCCTTTGTTATTATTCTGATGTTTATGATCAGTCGACTCTGAGTATGAGCGTAAGCACGTTCTTAACGGCCTTCTTCACGTCTTCGATGTTAAGAAGTCCCTTATCCATGGCTTCCTTCAGCCTTCCGGGGAAACCTGTAGCCATCTTCATGTCGTTTCCTGCTGCCACTTCCTTATAGTGTTCGCCCATGGTCCACCAGTCGGTGACCACCATGCCGTCGAAGCCCCAGTCTTCTCTCAAAATGCCTGTGAGAAGGTCCTTGCTCTCACTCGATCTCTGTCCGTTTATGATGTTGTAACTGCTCATTAATGACCAGGGATGAGCTTCCTTTACGATGATCTCGAACTGCTTCAGGTATATCTCCCTGATGGCTCTCTCGGATGCTCTGGAATCGCTCCTTCTCCTGTCGGTCTCCTTGTTGTTGAGAGCAAAGTGCTTCGGAGTGGCGGCAATGCCGTTCGACTGGACGCCCCTGATGAGAGCGGAGGCCTGTTTTCCTGCTATCAGAGGATCTTCTGAATAGTATTCGAAGTTCCTTCCGCAGAGAGGATTCCTGTGTATGTTGACTCCGGGAGCCAGCCAGACCATGATATTGTTCTCCTTGGCCTCCATGCTGACTGCCTGTCCTACCTCATATACGATTTCCGGATCCCAGGTGCTAGCAAGAAGCGTCGCACAGGGGAATGCAGTCGTTGTGACACCCGTTTCCAGGCGGAACCTTACTCCTGCAGGACCGTCTGCGGTCATGATATTTGGTATCCCATGAACGGGATCGTTTCCGTATCCGAAGGTATTGGCAAGACCGATGTTCACCTGGCCTCCTAGAAGATGGGTCATGTCATCCACCGATAGTCCCGATATGAACTCGTCCAGTGTGAGCTTTCCGTCTGCCACATCCTGCAGACTCATCGTAAGGTCCTTTCCGAAATTATTGATGCCGGGCACATATCTTATCTCCGGAGTAGAATACATGAGGCTGAACTCCATGGGAGTGAGTCCGTTCTCATATGGGTCCCTTGCGGGTCCCGTGGGAAGCGCCTCATATGACCCGTCGGAGAGCATCCTCTTCTCAAGGGAGACAGGAGTGAGCTTTGCCGATAGCTGCTCGGTAACGGTATCCTGATCTATAACGAGTTTGTCACTGCACATGACCGTGTCTCTTACGCTCGTTCCGATATGGAAGACATATTCACCCTTTTCAAGTACCCAGGCAGATCTGCTGATCTTTCCGAGGTCATCGAAGCTCGATATGGAACTTATGGGGAATGAGACGGAAACGGTCTCTTTCTCACCGGGAGAGAGCATCTTGGTCTTTATATAGCCTCCGAGCTCTATCGCAGGCTTTCCTAGCTTGCCTTTTGGAGCAGTGTAGTACACCTGAACGACCTCACGTCCTCGGCTGTTCCCGATATTTGTAACGACTGTGCTTGCAGTAACTTCCGTATCAGTGAAAGAGACCTTCTGATCCGACAGGCTGAAGGACGTATATGAGAGTCCGTATCCGAAGGGATATACTACTTTTTCCTTCATGCCGGGAATGGTCTCAAAGAATCTGTAGCCTACATAGATGTCTTCAGTATAGTCAACGTATTCGTTGCTGTCATAGAAATGCTCGGTTCCCGGATAGTCGGTCAGCTCTCTCGCATAGGTGTCTGTGAGCTTGCCTGTGGGGACGTCCTTTCCCATCAGGAGCTCTGCTGCTGCACAGGCTCCCTCCATTCCTCCCTGGAATGCCATGAGTACCGCATCTATCCTCGGATCCTCCTTATAGCAGGCAGTCTCCACCATGCCTCCGACGTTCAGTACCACTATGGTCTTTTCAAAGACTGAGCTCACTTTATCAAGCATCTTTCTTTCAGCATCGGACAGATAGAAATCGCCCTTCTCGAAGAGCATGTCGCTCATCTTTACGACCTCTCCGTTCATCGCCTCTGCGGCAGTCACGTCAGTTTTGCCGGTCTTTCTGTCCCAGCTCTCTCCTGAGAATCTGCTGATCGATACAACGGCCGTATCCGTGAAGGCCCTGGCATCCAGCAGAAGTTCTTCCGGCACCTCGGGTTCCCTTACGAGACCCGGTACCCAGCCCTCCTCATACTGGCTGTCAACATAATCCCTGTAAAAGGAGACCGTACCTTCATATATCCTGTCTGCACCGATTATTTCACTAAATCCATCGAAGATATTCCTGACATAGGGAACTATTACGTCGCCGCTTCCGCCGCCTCCCTTTACGTAGTCAAAAGTACCTTTTCCGAATAGGGCGATCTTCGTTTCATCAGGAAGGGGAAGGGTCCCTTCTTCATTCTTGAGAAGGACCATGCCTTCCCTTGCGGCTCTCCTTGAGATCCCGATGTTCTCAGGGCTTGCAGTTATCCTTTTACCGTCTTTTCCGAGAGGTGTCCCAGGAAGGTATCTTGCTCTGATCCATTTCTCCATATCTCTTCTCCATTTATCATAAGAAAAAGGACCGTCAGAAGACGGTCCCTTAATGCTTTTATCAGAAAGCTGCTTCGAAGATCTTTATGATGTCTTCCTTTGAGAGCGGCACATAGCATCCCTTGCAACCGTTGGCTGCCTTCTCTGCCATGATCTCGAAGTTGGTCTTCTCTGTGATGCCTACCTCGCGGAGAGTCATAGGTATGTGGAGCTCATTCTTGAAGAAGTCAGCGGTCATGTCGATGGCCTTGTTTGCGATCTCGAATTTGTCGAGCTTTTCATCGATGCCCCATACGTTTACACCGTATTCCACGAACTTATCCACCGTGTTCTCGGAGAGAACGTATCTCATCCAGTGGGGAGTGAGGATGGCAAGTCCCTGTCCGTGGGTGATGTCATAGAATGCAGAGAGCTCATGCTCCATCGGGTGCACGCACCATGCCACACCGCTTCCCGCATTCAGCGTACCGTTGATGGCCCAGCTGGAAGCCCACATGAGGTTTGCTCTTGCCTCATAGTTTTCGGGATCATTGTATGCGATCGGTCCGTACTTGATGCAGGTCTTTAAGACAGCTTCGCAGAATCTTGCCTGAAGGAATCCTTCCACTGAGGTGAAGTAGTTCTCAAAGGTGTGGCTCATCATGTCTGCCGTACCTGCTGCAGTCTGCTTCTGGGATACCGTGAAGGTATATGTGGGATCGAGAACGCTCATCTTAGGAGTGAACAGGGGAGAACCCGTGCCCCACTTCTCGTTCTTCGACATGTCGCTTATGACTGCGAAGGTATCCATCTCGGAGCCTGTAGCTGCAAGAGTCAGTACTGAATATACAGGAAGAGCAGCCTTTATCTTTGCTGGAGCGATGACGAGGTCCCATGGATCTCCTTCGTATTTAGCACCGCCTGCAACGACTTTTGCACAGTCGATGACGCTTCCGCCTCCGATGGCGAGCACCATGTCTATGCAGTTCTCCTTGCAGATCTCGACGCCCTTTCTCACGGACTCGATCCTCGGGTTCGGTTCGACTCCCGAGAGCTCGAAGACCTCAAGTCCTGCTTCTTTCAATATCTTCATAGCCTCATCATATATCCCGGAGCGCTTGATGCTGCCTCCTCCGTATACCATGAGCACCTTGTTTCCGCTCTCCTTAAGTTCGGAAAGATGGCTTATCTGGCCTTTTCCGAAATTGATGCGGGTAGGGATCTGAAAAGTAAAGTTATACATCCGGTAAACCTCCTTAAAATTTGATCTCAACATTAATTTTACTTCCCCCCGGATATACTGTCAAAAACTGAAGCAGGTCATTAAATTTTTAGTAATTTCATAATTATTGCATTAGAATATATACGATCAAACATAAGGAGACGCTCTTCATGGGTAAATTTCTCAAGGGACTTCTGATAGTGATACTCTTGATAGGAGTATTCGGTTCGATAGTGTATTTCGGACTCAGGCTTCTGGCCCGTTTCCATATCTTCAATATCTCAGAGATATCATATGAGACAAATACATATACGTTGGATCCTTCCTTCAAGGATATCAGCATAGAGGTGAATACCACCGATATTGTCTTCGAGAAGGCGACCGACGGAAAATGTACCGTAAGGTGCTATGAGACGGACAAGGTGAAGCATAAGGTGGAGATCATAAACGGGAAACTCAGCATAACTGTCCAGGATACGAGGAAGTGGTACGATCATATCATAAGCATATTCAACAATCTTAAGCTTACGATAAGCCTTCCCGACAGCATGTACGGCTCTCTGGAGATAGAGAACGATACGGGAAAGATAGAGCTCCCTCAAGAGACTACCTTTGCAGGAGTCACCGTGAAATGCGATACAGGACACATCGAGGCCAGGGGTATCTCCATCATAGGGACCGCAGATCTTGAGACCGCTACGGGAGCCATCAGGATAGAGGAGTTAAGATGCCACGATCTTGAAGTGAGCACGAACACGGGACGCATCTCAATGAAGGACGTGCAGGCATCAGGACTCATGGATATCGAGAGCGATACCGGAAACATAGAGTTCAAGAAGTGTGATGCCGGAGAGATAGAGATAAAGACTGACACGGGAAACGTGACAGGTACTCTTCTCACGGCAAAGACCTTTAAGACGGACAGCACGACCGGAAAGATAACCGTTCCCGATACAACAGGAGAAGGTACATGCACAGTAAAGACCACTACGGGAAACATAAATATAGATATACTTGACTGAATGTAAAGATTTGAAAGAGGAGGGAAATATCCCTCCTCTTCTGTTTACTCAGTATGGATAATGTGGTAAAACAGAATAGATATCACAAAAAGGGGACGAACATGGATCTTTCATTCTATTTCTTATTCAACAGCCTGCTCTTCGGAGTGGGTCTTGCCATGGATTCGTTCTCCGTTTCCATAGGGAATGCATTAAAGCATCCCGATATGAAACCATATGAAAAGAACGTATGTTCAGCGACCTTCGGTTTCTTTCAGGGAGCCATGCCGCTTCTCGGATGGGTGCTCGTGAACGCTGCCTTTCACGTGTTCTCGTTCATCAGGAACATAGTGCCATACGTGGCCCTGATACTGCTTCTGTATATAGGCATCAACATGATAAGGGAAGGGTATCAGCTGTCCCATGACGATGACTATGAGAGAAGCCCGTATAACTTCGGAGAGCTCATGCTCCAGGCTGTAGCCACTTCCATAGACGCCCTGTCCGTAGGACTCGTGCTGAGCGAGTATTCCTTCATACAGATGCTCGAATGCTCAGTCATCATAGCGGTAGTCACGTTCCTTATGTGTATACTTGCCACACATATAGGAAAGGCCCTTGAAAACAAGTTAAAGAACAGATCCCTCTACGTAGGGGGAGCAATACTCATCTTCATAGGCCTTGAGATCTTTATAAAGAACGTGTTTATGTGATCTTTAGATCACTGTCACTTCGTTTCCGGTGCGCGGAAGAGGCTTTCTCACCGGAAGTCCGTCCTCAGTGGCGGCATATCCGACAGCGAGAGCACCGTATATCCTTTCGTCTTCCTTTAATCCGAAACCCCTGAAGTATTCAAGAAGAGCAGGATCTTCATTCAGCCATTTCAGCTGGTTGATCCAGCAGGTGCCCATGTCAAGGGAATTTGCGCATATCATCATGTTCTCAAGTGCACATGCACAGTCCGCAATGTTGTTTCCGTAATCCTTCTTGTTTGCAGTGACTATGAGCACAGGAGCATTGTAGTGGAAGATATATCCTCCCTTTTTTGCTCTGGTGATGGAGGATACCATAGAGCGGTACATGCCCTCGTATATCTCCATCTTCGAAAAGGCATTCTCCACTAGTTCGGCAAGTTTCTCAAGGACGCCTGCATCCTTTATCACGAAAAAGTGGGTGGATTGGGAATTCCCTCCGCTCGGAGCATGTCTTCCGGCCTCGACGATCATTTTAAGGCTCTCTTCCTCAGGCATCTCTTCAAGGAACGATCTGGTGCTCCTCCTGGTAAGGATACAATCATATACCTTCATCTTCTTTTTCCTCCTTGTCTATTTTGTCATTGAATACGAAATACTTGTCAAACAGATATTCCGTCACGAAATTGATCAGCATGTTGAGAATGGTCACAAAGGTGCCGTTCCATCCGCACTTCTCGGTCAGCCAGTTTCCGAACAGGGTGGAGAGGGGAGTGAACACGGCATAATAACCGAGGACCTTCAGCATTGCTAATGGCACGTTTGAGGCTGACTTGAAAGTGAACTTGCGGTTCAGTGTAAAGTTCCAGATCACGCTCAGGAGGAGGGCGATGAGGTACTTCGGCCAGTATGGCCAGCCCGTCAGCTTGTCGAGGAGCTCATAGGCTATTATCTGTATGGCTCCTGCAGAGATGGAGAACAGTGTGAACTTGACAGTCCTCCAGAGCTCAGATTCAAAGAACAGATTCTTTTTCTTGTTCATGGCGCTTCCTTTTCTTAAACAAAGAGAGGACTTAAGGTCCTCTCATGATCGTTGTATCAGTATGTCAGAGCTGTATGTCGCCCTCGAACACCTTCGTCGCAGGTCCTGCAAGAGTCACACCGTCATCGGTGTAGGTGATCTTGAGCTCTCCGCCCTTAAGGATGACGTTTATGGTCTCACCCTTGCGGAAATACCCGTTCTCGACGGCTGCGACCACGCTTGCGCATGCTCCGGTACCGCAGGCCAGTGTCTCACCGCTGCCTCTTTCCCAGACTCTCATCCTGATGGTGTTGTGGTTAACTATCTCCACGAACTCGGTGTTGACGCCCTCTGGGAATATGGCATTGTTCTCCATGATCCTTCCGAGCCTCTCTATGGACATGTTGTTCACTCCCTTTACGAAGAGCACGCAGTGGGGGTTTCCCATGGAGACGCAGTTCAGCATCAGCTCCTGTCCGTCTACCGTATAGGGGTAGTTGATGATCCTGTCGTCTTTGCTCTGGAGTATGACGGGTATGAGGTATGGTGCGAATTCAGCCTTTCCCATATCCACCGTGCAGGAAACAACGTTGTTATCCTCATCCAGTTCCAACTCAACTGTCTTTATTCCACTTAAGGTATCTATCTTAATGATGGGCTTTTTTGCATATCCGTAGTCGTAGAGGTATTTGGCAACGCATCTGACTCCGTTTCCGCACATCTTGCCCTCGCTTCCGTCAGCATTGAAGATCCTCATCTTTGCGTCCGCCTTATCGGAAGGGCAGATGAGTATTATGCCGTCTCCGCCAATACCGAAATGCCTGTCGGAAAGGGTCTTCGACAGCTCTGAAGGGTTCTCTATTGTAGTTTTGAAGAGGTCAAAATAAACATAGTCATTGGCACATCCGTGCATCTTTACGAAATGGGTCATGGTAAACCTCCGATAATCAGTCTTTCAATTTATTGTAACCCAAGAACGCATAAATATCCATATGGAAGGGCGGAAGGGAAAGAAAAGGGGATGCTTTAATGCATCCCCTGTATCCTCAGAACAGCTGTATGTACTGATTCCTCTCGGCTCCGACTGAGACGTACCTTACGGGGCATCCCATCTTCTCCTCGATGTATCTTATGTAGTCGACGGCCTCTTTCGGCAGGTCTTCCATCTTCCTGCAACCGGTTATGTCGGTCTTGAAGCCCGGGAAGTATTCGTAGACAGGCTTTGCTCTGTTGAGCCTCTCGCCGGTCGGGAACTCCTGAGTGAGCTCTCCGTCTATGTCATATGCAACGCATACCGGTATCTTGTCCATATCCTGGAGTATGTCGAGCTTCGTAAGAGCAAGCTCCGTTGCACCCTGTACCATGACTCCGTATCTGGAGGCGACGACGTCGAATCCTCCGACTCTTCTCGGCCTTCCGGTAGCGGCTCCGAACTCCTGTCCTGCGCCTCTTAATGCTGCAGCCTCCTCACCGAAGAACTCGCATGTGAAAGGGCCTTCTCCGACGCAGCTGGAATATGCTTTGATTATGCCGACTATGTTATCGAGCTTTGCAAACGGTATGCCTGCACCGATGGGGGCATATGCGGCGATTGTGGAGGATGCGGATGTGTACGGATAGATACCGAAGTCTATGTCTCTTAGAGCACCGAGCTGAGCCTCGAACATGATGCTCTTGTCATGAGCTATGGCATCGGAGAGATAATATGTGGTATCCGTGATGTGCTTCTTTAGCGGATCTCCGTAGGTCCTGAGCCACCGGAACATCTCTTCCGGATCCAGAGCCTCAGCCTTGTATCCGTCATGAACGGTGAGGTTCTTCCATTCGACTATGTTCTTTACCTTTTCTCTCAGGAATTCGTCGCTCTCGAAAAGGTCGCCCATACGGATGCCCTTCTTCATGTATTTGTCCGAATAGACGGGGGAGATGCCCCTTCTCGTGGAGCCGAACTTGGCATCGCCGAGCCTGTCCTCCTCGAGGATGTCCAGCATCTTGTGGTAAGGCATGCAGATGATCGCCTTGTCGCTGATCTTGAGGTTCCTCTCGGAGATCTTTATGCCTTTCTCTTCAAGTCTTCCGATCTCGCCCACGAGATGTTCTATGTCTATTACCATTCCGTTGCCCATGACGTTCACCGTGTTCTCACGGAGAATACCTGAAGGAAGGAGGTTCAGTATGAACTTTCCTTTTTCATTGACGACCGTATGGCCTGCATTGTTGCCGCCCTGATAACGGCTGACGATGTCGTAGTCTCCGCTCAGGAGGTCTACCATCCTGCCCTTGCCTTCGTCGCCCCAGTTGATTCCCACTATAGCTGTAATCATTTCATTTCCTCACATTTCTTCGTGTCACACGTTTATTGTCACATCCACTCCGAGAACATCTTTGTTCTCTTCAAGGAGGGGATATATATAGTCGTTCAGGAACTCTTCCGTCTGTTCGGGAGCCCTTCCCGTATACTTCTTGAAATCGAAGAGCTCCTTAAGCTCCTCATCGGTGATGTCGAACAGGGGATCGCCCTTGATCCTGTCCATGAGATCGTTGTCCTTTCCGTAGAGCTTGACCTGTTCGGCTGCCTTTACGGAATGCTGCCTTATAGCCTCATGGAGCTCCTGTCTGTTGCCGCCCTTCTTTACACCGATCATTATGATCCCTTCGGTGACCATGAAGGGGAGCTCTTCCTTAAGATGCTTCTCCATGACCTTCGGATATACCCTCATGCCCGATACTATGTTGATGTAGAGGGAGAGTATGGCGTCCGTGGCCAGGAAAGCCTCGGGGATGCTGATCCTCTTGTTCGCAGAGTCATCGAGGGTCCTCTCGAACCACTGTGTTGCTGCCGTGATAGCAGGATTCAGCGTGTCTATCATTATGTATCTCGCGAGGGAGGCTATCCTCTCGCTCCTCATCGGGTTCCTCTTGTACGCCATGGCGGAGGAGCCGATCTGCTTCGATTCGAAGGGCTCGTCCACTTCCTTCAGGTGGGAGAGGAGCCTTATGTCGTTCGAGAACTTATGTGCGCTCTGAGCTATGCCTGAAAGGGCGGAGAGCACGAAGTAGTCGATCTTTCTAGTATATGTCTGTCCGGAGACGGGAACGCATGCATCGAATCCCATCCTGGAGGCGATGTGCTTCTCCAGATCCTTAACCTTCTCATGATCTCCGTCGAAGAGCTCGAGGAAGCTTGCGCATGTTCCGGTGGTGCCTTTGCAGCCCCTGAGTTTCAGGTTCGAAAGGACATGGTCCACTGCCTCAAGGTCAAGAGTAAGGTCATAGAGCCACAGAGTGGATCTTTTGCCCACGGTGGTAGGCTGTGCGGCCTGGAAATGGGTATATGCAAGAGTCGCATCGTCCTTGTGTGCAAGAGCGAACTTCGAGAGCTCATTTATGAGGTTCACGAGGAGCTTCCTTATCTGCAGGAGAGCACTCTTCATGACTATGATGTCAGTATTGTCGCCGACGAAACAGGACGTGGCTCCGAGGTGCAGTATGCCTGCAGCCTTCTTTGCCTGCTGTCCGTAAGCATAGACATGGCTCATGACGTCGTGTCTGACTTCCTTCTCGCGGGCCTGGGCGACTTCATAATTGATGTCGTCCTTAAAGGCCTTCAATTCCTCTATCTGCTCATCGGTGATGTCGATGCCGAGCTCCTTCTCGGATTCGGCAAGGGCTATCCAGAGCCTTCTCCAGGTCGTGAACTTGGTGTCGTTGGAGAAAATATGCTGCATCTCCTTCGATGCATATCTTCCGCAGAGCGGATTCTGATAGATGCTGTTGTCCAAAAAATCTACCTCCGTTTTAAGTCGCTGAAAACCAAAATATATTATACTATATATTATCTTTGAGACAAACGAGAGAGACGGAAACAAAATGCGTTTCGTTCGGATTTCCGGCTTGTCTTTTCCGGAGGATGAAAATGAAACTCAGGGGCTACGGCACTGTAACTATATCGAAGAAGGGCGAGAACTGGATAGCAAACGGGCACCCGTGGATATTCGGGAGCGACGTGGTCCGACAGGATGAGGGGATAGAGAACGGTTCTCTCGTGGACGTCATATCGGAAAAGGGTAAATATCTCGGCACGGGATTCATCTCCCTTGAGAGCAAGATAAGGGTAAGGCTTCTTACAAGGGATTACCAGGTCTCGATTGATGACGCTTTTTTCAGGAGGCGCATAGAATATGCGTGGAACTACAGGAAGACCGTGATGAAGGACCAGCTCTCATGCACGAGGATACTATTCTCCGAAGCGGACCAGCTGCCGGGCATCATCGTCGACAGGTTCAACGACGTCCTGGTGAGCGAGGTGCTGACCTTCGGCATGGATGCCCATAAGGATGTGATATATGATTCTCTCTTAAAAGTGTTGAAGGAGGACGGTGTATCCGTAAGGGGCATATACGAGAGGAACGATGTCTCTTCAAGAAGGCTCGAGGGACTTAGTGAATACAAAGGCTGGTACGGAGATGAAGATAGGGGAGAGACGGAGACCGTCATAAATGAGAACGGTGTGCTCATGAGGGTAGACTTCGAGAACGGACAGAAGACCGGATACTTCCTGGACCAGAAGAGGAACAGGAAGAAGGTCGCAGAGATCTCAGAGGGAAGAAGGGTGCTCGACTGTTTCACACATACAGGGTCCTTCGCTCTTAACTGTGCTCTTAACGGAGCAAAGAGCGTGACGGCGGTCGACATATCCGAGACGGCCATAGAGAATGCCAGGAGGAATGCCGAGCTTAACGGAGCGGACATCCGCTTCATCACGGGAGACGTCTTCAAGGTCCTGGAAGAAGTGAACAGAAAGGAATATGACCTCATAATCCTCGATCCTCCCGCATTCACGAAATCCCGCGACAGGACGAGGAACGCATATAACGGATATCTCGAGATCAATTCGAGAGCCATGAAGCTGCTGCCGAGGGGAGGATATCTCTGCACATGCTCCTGCTCGCACTTCATGCCCCACGAGCTCTTTGAGAAGATGCTTTCGGATGCGATGCAGAAGACGGGGATATACCTTAAGATGGTATCCGTATCCAGACAGGCGGAGGACCATCCGATAATGCTGAACATCCCGGAGACGGATTATCTCAAATTCTACATACTCCAGACCGTATGAGCGCTTAAGGAAAGGGGAACATAAAGCCCCTTTTCCTTGACACGGTGCATGGCATAAACATAATATAGATTAAATCGGGAAGAAGGTTTCCCGCATATCAAAAGGACTTTATATTTCAGCAAAGGATACCTATATGAACAAGATCCAGGAAGTCTATGCTACGAGTCTCTTCAATGACGAGGTCATGAAGGACATGCTCCCAAAGGAGGTATACAGATCCCTCCGTGCCACGATCAATACCGGTAAGCCCTTGAATCCCCAGATCGCCGACGTGGTCGCAAACGCCATGAAGGAATGGGCGATAGGAAAAGGCGCTACCCACTTCACTCACTGGTTCCAGCCCATGACGGGAATGACTGCGGAGAAGCATGACAGCTTCCTTTCACCTGACAGCGACGGCAGGATCATAATGGAATTCTCGGGCAAGGAGCTCATACAGGGAGAGCCTGACGCATCGAGCTTCCCTTCAGGAGGATTAAGGAGCACCTTCGAGGCCAGGGGATATACCGCCTGGGATCCGACTTCCTATGCCTTCGTAAAGGATGACGTGCTCTGCATACCGACGGCCTTCTGCTCCTACAGCGGAGAGGCACTGGATGAGAAGACTCCTCTCTTGAGGTCCATGGAAGTCATAAACAGACATATGATGAGGATTCTGAAGGTCTTCGGTACAAAGGCAGAAAGGGTCATAACCACCGTCGGAGCCGAACAGGAGTATTTCCTCATAGACGAGGACGTTTACCTTAAGAGGATGGATCTCTTAAACTGCGGAAGAACGCTCTTCGGAGCAAGGCCCGCAAAGGGACAGGAGCTCGACGACCACTATTTCGGAGCCATCAAGAGAAGGGTCCATGACTACATGAAGGATCTGAACGTGGAACTCTGGAAGCTCGGCATCAATGCAAAGACAGAACACAACGAGGCAGCCCCGGGACAGCATGAGCTGGCACCGGTGTATGCCACGACCAATATAGCAGTGGATCAGAACCAGCTCGTGATGGAGATGATGAAGAAGGTGGCAAGAGAGCACCATATGGTATGCCTCCTGGCCGAGAAGCCCTTCAACGGAGTCAACGGAAGCGGCAAGCACAATAACTGGTCAATAAGCACGGACAGGGGAGTGAACCTCCTGGATCCAGGAAAGACTCCGGCAGAGAATGCACAGTTCCTGCTGATACTTAGCGCAGTCATAAAGGCAGTGGACGAGTATCAGGATCTTCTGCGCATGAGCGTAGCGTCCGCAGGAAACGACAACAGGCTCGGAGGGAACGAGGCTCCCCCGGCCATAGTCTCCATGTTCCTCGGAGACGAGCTCTCAAAGGTGCTGAAGGATCTTGAGGAGGATAATGAGCACAAGAGGATGAAGGACGATCTCATGGAGATCGGAGCACAGGTGCTGCCGTCCTTCGAGAGGGACAATACAGACAGGAACAGGACTTCGCCATTCGCTTTCACAGGTAACAAGTTCGAATTCAGGATGGTAGGATCCTCCCAGAGCATAGCGTTCTGCAATACGGTGCTGAACACCATAGTCGCTGCACAGCTCGATGAATTCGCCACCATACTCGAGACCTCGGGAGACATAGCGGACGACGTCAACAGGATAGTGAAGAAGACTCTCCGCGATCACAAGAGGATCATATTCAACGGCAACAACTATTCGGAGGAATGGCAGAAGGAGGCCGAAAGGCGCGGACTTCGGATAATCAACTCCACGCCTGAGGCCATAGCCTGCTTCGCTGACCCGAAGAACGTGGAACTCTTCGAGAAGTACAAGGTGCTCTCCAAGACTGAGATCCTTTCAAGGTGCGAGGTCATGTATGAGAACTACTGCAAGGTCCTTCACATAGAAGCCCTCACCATGACCGACATGGTGAACAAGCTCGTGATACCTTCGATAGTGGAATACGAGGAGCTCCTCGCAAGGACGGCAGAGAGGAAGGAGAAGATGAAGACGGAAGTCTCCACCTCCATGGAGAGCAGCATCCTCTCCAGGATATCGTCCCTTGCGGACTTGATGTATAAGGCTCTGGGAGACCTCGAGGAGAGCATAATGAAGGCCGATGACTTTGATAACATCAGAGAAAAGGCACTCTACTACAGAAAAGAGGTATACAGCGCAATGGCCTGCCTCAGGAAAGTGGTGGACGAGCTGGAACTGATAGTTTCAAAGAAATGCTGGGCATATCCTTCCTACGGGGATCTGCTATACAGCGTCAGATAAGGAGAATTTCGGATGGGAAAATACGATGAACTGCTGGAGCAGGTCGATGCCCTCATAGTAAAGGACGACTGGATAATCTCCAACATGGCGAATACTGCCTCTGCGATATTTGACGGCATGGATGCCCTCAACTGGGCCGGCTTCTATATAGTGAGGGAGGGAATCCTCCAGGTAGGACCCTTCATAGGGCTTCCCGCATGCGTGAAGATAAAGCCGGGAGACGGAGTCTGCGGCACAGCGATGGTCCTTAAGAAGACGATGCTCATAAACGACGTGCACACCTTCCCGGGACACATAGCCTGCGACGAGGCGTCAAACTCTGAGATCGTGGTGCCCATAATAGTGAAGGGCGAGGTAGTTGCGGTACTAGATATCGACAGCCCCTATCTCAACAGGTTCAGGGCAGATGAGCAGCTTTTCTTTGAGAGCGTAGGAAGAAAGATAGAAAAAGTCTGGGAGGACATAGGATGATGGATATAAAGACAGCAGTCGCAAAGCTGGACGAGTTACAGAAGATACAGTATGCATATTCCCATGCCATGGGGATCGTGTTCTACGATGCAGTGACTACCGCACCGAAGGATACCGCAGAGGGAAGGGGAGTTGCCCTCGGCATCCTCTCTGGAGAGATGTACAGGAAGTTCATAAATCCTGAGGTGGATGAGCTTCTGACATTCCTCTCCGGGAACATGAGCGAACTTGACGATCACAGGAAGAGAGAAGTCGAGCTTTTAAAGAAGGACTTCGACAGGACGAAGAAGATCCCGGAGAACGAGTACGTTGAATACCAGATGCTTCTTAACGAGGCTGACTCGGTCTGGCATAAGGCCAAGGAAGAAAATGATTTCGAATCCTTCAGGCCCTGTCTTGAGAAGATAGTCGCCTTCAACAGGAAGATGGCTGCATACTACGACCCTGAGAAGGACGCATATGACGTGCTCCTAGATCTATATGAGGAGGGACTCACACAGGAGACGGCAGACGCATTCTTCCTGAAGCTCAGGGAAAGGATAGTACCTCTTCTTGAAGAGATCATGAAGAAGGATCAGATAGATGATTCCTTCCTTTACGGTCACTTCGATATAAATGCGCAAAGACAGTTCTCCGACTATCTCATGGAGAAGATGTGCATTGACAGGAGCCACTGCGGCATAGGAGAGACGGAACACCCGTTTACGACCAATTTCAACAAGAAGGACGTCAGGATAACCACCAACTATCATGAGGACAATGCAGTGAACTCCATGTTCTCCGTGGTCCATGAGGGAGGACATGCGCTCTATGAGCTCGGAAGCGGGGATGAGCATGAATATACTGCCGTCGCGGGCGGAGTATCCATGGGTATCCATGAGAGCCAGTCAAGGTTTTTCGAGAACATAATAGGCAGGAGCCGTCCATTCGTAAAGAACGTGCTCCCGAAGCTCAAGGAGCTTTTCCCGGAACAGTTCAGGACCGTCACAGCTGAACAGCTTTACCGTGCGGTCAACAAGGTGGAACCGGGCCTCATAAGGATAGATGCAGATGAGCTCACATACAGCCTTCACATCATGGTCCGTTACGAGCTTGAAAAACAGCTCATCAAGGGCACCCTCGAGGTAAAGGATCTTCCTGATGCCTGGGCAGCAAAGATGAAGGAGTATCTCGGAGTAGACGTGCCGGACGATAAGAGAGGATGTCTTCAGGATTCACACTGGTCAAGCGGAAGCTTTGGCTATTTCCCGTCATATGCTCTTGGAAGCGCTTACGGAGCCCAGATTTTGAAGAAGATGGAAGAGGATTTCGACGTATATAAGGCAGTGGAGGATGACGATCTGTCTCCGATAGTGGCATGGCTGACCGAACACATCTGGCAGTATGGCAAGATGTATGCCCCGGGAGCTCTTCTCGAGAAGTGTGTGGGAGCACCCTTCGATCCTCAGTATTATGTCGATTATCTTGAGACCAAGTTCAGGGATCTCTATTCGATTGACTGATAGATCTTGTCGGGTATAATGTGTTCAGGGATTGTTTTATACCTGAATGATCAAGAAAGAAGTATAGGGCATTTCCTTTCCGGAGATGCTCTTTTTATTTGAAATGAAAAAGATATTATCAATAGTTCTGATACTGACTCTCATTCTTTCAGTATGCTCCTGCAGAAGGGAGAACGTGCCGTCTTCGGCTGTATCTTCATTGCCTTCGGAAAGCCCTGCTCCGTCTTCTTCCGCGACATCATCTTCAGTCGTGCCTTCCGTTCCGGAAGGAGAACCGGTAAAGAAATATGAAACAGTCATAAGGGGCTGTTATATCTATTCGGCCATGGAGACCCCCGATGGAAAGCTGCTCCTCAACATCAACATCAACGATACGGCAAGGAATGGTTACATGATATTAGATCCCGCTGACGGAAGCACAGGTGCAGTCCATCTGTACAGGGAGGAACAGGTGCTTCTCGGCATCAGAAAGAACGGGAACATCATCACCTCGGACCTCACCGACAATACTGTCGCCGAATATGACGCGTTCATGAACCTTGTGAGGAAATATCATTACTCATCCCGTTCCTACATATATCCCGAGCACTCCATGGACATGGAGGAGGAGAAGATCTATTCGTATATGGGAAGTGATCTTTTCATTACGGATCTGAATACCGGAACTGTTAAAAAGAAGTCATTCACCGGCGGGAGCATAGTATGCATGAACATGCAAAAGAGGCTCCTTTGCGTATCATCTCCGTGTGCAGATGATATTCATGACAGATCATATATGATATATGACATGGAAAAGGATGTCTTCCGGGGTCAGGCTTTCACAGACAAGACCATTTTCGAATTCTCGGGAGAGAACCTCCTTGCAACGGATTACGTTTATACCGATACTGTTCAGGACCACATGGATTACGAGATCTTTGAACCCGTGGAAGCAGCCTACAGGGGCACCTTCATGCTGGACAGGGGCAAGGAGATAAGGTGCTATGATGCCGGAGAAACCGTGCTGCTGCTTAATGAGGCTCAGGAGGAAGAAACCAAAAACGCGTTCAAGGGGATGGAACTGGGATTTCTGACTGAAAAGAGTTCCACGGGAACGCTGATCGATGTGAGCTTTTCACAGTATGCGGCCATGCTCCTCAGGGACGGAAGCTTCATATTCATGCCCATGCTGGATAACGGAGAAAAAGGGGAGTATCACATTTACAGCATCATTCCCTCCCTCACTGAAAAAAGCGATGAGCTAAGGACATACGAGAGGACTCCTTCAGAGATCCCCGAAAAGCATGTGGCGGGAGATCATTTAAAAGGCTGCAGGATATATGCTGACATAATCGAAAGGAAGTTCGGAGTGACCGTCCTCATAGGGAACGAAGTGAAGAACGCCCATGAGCCTTGGGATTATTCCGGCGAATCCGTGGAAGGAGTCGGGGAAGATAAGAGCAATGTCTCTCTTGAGACAGCAGAATTTCTTGACGAGCTCTATAAAAGTCTTTCGAGATACCCCGAGGGATTCTTTTCCAACTTCAGGGACCAGTCAGGCAACGGCGGTATCCGTTTCATAGTTTTAAGGGACATACTGAACAAAACATCAGGCAGTTTCGAAGCCGGCGGGCTTCAGTATATGTACGGAAGCTGGTACAACATCATGATCGACCTGGATTCCCATGGCGGGAGCGAGACCATACATCATGAGATATGGCATGCAGTCGAGAATCTGATCCTGGAACATGACCAGATGGCGTTTGCTTTTGACAAGTGGCAAAAGATGAATCCCAAAAACTTCCACTACTCATATGATCTTGATCATTATTACGACGCTGATGTATTCGGCTATCTTGTTTATTTCACGAAAAAACCGTATTTCGCCAGGATCTATTCGACTGTCTCTCCCATGGAGGACAGGGCAACGCTTATAGAGATGATCTTTACCGAGGATGAATTCTATTCAGAACATGGGGATTTCTCATCATATTACGAGATGGTGATGTCTTCCGAACACCTAAAGGCTAAACTCGACTTCATGGCACAAAGGACCAGGGAAGTCCTGGGTTATGTGTATTGGGAAGAGATGATCGCATAAGACCGCATTATTTTGATTTTTCCGTTATTATATGCAAAAATTATATGACCATGTATGGGAATGATTACCTTGGAGCGTGATTTATATGAGAAGACGTACTGTTTTTATATGCATTATTGCGGCACTTCTTGTGCTCGTGTCTTCATGTGCTCCGGGAAAGAAAGAAAATGATGTCCCCTCGGTAGTTGTTACCATATTTCCGGAATACGACTGGGTATTGAACATACTCGGTGAACTGAAGGATGGATATGAAGTAAGCCTGATACTCGATAAAGGCGTCGACATACACAACTTCCAGCCTACCGTTGACGACATGCTGAAGATCCGGAATGCAGACATGTTCATATATGTCGGCGGTGAATCCGATGCATGGGTGGAAGACCTTATGAAAGGGGAGCATAACAGCTCCATGCTGATACTTGACCTCATGGAGATCCTTAAGGACGACATAAGGGAAGAGGAGATGAAGGAAGGCATGACGGACGAGGATGAAGAAGAAGGGGAAGAAGGACCGGAGTATGACGAGCATGTATGGCTTTCCCTCAGGTTCGCGGAAAAAGTCTGCGGAGCCATAAGGGACGCATTTACAAGTCTCGATAAGGAGAATGCGGACATATATGAAAAGAACTTCGAAGCTTATGCTCTTAAGCTCAGAGAGCTGGATGGAAAGTATAAGACAACAGTTGCTTCTTCATCAAAGAGAGGGATCCTGATCCCTGACAGATTCCCGTTCAGATACATGACTGAAGACTACGGCCTCGATTACCATGCGGCCTTCAAGGGATGTTCAGCGGAGTCCGAAGCGAGCTTTGAGACGATAAGGTTCCTCTCAGAGAAACTGAAGGAACTGGGACTCAGATACGTTATAATCACTGAGAGCTCCGACGGTAAACTGGCAGATACTGTGATAAGGGACTCAGGAACGACAGACTGCGGTATACTTGTGATGGATTCCATGCAGTCGACTACACTTTCAGACTATGAGGAAGGCTCGACATATCTTAAGATAATGGAGGAGAACCTTCAAGTGCTTGAAAAGGCACTCGAAGAATGATATGGCTCTTATAAGCGTAAAAGACGTTTCCATCGGATACGGCACGAATTCCATACTTGACGGTATCTCCTTTGAAGTGAACGAAGGGGATTATCTTTCCATACTCGGAGAGAACGGCTCCGGAAAGACAACTCTCTTAAAGACGATGATAGGGCTTTCAAGACCCATAAAGGGGACGGTCTCATTCGGGGACGGACTTAGAAAAGACGGGATAGGCTATCTGCCCCAGCAGACATTGATACAGAGGGATTTTCCTGCTTCAGTCAGGGAGATAGTACTTTCCGGGTTCCAGGGAAGGCTCAAAAAGAGACTCTTCTACTCCAATGAGGAGAGATCTTCCGTCGAAGAGATAATGCAGAAGCTTGGTATATCGGAGATATCCCGAAAGAGTTTCAGAGATCTCTCGGGGGGTCAGCAGCAGAGAGTACTTCTGGCAAGGGCACTTACAGCCACAGGAAAGATACTCATCATGGATGAACCGGTTTCAGGCCTTGATCCAAGAGTCACGGAGGAGTTCTACGAACTGGTGGAGGACCTTCACAGGGAGGGGATCACGATAATAATGATCTCCCATGACGTGAAGAATGCTGTCAGATATTCCACACATGTACTTGACATTGGAAGATCGGTCTTCTTCGGGACCACAGATGAGTTTCTGAGGGAGGAGGGGAGAGAGGAACAATGATAGCAAAGATCTTGGAATATCTTCAGTATCCCTTCGTACGATATGCCTTCATGGTGGGTATCATGATATCCGTTGCTGCGGCACTCCTGGGAGTGATACTCGTTCTTAAGAGGCTCTCTTTCATAGGAGACGGGCTCTCTCACGTTGCCTTCGGAGCGATGGCGGTGGCAGCCGTGACCGGACTTATGAACAGGACATACATAGTCCTCCCCGTCACGGTCATATGCGCGATACTTATACTTAAGACAGGCCAGTCTACGAGGATAAAGGGAGATGCGGCGATAGCCATGATATCCGTAGGTGCTCTTGCATTCGGATATCTGTTCATGAACGTTTTCTCGGTGACATCCAATGTATCGGGAGACGTCTGTTCGACTTTGTTCGGAGCCACATCCATGCTTACTCTGACTAAGGCCGATGTCATCATCTGCACGGTCTTCTCAGTTCTGGTGGTGCTGTTCTTCCTGTTCTTCTACAACAGGATCTTCGCAGTTACCTTTGATGAGGATTTCTCAAAGGCATCCGGAACTGACACGGAGGCCTTCAATCTTGTGATTGCCGTTATCATAGCCGTTATCATCGTTCTTGCAATGAATCTCATAGGATCGCTCCTCATATCGGCACTTGTGATATTCCCGGCGATGTCTGCGATGAGAGTGTTCAGCAACTTTAAGAGCGTGACGCTGTTCTCGGCAGTCATATCGGTATTATGCACGCTTATAGGCATGGCTGCTTCTATCGTTTTAGGAACACCTGTAGGCGCTACCATAGTGTGTTTCGACGTTCTGGCTTTCCTTATATGCTGGATCACAGGCAAGCTTACAGGGAGAAGCTGAGATAATTAATAAGTCGAGAGGAGTTTTTCTATGGAGGCTTTGATTCTCCTTGAGAAATCACTCCTCTTTTTTTATACTTAACATAGTGATTCTAACAGGTCACTGACCATTTTTTCAGAATTAAAAAGGAGAAAAACTATGAACAAACCTGTTGTACTCGTAGTGATGGACGGAGTCGGCTGGACCGAGAAGGATATGGGCAACGCCGTGCTCCATGCATACAAGCCTCAGCTGGATGAACTCATGGGGAAATGCCCGCATACTACCATCAAAGCACATGGAACCGCAGTAGGTCTTCCGTCGGATGAAGACATGGGAAACTCCGAGGTCGGACATAACGCACTCGGATGCGGACAGATCTATTCCCAGGGAGCCAAGCTGGTAAACGAATCCATAGAGAGCGGAGACATCTACAGGTCTTCCGCATGGAGAGAGGCAATTTCATTTGTGAAGGAGAATGAAGGCAAGCTCCATTTCATCGGACTGCTGTCAGACGGAAACGTACATTCGAATATATCCCATCTTCTTGCAATGCTGAGACATTCTAAGGAAGAGGGACTCAGGGAAGTTAGGATCCACATCCTTCTTGACGGAAGAGACGTTCCTGAAACTAGCGCACTTACATATGTCGATCAGCTTGAGGATGAGATCGCGTCTCTGAACGGTGACGGCTTCCATGCCTGCATAGCTTCAGGAGGCGGCAGGATGGTGATCACTATGGACAGATATGAAGCAGACTGGTCCATGGTTGAAAAAGGATGGCATATTCACGTAATGGGCGACGGCAGGAAGTTTGCTTCAGCAAGAGATGCCATAGAGACATTAAGGGCAGAGGGCGGATACACGGATCAGTTCCTTCCCGGTTTTGTAATTGCCGACGGAGAAGAGCCTCTTGGGACCATAGATGACGGAGACTCAGTACTTCTCTACAACTTCAGAGGAGACAGAGCAGTGGAGCTTTCCAAGGCATTCGATTACATGAACAAGGGATTCGATTCCTTCGAACAGGTAAAGAAGCCTAACGTATACTATGCTGGAATGCTGCAGTATGACGGAGATCTTAAGCTTCCGGACCACTTCCTCGTGGAACCGCCTCACATAGAGCACACACTTAGTGAATTCCTCGTTAATAAGGGCATAAAGAGCTTTGCGTGCTCTGAGACCCAGAAGTTCGGACATGTTACCTATTTCTGGAACGGAAACAGATCAGAGAAGTTCTCTGATGAGCTTGAGACATGGGTGGAAGTACCTTCAGACATCATACCTTTCGAGAAGAAACCATGGATGAAGGCTTGTGAGATCACCGACCTCATGGTGGAGGCCATAGAATCAGGAGAGTATCAGTTCCTGAGATGCAACTATCCTAACGGGGACATGGTCGGTCATACGGGGAACTACGAGGCTACTCTCATCGGCGTTGAGAGCGTGGATCTCATGCTGAGGAGGATAATGGATGCCTGCAAGAAGATGGATTACGTGCTTCTCGTGACAGCAGACCACGGAAACTCCGATGAGATGTATGACAAAGGCCTTAATCCGGACGGAACGCATAAGGCTAAGACGAGCCATTCTCTTGCCAGAGTGCCTTTTGCTATCTACAACGCTCCTGAGGGAACGGAAGTCAAGGAAGGAGACGGCTTCGGACTCGCAAATGTTGCAGCTACCGTTGTCAAGTTCCTGGGATTCGAACCCCCAAAGGAATGGCTTGAATCCATTACAAAGTAAGATATAAAAAACAAAAGAAATACTCCTCCGAAGAGGAGTATTTCTTTAACTAGAGGATTATCTCAAAGTCTTTCCCGCGTTCTTGATCCTGACGCACATAACGAGATAGAGTATCGGAAGGAAGAAACTGTTGATCACGGTAAAGATGTTCTTTCCGCTGAAACCGGTAAACTTCAGTATCATTATCTGACCTATGAGGAACAGGGAAATCTGGATCGATATCATTATGATATTGACGGTCATCCTTGTAGGTTTTTTACGGTTAACTATTCCGAGTATACCGGCTATGAGCTGGAATATGGCGCCTATCATTATGATGATAGTACCCCAGAAAGCAAGCGGGTACTGTTTCATAAGGACTCTTATTGGGATCCTCATAGTGAACAGCGATGCCTGAGATATCAAATTGATTATGCTGCCTATGATAAGTAAGATGCCGATTACGAGCAAAGAAGTCGAGAACTTCTTTAAAGGATCTTCCTGAACAGGAGCATAATAGTACTGTGGATTCTGATATGGCTGCTGATATTGAGGCTGCTGATACTGTGGCTGCTGATATTGTGGTTGCTGATACTGAGGCTGAGCTTGAGGATTATACTGAGGATTAGGTGCCTGCTGAGGTGCCTGATACTGGTATGGATTCTGTCCGTAATTATACTGATTCTGCAGAGGCTGAGCATTGCCGTACTGCTGATCTCTCATGTTGTTATTCTGTTGATCCATATATGATTCCTTTCTGTATGGTGGATTTTGATCATTTACATTATATAGAGCATATACTCTCTCTTGCAATTTATTTGAGTAGGGAGGTCTATTATCACCTCCCGGGCATCTGTCCGTGAGGTCGTGTTTTATGAGTTCTTCTTCAGTATGAAAAGAGTGGGATAGAGGCCTCCTGCCTGGAAGCGGATCCTTCCTGTGATCTCAAACCGTTTTGTGAAAACGTCGGAAAACAGTTTTTTGTCATTTGTGAACATGTATGCGATCCCGTTGTCTTCCAGCATGCTGTAAAGGTTGTCGGAAAACTCGGAATACAGCTTCTCGTTTGAGGCATGGCTGGAGACCCTGAGTCCAAACGGCATGTTGGCCAAAACTTCATCGAACTTCTCTCTGAATGGCTGTACGGCATTGTGCGGAAAGGCTTCGATCTTTACGCCGAGAGTTCTTGCATTAACGTTCAGTGCACTTAGAGCATCATTGGATATGTCTGAAGCATAGAGTTTTCCATATGGAAAGAAGCTGCGCTCGAGTATCAGGGTCCCCGCACCGCAGAAACAGTCTATTATCCTTGCATTTCTTGTTGAGTTATCTTTGATAACCGAACACACGGATGCGGCAACAGCCGGGTGCATGGATGCACTGATGGCTTTTTTCCTGTATGAGAATCTGTTGTCGTTAACAGATCCGGGAAACAGGGCAAGTACAAATCTCTGGCCTATGAAAACATATCTGAACTCGATGTCATACGATGATACGTCATTTATGAGTCCGGTATGCATTAATGCTGCAGCGGTGATCTTAACTGCATCAGCTCTTTCTTTTTTTGTTATGGTCCTTCCGGTGACATCCACCCTGTAGTGAAGATCGTCCCGGCCATACAGCTCTTTTAGAACAGTTATCAGAAAACTGATGCTGTCATCGTTGAGAAGTTTTTCTGGTTTCTCTCCGTCAGTTATGTATATTCCTATGTCATAGAAAGACCTTACTGAATATAGGAACCGCAATCTTATGATATCTTTTGCAAGCACTAGGCCTGATACGGCATCGAACACCATGGCATTGATACCGATTTCTGAAAGATCCTTCTGGGTGATCCTGGCGTTCGGGCATGTGAGGATAACATCAAAAGGCATATGGTCTCCGTCTGTGAACAGGAGAGGCTCTCTTTCGGAAAATGTATTTGTCGCCTTTATATACGATTCCTTTATGGCGATATCATTCTTGTCATTGTTTAACGGTATAAAGGTATCAAGACCATTTTTCAGAAGATCCCTGACTTCAGGCCTGTCGGAATATCTTCCGAGCGCAAGTATGACGCTGGGCAAGACGTAGAGCGTTTCTTCCTTCTCATGGGCAATCATGAGCAGGGGAAGATATTCGGCGTTCTGTAGCCTTCCCAGGAGCTCGTAGGCATTCTTTCTTACTTTAGGGTCATCGTCGCCGACAAGTGAGGAGGGGATATCCCTATGAAGTACGAACTGATGGTCTATAAGGGCCCGGACACTTTTATTGAGAGCAAGATCTGCAAGTGTTCTGACATATAGTCTCTTCTTTTCCTTTGATGTCTCTCTGAAAGCAAGTATGACAAGAGATGATATGGTGCTGTTGTCAGCAAGCGATATCAGTTTTTCTCTTCTTTCCTTCGGGGAGAGCTTATTGTCTTCAACTATGGAGATATATGCGTTCATCAGATCCCTGCCGTTTCGAAAATGACGTTGCAGATATTGAGGGCTCCGTTCGAAAGGTCACTTTTGCCCATGCTCTCTTTCATGGCGGGACCCTTTTCTATGAGCTCATCTACTTTATTTTTCATGATTTCCGGAGTGATATCGTTCTGCATCAGCACTAGGGAATATCCTTCCTTCTGGAAGTATTCCGCATTCAGGATCTGGTCACCCCTGCTGGCCTCGAGAGGGAGGGGAATAAGCAGATTCGGAATCCTGAGGGCCAGTATCTCGAAAATCGCATTGCTGCCTGATCTTGATATCATGTAATCCGTTACGGAGAAGAGATCCTCTACATTATCGACGTATTCGAACTGGGAATAGCCTTCCTTCCCGTCAAGGTCATGATTGAGCTTGTCCTTGCCCCTTATGTGTATGATATTGAACCTTTCGAGAAGCCAGTCGATAATGGCATCCACGGCATCGTTTACTGCCTGTGCTCCGAGGCTGCCCCCCATAATCAGAAGTACCGGCTTGTCATCTTTAAAGCGCGTCATCTCCAGAGCCTTTTCCCTTGAACCCGTGAAGAGGGTATCCCTTACGGGAGCTCCGGTGACGACTGCTTTCTTCGGATCCACATGTTCCGCAGCGGATGCGAATGAGAAGCAGATCTTGTCTGCTTTGGGTATCGAGAGCTTGTTTGCAAGGCCGGGAGTATAGTCGGACTCATGGGTGACGATCGGTATATGCAGTCTGTGTGCGGCATACACGACGGGTACGGAGACGTATCCGCCCTTTGAGAAGAGCACGTCCGGTTTTATCTTCTTCAGTTCCTTCTTGGCCTCGAAATAACCCTTTATGATCCTGAAGGGATCGAGAAAGTTCTGAAGGGAGAAATATCTCCTTAGTTTTCCGGAACTGATTCCGAAGTAGGGGATATCCGTTCTTCCTATGATATCTTTCTCTATTCCTGTCTTAGATCCTATATACGATATTTCAAAGCCCTTTTCCCTCAGATAGGGTACGAGGGCAAGGTTCGGTGTGACGTGTCCGGCGCTTCCGCCGCCTGTTAATACTATCTTCATCATTCTCCCCAGCTTTCATTTACCAGATATTTGTTGATTATTTTTCCTATATCCTTCATGGTCTCTTCCTCGAAGGGACTCTTGAGACCTGCTTCCTTTATGATATCAAGGAAACTCGTGGAGGATGCGGTTATGAGTTTATCATATGTTTCCAAAGCCTTCTGCTCATTTGTCCTTGAGATCTTCCAGATCTGGAGCGCAACGCTTGCAGAAGTGACGTAGCTGAATGTGTAAACAGGGGTGTCGAATATATGGCTCACGGTTACCCAGTTCCTTGCATATGAATCGGGATAATCCTCATTATACAGATCCAGCTTTTCTGCACAGTTCCTTGCCAGTTTGTTCAGATTTTCGACCGTGAGTTCCTCCTCATTCATGGAATATGCTTCGAACTCAAAAAGAGTGAAGAAGGCCTGTCCCGGCAGTGTCTGGCAGATTGAGGAGAGAGCATCGTACTGCAGCATCTGTGTAGTATCGATATCGAAATACAGATCGAAATGACGGGATACGAGAAGTTCGAGGGTCTGTGAGAATATCTCGCTCATGTCCACATCGTCATCATATCTGTTGTATGACATGTACTGCTCATATGAATGACCGAACTCATGTATGAACGTCTGGATGCTGCTGAAATCCCGTTTATAGCAGGTCATCATGAAGGGGACCTCATATCTGTCTATGTAGATGGTGTATTCCGACTTTTTGTATTTCCTTGCCTCATAATCGTAGAGTCCGTATTTTTCAAGTATGTCCAGGACTCCCGTAAAATTGTCGCCCATCTTCTTGAAGGCATCTTTCAGCCACTTCATGAATTCGTCGAACGGAACGTCGACCTCAGGGCCGTATATATAGCCTATATCCTTAAGTTCGGAGAACTCGGGAACGACATATTTTATTATGTTGTCTATGAGCTGGGACGCCATTTCAGGGGTATATGAGTAGCCTTCACTGCTAAACAGATAGTCGAGGTAATTGTCGTATCCCATGAGCTTGGCTATGGCGGTCCTGGTCTTGACTAGTTCTATATATATCTCGGCAAGCTTCGGATTGTATTCGTCCAGCCACATCGCCTGAGCGTCCTTGTATGCATAAGGATCGGAAAGAGCGTTGATCTCGTAATAGGTATACTCCTCACCGTGATATGTTATTGTTGACATGCTGACCATATCGGAGTAGTCTCCCAGAAGCTTCGAGAGCTTCGAGTTCAGTCGGGAAAGGGCTTCCTCGTCATAATCGGGCTCGGCGTCGGGATCATCAGGGATCGCAATATCGAATTCCTCGGATATGTATTTGGCTTCCGGAGAATGGTACAGATCCTTCAGGAATGCCGTAGAGGCTATGGAGATCTGGGAATAATAATGGTCTCTGAGATAGTCATATTCCGCATTCCAGTATTCGTCCGAGGGATCAAGGTCCGAGCGGATCATCGCAAGAGTGAACGCATAGTTGTAATCACCTATGAGCTGCTCGGCTTCATTGACGAGTTCATCGATCTTCTCATGATCCGTTTCGATTCTCAGGAGCTTACCGATCTCCTTAAGCCTTTCTGAGATCCTGGTCGCGCTGAGCTGATTATAGGGCATGTTTTCGAAACTCACCACTATATCAGGGGAGTATGACGGATCTTCTATTGCAGTAGGAGCATCAGCTCTGTCATCAGTTATAACGGGATCCGGTTCAGGTTCAGGCACGACGGATGATGATATGATGCCTGAAGAAGTGACCTCTGAAGAGGAACCGACGGGCTCGGATACAAATGATGAAGATGAGCCAGGTATCGGAAGCTCGGAGATCTTTCCGAAGTATTTTTCAAAGAAATCCTTCAGGAACCCATTCATACAGCCGGTAAGAAGAGAAAGACTGAATGTGAGGAGCAGGACAATAGCAGTTATCCTAAATATCTTTTTCATTGGATATTATCCTTTGTTTTTTTATTTAATATACCATAGATGGACCGGAAAGAGTCACTTTTGTGGACTATTCGGAAAAATGGAAAAGCCGGTCCTTATAGGACCGGCTCAGTTCATCGGTTAATCATCAGAGCATTTTGAGAACATCGTCAAGTACGGGCATGTCCATTATGTCCTTGGCATAATGTGCAAATTCGATCTTTCCGTCCTTATCCACCATGAACATGGCAGGAAGCTGCTGTTCGTTGCCCTCATATTCTCCGTGAGAGAAGCCTGCTGCCTTTGCAGCCGCGCCTTTTTCCATGAGCTCTCCCATCTTTCCTCCGCCAAGCTCTTCCATGGATGCTGCGGGCTTGATTTCGAGCTCTTCATAGATCTTCATCTCGGGGTCCATTATAATGTCAAAGGGGAGAGGTATGTTCTCGAATTCCTTCTCCAGGATATCCCTTCTGCTCTGCAGCATGAAAACGAGCTTTCCGCCCTTTGCGGTGACTTCATCATATCTCTGCTGAGCAAGGTGTATGTCATATCTGCAGACCGTGCATCCCACATATCTGAGACACCAGATCACGGTCTTGTCAGCATCGAATACTTCCTTTATGTTCTTTTTTCCTCCGTATAAGAGATCGACCTCTATATCGGGGAATATCTGTCCTACTTCAAGTTTAGCCATTTCAGTCGCTCCTTTCGAACTTCTAATGTTTCCAGTATATGATACCATAAATCACCGCTGTTTTTTAATACGTGCCGTTGGCGGCGACCTTGCATGACGTCTGGGAAAGTGTTTATGTCATTCTTTCGTTTATCTTTTACACCAATGGGGTTAAAATATATAAAACAGTATGAAACGGAGAGACATATGGAAAGAAAAATCATACTGAGCTCTGACAGCACCTGCGACCTTACAAAGGAACTCAGAGACAGATATAATGTGGAGATATATCCGTACCATATAATCCTTGAGGACAAGGATTATCTTGATAACGTGACAATTACACCAAAGGATGTATACGATGCGTATTTCGACAGGAAGGTGTTACCTAAGACTGCTGCCATTAACTCATATGACTATGAGCAGTATTTCAGACAGTGGACCGACAAGGGTATTGATGTCATTCATTTCACCCTCGGAGGAGCGCTTACAGCGTCATATAAGAACTGTCTGGAGGCTGCAAGAAGAATAGGGGAGCACGTATATGTGATCGACTCATTCAATCTTTCAACGGGAATAGGACTTCTTGTCATAAAGGCTGCTGAAATGATAGCCGAAGATCTTGAGCCTGAAGAGATAAAAGAGAGGATAGAAAGACTCAGGGGAAAGGTCCATACCAGCTTTATCCTCGATACCCTTAAGTTCATGCATGCAGGCGGCAGATGCTCAGGAGTCGTTGCACTCTCAGCAGGAGTACTTAACCTCAAGCCCTGCATAGTAGTGGACAATACGAGCGGATCCATGAGCGTAGGAAAGAAATACAGGGGAAACCTTAAGAAAGTCCTCAAGCATTATGTGGAGGATACGCTTGAACAGTATCCGGCTCTCGATCTTTCGAGGATCTTCATCACATATTCATCACTTGAAGACATGAGCTATGTGGATACGGTGAGAAAAGCGATAGAGAAGCATGCGGATTTCAACGAGATCCACGTTACCGTAGCAAGCACCACGATAGGATGTCACTGTGGGCCGAACTGCCTCGGGATCCTGTTCATGACTGTATGACAAAATAGCCCATAGAGATATGGGCCTTTTTTATATGACTAACATACTTGACTACATAAAATGGAGAGGGGACTTGTCTTTTGATAAGGATCCCCTTAATGATATAGATGCACTCATATTCGCAAGACTGTCGTATCTCGATTTTTCGAAGATCCTCGGAGATGACAGTTCCGTCAGGGTGACCCTCAGATCGGCTTCTCAGCTTTATGAAGGGGGAAAGATACTTAATGAGAACGATCCTGAGCTCATAAGGCTGGCGGGGGCTTCAGTCCGTTTCGGTGACGTTAAGGCGACTCTGTTCAGGAGCATTCTCGATGAACAGGAGCAGCTCCAGTTCGCAGGGGTCACTTTCCTTTGCAACAATGGAAACGGAGTTGAAACTCCCGTGATCGCCTTCAGGGGGACAGACAGTACTTTCACGGGCTGGAAAGAGGATTTCAACATGTCTTTCATGGAGAGGATACCATCTCAGGAGGCTGCTTCCAGATATGCTGTTGACGTTTTGGAAGTCTTTAGAAATCCTGCCATATTCACTGGACATTCCAAAGGAGGGAATCTGTCTGTGTATGCAGCCTGCTTCTCTTCAGAAAAAATCAGAAACAGCACAAGGATGGTATTCAATTTCGACGGCCCGGGTTTCAATGACGAATTACTGAATAGCTGTGAGTATAACGAGATGCTTCCGAAGATAAAAGTCATTGTTCCTCAGACTTCCATGATAGGGACGCTCCTCGGACACAGGGAATATCTTCATGTGATAAAGAGCTGTGAGAAAGGCCTTAAGCAGCATGACCTTTATACCTGGGAAGTTTTGGGTAAAGCCTTTACGGAATACGGTATGCTGTCTCCTGTGGGAATAGTTATGAGAGATTCATTCAGGGACTGGCTAAAAGATCTTGACTCTGAGAAGAGGGAGAGCTTCTTTAACTCAGTATACAGGATACTCGAGAATACGAACTCCGGAACGCTGAAGGAACTGAACAGCAACAAACTCAAGGGAATGATAAAGCTTTACAGGAGCTACAGGGGCATGGATGAGGATTCCAGGAGCGTTACCAGGGAGGTATTCAAGGATTTTCTGAAAAAAGTCGTAGGAAATACCGGAAACTATATGGGTGAGATCAAAAGAGAGTGAACATCAGATCTGAAAGCCCATAATAGTACGTTACAGATGAAAAGACCCCCAAAAGATAGACCAGAATCTAACTTTTGGGGGTCACATTTCTTTATGACTCTTTTATGAATGTTCTCGTATCAAGCCCAGGGGTTTTCAGTAGGATATGGAAGGGCCTTTGGCTGGTTATAGCTGATGTCCTTCACTCCCAGGAACTTGAAGACCTCGAACAGGAACTTTCCGTGATGTCCGAATGCAACAGCTCCATGATGCGGATATCTCTTCTCTATGAGTACGTGGCGGTAGAAGCGGCCCATCTCACTGATAGCGAACACTCCTATGCCTCCGAAGGAAGTAGTCCTTACGGGCAGAACTTCACCCTCTGCTATATAGCTCCTTAGATTGCCTTCACTGTCGCACTGTAGACGGAAGAAGGTTATCTCTCCAGGAGCGATGTCACCTTCGAGAGTGCCCCTGGTGAAATCGGGTTCGCTTCCCTCCGGTTCAAGGAGTCTGTGTTGTATGAGCTGGAACTTGACAGCTCTGTCGGAGCACATCTTGCAGCTTGGCGTATTTCCACAGTGGAAACCCATGAATGTATCGGTGAGGGAATAGGGGAACCTGTCCTTTATCTCGCTCTCCCACATGCTCTTCGGAACAGAGTTGTTGATGTCGAGAAGAGTTACGGCATCATTCGATATGCATGCGCCTATATATTCCGAGAGTGCTCCGTAAATGTCAACCTCGCAGGCAACGGGAATGCCCCTTGTAGCAAGTCTGGAGTTCACGAAACAGGGCTCAAAGCCGAATTCTTTCGGGAATGCAGGCCAGCACTTATCTGCCAGGGCAACATATTTTCTTGCGCCTTTATGATTCTCTATCCAGTCCAAAAGGGTGAGCTCGAACTGAGCCATCCTCGGCAGAAGCTCCGGATAGTTGTTTCCTTCCATTCCAAGCTCGTCAGCCATGTCCTTGCAGACATCTTCTATCCTCGGGTCATCCTTATGCTCTCTGTAGGAGACGAGGAGGTCCAGCTCCGAGTTCTCTTCTATCTCGATTCCGAGCTCATAGAGGCCTTTTATCGGGGCATTGCACGCGAAGAAGTCCTGAGGACGTGGACCGAAGGTGATTATCTTTAGCCCTTTTACTCCGAGGACCGCCCTTGCGACAGGAATGAAGTCTTCGATCATTCCCGCAATGTCTTCAGCCGTACCGACAGGGTACTCCGGGATATATCCCTTTAGATGTCTCATACCGAGATTGTATGAGCAGTTCAGCATACCGCAGAAAGCATCGCCTCTGCCGTTTATGAGGTCACCGTCTCCTTCGGCTGCAGCAACGAACATGCAGGGCCCGTCGAACTTTTCTGCGATGAGGGTCTCAGGCGTTTCAGGTCCGAAGTTTCCGAGGAACACTACTAAAGCGTTGCATCCTTTTTCCTTAACGTCATCGACTGCCCTTAACATGTCGAGCTCGTTCTCGACTGTGACGGGGCATTCATAAAGTTCACCCTCGTATGCCTTTTTGATGTTCATCCTTCTCATCTCGGAGAGACGGATGGGGAAGCAGTCTCTTGAAACTGCTATGAGTCCTAATTTTACTACTGGTATATTGGTCATGATATTCCTCCTGATCTATCAGATGAATTCACTGATGTCTATATTCTTACCGGTGAGTCCTATGTACGCACCTTGAGCTGCCTCCGGAGCGTCCTCGTGGGCCAGGAGCCATTTGTTTCTGGCAAACAGGAGACGGTCCTCATCATCTATCTCTATGATGTCTTCCTTAGGTGTATTGGTACCCTTGGGAAGCACTACAGCGACCCTGAAATGTCCGCCGCTCTTTGCATCGCAAGGAGCATAGTGAAGCGTGGTGGCAAATACCTCAATAAGGGTCCTTCTCGGAACGAAGAATGCGACTACCTTTTTTGTGTCCAGCTTTCCGTCCCTGATGTCACACCTCTTTGCTAGCAGGAGTATGAAATCATTGGATCCGACATTGAACTCACTGTCTCTGTGATATTCAAGGCAGTTGAGTTTCGTATTGCTGCCCCAGCACATCCCGAGCTCTATCTCCTGGCCTCCGAAGAGGTTCCGGCTGAAAAGAGGGAAGACTCCGCATTTTTTAAGTACGTCGATATCGGGTTCATATGCCGTTCCCGTTTCGGGGAGAGGTATGGATCTCATGCTCTCTATGAGCTCATCCATCGGATATCCGGTTATGACTCTTCCGTATTCCCTGAACTCATCATCAAATACACTTGAAATCTTCATCTGTTCATCACCTCATAGAAATCCTTGAGGGCAGGGTAGAGGAGCTTGTGCTTCTCATACATCCTGTCATATGCAACTACCAGTTCCGGATCCGGATACACCGTTTCCTTTACATGTATTAGCGCATCGGCACAATCCTTAACGTCTTTATAGAGTCCCGTTCCGACCATGCAGAGCATCGCTGCTCCGTATCCCGGTCCCTGTTCGGTCACGGGTATGTCGATAGGGATATCAAGCACGTTTGCAATGATCTTTCTCCATACAGGGCTCTTTGCACCGCCTCCGCAGAGCTTGCTCCTTTTTATGTCAACTCCGATCTTCCTTGAGACTTCGACGCAGTCCCTGACACAGAGGCCAACTCCTTCGAGTACCGCCTGCACCATGTCGCGTCTGGAAGTATCCATGCTCATCCCTATGAAGAGGCCTCTTGCATAAGTATCGTTGATGGGGCTCCTCTCACCCATGAGATAGGGGAGGAAGAAGATATTGTTCTTTCCCAGTGTTTCTTCCATGCCTTCCTGTTCATGATTGAAGTCATCGGTCCCGAGTATCTCTTCACAGAACCATTTGTTGCAGCTGGCAGCTGACAGGAGGACTCCCATCAGATGGTAGGTCCCGTCTGCATGTGCAAAGGCGTGGAGGCTGTTCATGGGGTCTATGGCGAATTTACTTGAACTGGTGAAGATAGTGCCGCTGGTACCGAGACTGATGTTGCAGGCTCCGTCTCCCACGGTACCTGTTCCGACTGCTGCGGCGGCATTGTCACCGGCTCCGGCAATGACCTTCACGTCACAGGGAAGGCCAAGAAGCTCTGCGACCTCCTTTTTGATCGTTCCTGTCACCTCATAGCTCTCAAAAAGCTTAGGGAGCTGATCCTCCCTTACTGAGCAGATCTCCAGCATCTCCCTGCTCCAGCATCTGTTCTTTACATCCAGGAGCAAAAGCCCGCTGGCATCGGAATAGTCGCAGGAATGAACTCCCGTGAGGAGATAGTTGATATAGTCCTTCGGGAGCATGATCTTGGAGATCCTGCTGAAATTCTCCGGTTCATGCTTCTTCATCCACAGGAGCTTCGGAGCGGTAAAGCCTGCAAATGCAATGTTACCGGTATACTCTGCAAGTCTGTCCTTGCCGATCACGTTATTAAGGTATGCGGTCTCTTCGTCGGTCCTGCCGTCGTTCCAGAGGATAACGGGCCTTATGAGCTCATCTTTGTCATCCAGTATCACGAGTCCGTGCATCTGTCCGCCGAGACCTATGGCCTTTACTTCATCAGGATCATGCCCGTCTAAAAGAGACTTTACCGCAGGGACGAAAGCATTCCACCACTCATTGGCATCCTGTTCGCACCAGCCGGGTCTAGGGAAGATAAGGGGATAGTCCCTGGTTACGGAGTTAAGGATCTCGCCCTTGTCGTTCACGAGCAGAAGCTTCAGTGAGGAAGTGCCGAGATCAGCGCCGATATACAGCATCTGAATGACCTCCTTATTTCATTGTTCTATGATTAAATGATAGTTTGTTTCAGGAAACGTTTCAAGCAGATGGGGAGAATAAAAAAGGGATCCGGATTATCCAGATCCCATATGTCCATATATGTTTTACCAGCCTGCGCCGCCCCAGCCTCCTCCGCCGTTTGCTCCTGCGATTGCAGCCCATCCGGCATAGTTGTTGCCTCCGTCTCCGGTGCCTCCTCCGCCCGTATAGTCGCTCGGGAACTTGACGTCCCTCTGACCCCATTCCCAGAGAAGGTCTGCAAGGTACGGACCGAAGCATGCGATCACTATTGCCAGACATACCATCACGATAAGGAATATCGTAAGATTGCTGGCCCTGCTGGTTTTGCCCTTGACCCGGCTGTCGCCGTTATCCCTGAACAGGAAAGCTTTGCTCATCGGTGTCATCTTGAAAAACATAACCATATCCCTCCTTCATATGTCATTCTTCATGTTCATCGTAACATCCGTATTGTACATTGCAACACTTTAGCAGAGTGAATTTCACCTTAAATGTGAACAGCGTGTAAATTAATTGCCAAATCATTCAAAATTGAATTGTTCATAAAGGAAAATTGCATATGTTAAACACTTAACATGATGACAGGAGATGTCAGCCTCAAATCAGGGGAAGTAATTCCGTGCTGAATGTATAAAAGTATAAAACTTTACGAAAGGGGTGTGTGACTATATAATGTAATATACGAATTTATGCGTATCCACGCTGATATCACGAGGTAAATAGCAAATGTATCTTGTCAGTACAAGAGGAAAAGCCAGAAAGATAAATGCACTTGACGCCGTGCTTCAGGGCATTGCAGAGGACGGAGGTCTCTATGTTCCGGAAAGATTTCCGAGGATCGACGTGACTCAGATCGTCGAATGGTCCAGGATGTCCTTCGAAGGATGCATGGCAAGGGTGCTGTCGCTGTTCTTTGACATCGACATTGAAGAGCTTGAGGATATGGCCAGGGAAGCATATGCTTCATTTTCGGACAGAGACATAGTGCCTCTTCAGAAGATAGATGAAGGCGAATACGTGATGGAACTGTTCCACGGTCCAACGCTGGCCTTCAAGGATATAGCGCTCCAGCTGCTTCCAAGGCTCATGTCAAAGGCCCTTGAAGGAAGCGGAGAAGACGCGATGATCCTCACTGCAACCTCAGGAGATACCGGTAAGGCAGCTCTTGAAGGCTTCAAGAACGTTCCCAGGACCAAGATAGGTGTATTCTATCCGAACAACGGGGTCTCAGACATGCAGAAGCTCCAGATGATAACCCAGGAGGGCGATAACATCTACGTGGCAGCGATAAGGGGCAATTTCGATGACGCACAGAGTACCATAAAGGATCTTTTTACCGATCCTTCATTCATAAGCGATGCTGCAAAGCAGGGACTCAGGCTCTCTTCCGCAAACTCTATCAATTTCGGAAGACTTGCTCCCCAGATAGCATATTACATATTCACATACGGAAGACTCGTTGCTGCAAAGGAGATAAGGCCCGGTCAGAAGGTCAACATAGTCGTACCGAGCGGTAATTTCGGAAACATACTTGCGGCATATTATGCAATGAGGATAGGCCTTCCTGTCTACAGGCTCATCTGTGCTTCCAACAAGAACAATGTGCTCTCCGATTTCTTTGAGTCGGGAGTCTACATGATAGACAGGCAGTTCTACAAGACGATGTCGCCTTCGATGGATATACTCGTATCCAGCAATCTCGAGAGGCTTATATTCGAGATCACGGGAAGGGATCCGAAGGCAGTGGAAATGTATATGAACGACCTGAAGGAACAGAACAACTACAGGATAAGGGAGAGCGACAAGCTGGAACTCGACGGACTGTTCTTCGGAGATTTTGCAGACGAGTTCCCGACAGCCAATACTATCAAGGAGACATTCGAGCAGTACGGATATCTGCTGGATCCCCATACGGCTGTGGCAAGGACGGTGTATCTTAAATACAAGAGACTGATGGGAGACGATACTCCTTCGATCCTTGCAGCTACCGCCAGCCCGTTCAAGTTCTCACAGGACGTTTTAAGATCCATAACTAAGGAACTGCACGAGGATGCATTCGAGGCTGCGGACATATTGGCCGATCTCACGGGGCTTGAAGTTCCTCCTCAGCTTAACGAACTCAGAAACGCAAGGATGATATACACTGATGTATGGGACAAGGAATTCATTGGAGACGTGATACTTAAGAGATTCGGTACCGGTGCAGGAAGGAGAAAGAGGTAAGGAGCATGGAAAACGAACGTAAAAAGGTCATATTCAGCGGGATCCAGCCGTCAGGGACACTGACACTTGGAAACTATCTCGGAGCTCTCAAGAACTGGGTGGCTCTTCAGGACGAGTACGACTGTCTTTACTGTATAGTGGACATGCATGCCATCACCGTAAGACAGGTGCCCTCAGAGCTCAGGAGCAGGTCCCTCGATCTTGCTGCCCTCTACATTGCAGCCGGAATAGATCCGGATAAGAACACGATATTCATACAGTCCCATGTTCCCGAGCATGCAGAGCTCCAGTGGGTCTTAAACTGCTATACATATACCGGTGAGCTTCAGAGGATGACCCAGTACAAGGACAAGTCTAAGAAGCATGTGGACAATCTTAACAGCGGACTTCTCACTTATCCGATACTCATGGCATCCGATATCCTTCTTTATCAGACGGATCTCGTGCCTGTCGGTGCGGACCAGAAGCAGCATGTCGAACTGACGAGGGACATTGCCCTAAGATTCAACAACATATACGGAGACGTATTCACGATACCCGAATGCTATTTCGGAAAAGCAGGCGCCAGGGTGATGGGACTCCAGGATCCGACCTCAAAGATGAGCAAGTCTGATCCGAATCCAAACGGATATATCTCTCTTATTGACAGCCCCGATGATATCAGGAGAAAGATCAGAAGAGCAGTGACCGACAGCGATGCCGAGATAAGGCTCGACACGGAGAATAAGCCCGGTGTCACGAATCTTCTGTCCATATATGCGGCTTGCTCAGGCATCTCTCCTGAGGATGCCGAAGCCGAATTCAGGGGACAGAACTACGGCACGCTGAAGGAAGCCGTGGCCGAAGCGGTAATAGGTGAACTTGCACCGCTCCAGGAGAGGTTCAGGGAACTTAGGAGCGACAAGAAAGCCCTTATGGATATCCTATACAGAAATGCGGAAGCGGCAAGGGGAAGGGCCAGAAGGACGCTCAGGAAAGTATATAAGAAAGTGGGATTCGTGGAGTAAAGCCATGGCAGTATATCTGTACGACAGCCGGTCTTTCGATGGATGGATGAATCTGTCGGTAGACCGGTTTTTTCTTGAAAATCTGAAAAGCGACGACATAATGCTGTATTTCTATGTGAACGAGAATGCGGTCATTATAGGGAAGAACCAGAATGCCTGGAGGGAATGCAACGTTTCCGCGATGGAGAGGGATCATGTCCAGCTCGTACGCAGGCATACCGGCGGAGGAGCCGTATATCATGACAGGGGGAACCTCAACTTCTCTTTCATAGCAGGAGAGGGCATATACGATCAGTTAAGGCAGTTCCATGTCATACTTAAAGCCCTTGAGAGCTTCGGACTTAAGGGGGAGATGTCCGGCAGGAACGATCTTCTGATAGACGGGAAGAAGTTCTCGGGAAATGCTTTTGCGAAGAAGAACGGTATGTCAGCGCATCACGGTACTCTTCTGATTGACTGCGATATGTCGAAGCTCCAGGGATATCTAAATCCTTCCGAGACTAAGCTCAGGGCTAAAGGTGTCACGTCCGTGAGGAGCAGGGTAGTTAACCTGAAAGAGCTCTCTGATGAGATTACAGTGGAAGGAATGAAGCAGGAGATTATAAAGGCGTACGGAGAAGAATACGGAACGCCCGTCTCTTATGAGCCTGGGAAGAAAGAAGTGGACAAGATAAGCGAAATATATCTTGAACAGTCATCCTGGGAATGGAACTATGGCCATACACCTGTATTTGAAAAGGAGTTCTCAGACAGACTGTCCTTTGGTGAGGTGCAGATATTTCTGAATGTTAAAGACGGGTTTATTACGAAGGTAAAAGTTTACTCTGATTCTCTAGATACCAGTATTCCTTTATGTGTTGAGAAGATTCTTCTTGGAGTAAGATTTGACTATAACGAGATTAAGAATAGGCTTTTTGAATCAGAGAATGGTGTTATCAAGGAAACGGCAGAACTGTTTAGTAATGTCTGATTGCTGTATATGGAAAAATATAGTTTAATATAATCATAAATATTTTTGGCACTTTATTAGCCATTCATTTTCTTGTTAACTATGTACAGGATTGAAGAGGTAATCAGATGAGATTTGTTAGATTTTCATTGTTTATTCTTATACTGTGTTTTTTATTGTGTCTTGCGTGATGGATCATGATAATAAATCTATGATTGATGTGATTGACACTAGCATTATTTCTCAAGAAGAAGTAATAGATCTTTCCTCAGAATTAATGTATAGATTTCATTTGTCATTGAATAAAGGCAAAGTTATAGATTTTGCAGATATCATCGAAATCAATGAAGACACGGAACTATTTCTATTTGATCTTCAGTTGGAAGTGCTTAGGATTAATAATGGAGTAAAGGTAGCGCCTGAATCAGTATATAAAGATAAAGGTGAGATTATCAAGACATTATATAACTATGGTTCTGTATGGAAAGGCATTGTAAGAGCGCATACAATATGTATTTCTTCAACTTCGAATTCGTATCTTGAATTATTGCTTTATAAAGACAAAACTGGCGTAAAAATAATAGGGATAGAATTTCTGCCGGATGATAACTATTATTCTGTAGTTTTAAAACCGCAAGTGAACATAATAATCATGGAAGAAGAAATTGATAAACATACAGCAAATATAAAAGCATTTGAGATATTAAAGAAAGGCTTAGAAGGTAAATAAAAAAATAGGAAGAGCGATGAAGGTTATTTCATATGGATAGAGATTCGGATTGACTTTGATATTTCCGGTCTATAATATGTATATGGAAAAAGTTTCACAGAAGTGATAAGAAATTAGGAGGAAATTCACAATGTTAGTACCTATGAAGTACATCCTTAACAGGGCTTACGAAGGAAAGTACGGCGTTCCGGCAATCCCGAGCTTCAACGAGATCTTCATCCGTTCCGCATTCGAGGCTGCAGAAAAGACGAACTCCCCGCTCATTTTCCTTACGCACAATATGCCTACCGTTCTTCATAACCATGCTCTCATCGCTGAGCTTGCAGCACAGACCGATATTCCGGTAGCTACATGCCTCGACCACAGCCCTTCCTTTGAAGATGCGATCAAGGGAATCAGAAACGGAGTTACATCCCTTATGGCTGACCGTTCCATGAAGAGCTTTGAAGAGAACGTTGCAGAAGTCAAGGAGCTCGCGAAGATAGCTCATGCTCTCGGACTCAGCGTTGAGGGTGAGCTCGGACATGTAGGACAGGGAGAAAACTATGCCATCGACGGCGTATCCATGCTTACAGTTCCTGAAGAGGCAAAGAAGTTCTTCGAACTTTCCGAGACAGACGCACTTGCAGTTGCAGTCGGAACCGCTCACGGAGTTTATGTGGGAACACCTCACATCGATTTCGAGAGATTAAAGGACATCGACGCAGCATGCGGAAAGCCGCTTGTTCTCCATGGCGGATCCGGTTCCGGAGACGAGAACATCTCAAAGGCATGCACTATGGGTATCACGAAGGTCAATATCGTTACCGACTTCTTCGTAGCTACCAACAATGCTATACTCGATGCAAAGCTTCCTGATGCTGAAGCCAAGTTCATCTACAGAGTTGCACAGAAGGCAAATACAGATTTCGCAGTACATACCTTCGAGCTCACAGGATGCAAGGGCAAAGTTGACAGCGAGTACATCAAGGGCCTCAAGGAAGAACTCAAGAAGTAATCTTCATAGTAAAACAGTTATATTTACAGACCTCTGCCTGATTTCAGGTGGGGGTTTGTTTATTTGTGCTTTTTCTGTTATACTTACTATAACTATGTATAAACGGAGGGTTTCTGACACAATATCATGAAGACTGCCATAGTCGACGGGACTACCAACAATGACCGATTGCCTCGGGAGATACTGATCGTATCACCCGATGATGGAAAACAGATAAAGGGCGTGGTACAGCTTATCCATGGGATGGCTGAACACAAGGAAAGATACCTGCCCTTCATGGAGTTCCTTGCAGAGAACGGATATGTTGCTGCCATCCATGATATAAGAGGCCACGGAAAGAGCGTAAAAGATGATTCCGATTACGGATACTTTTACAAGAACGGGGCCAGAAAGATAATAGAGGACGTCCATGACGTGACTGAAGAACTGAAGGAGATGTACGGAGAAGAGACACCGTATGTCCTGTTCGGTCACTCCATGGGATCTCTGATCGCAAGATGCTATATCAAGCAATACGATTTCGAGCTTGACGGAGTTATCCTTTCAGGAAGCCCGAGTGAGAACAAGGCTCTTCCTGCAGCCAGGGCCATTGCCACGGCAATCGGTACCTTCAAGGGCGAGAGATACAGGAGCAAGTTCCTGAACAATCTTTCCTTCGGTTCTTACGCAAAGGACATAGAGGACAGGAAGACTGATTTCGACTGGCTGTCACACGATGAGAAAGTCGTGCAGGATTATATCGACAATCCTCTTGACGGATTCATGTTCACTATAAACGGATATCTCGGGCTGTTCAATCTCCTTGAATGGACCTATTCTCTTTCAGGATATGTCATGAGAAATCCTGACATGAAGATACATTTCGTTTCCGGAGAGGAAGACCCATGCATGGTCAGCGAGAAAGCATTCATGGAGGCTGTCGAGAGACCTCAGCATGCAGGATATCAGAACGTGACATATAAGCTCTATCCGGGCATGAGACATGAGATACTGAACGAAGTAGACAAGCAGACCGTTTATGATGATCTTCTCGAGATCATAAACGAGTGGAGCAAATAACAGTGACAATGAATTACAAGACCTTTCAGTAATGAAGGGTCTTTATCTTTATATGGGAGATCATTTCTACAGTGCTAATAAATATATGAGGGAGCGGTTCGGATCCAAGGTGTATCGCCTCTCCCTTGATGGAGGCATGACCTGTCCGAACAGGGATGGGACCCTCGGAACAGGGGGATGTATATTCTGTCTTGAGGGATCGGGCCATTTCAGCGAAGGGATCATAGGGGATGTTTCCTTGCAGATCGAAAAGGCAAAAAAGAGAGTTGCCGCCAAAGCAGGAAATGACGCCCGGTATATTGCTTATTTTCAGAGCTATACGAATACTTACGCTCCTGTCTCAAGGCTAAGAGCTCTTTTCATGCCTATTTCTGAAAGAGATGATATTACAGCCATATCCATAGCCACCAGGCCTGACTGCCTGCAGGACGGAGTACTGGATCTGCTGGAAGAACTATCTTTAAAGAAGCCTCTTTTTGTTGAGCTCGGACTTCAGACATCGAACGAGTCGACAGCCGGGTACATAAGACGGTGTTACGGCAACTCTGTCTACATTGATGCCGTAAAGAATCTTAAGTCTCTCGGTATCAACGTGATAACACATATGATACTCGGACTTCCCGGGGAAGGAATTGATGATATGGTCAATACTGCAAGATTCATCTCAGAGTCGGGAAGTGACGGCATCAAATTTCAGCTTCTCCATGTGCTTAAGGGGACGGATCTGGCAGAAGACTATGAGGCGGGACTTTTTGACACACTGAGTCTTGAAGAGTATGCGACGATCCTAGAATGCTGTATAAGATCGATAAGACCTGAAATGGTGATACACAGGATCACGGGAGACGGCCCTAAAAGATACCTTATCGCACCTTTATGGAGTGCTGACAAGAAGAAGGTCCTCAATTATCTGAACAGACGTTTTGAGGAAGACAAGCTGGTGCAGGGAAGCGACTGCATAAAAAATAATTTGGAGTAAATCCTTTTGGTGGATTATAATTAAAATATCTTGAAACAATTGTTATAGGGGTGTTTTTTATGAAAACGGTTGGCTACTACAATGGTGTCATCGATGAAGTCGAGAATCTGAAGATACCGGTGCTCGACAGGTCGGTGTATTTCGGAGACGGTGTATATGATGTTGCCATATGCGAGAACAGGAAGCCTTTCCAGTTCGACCGCCATATCGACAGATTCTACAGGAGCTGCAGAAAACTCGATATCGACTTCAACATGTCTAAGACAGATCTCAAGGACCTTCTTAACGATCTCATCAGCAAAGCCGATGACGACGACCTTATGGTCTATTGGCAGGCTTCAAGGGGAATTGCTCCGAGAAAGCATGAGTATTATGACAATATCGAGCCGGCTCTGCTCGTCATGATCACTCCTTTCAAGACTCCGGATTACAGGAAGAAAATGAGGCTTATAACGGTTCCGGATACCAGGTTCCTCCATTGTGACATAAAGACCATAAATCTGATCCCTAATATACTTGCCGCAAAGAAGGCAATGGATTCGGGATGCCAGGAGGCAGTACTCCACAGAGGTTCATATGTTACAGAGTGTGCTCATTCCAGCCTGTTCATCATTAAAGACGATGAACTTCTTATGCCTCCTCAGAGCGAGTTCATTCTTCCCGGTATCACGAGGAAAGTAGTTGAGAAGCTCTGTGCGGAGAATGAGATACCTTTAAGATACGGAAGGTTCAATGTGGATGACATGATGGCAGCCGATGAGATCATCATCGCAAGCACTACCAAACATCTTGCGTCCGCTTCCGAGATCGACAATATTCCTGTCGGCGGAAAGAACCCGGAACTTCTTGAACTCCTCCAGACGCTGTTCATGGCTGAATTTGCAAAGGAAACTGAAGCATGAGCTCATGTGATTTTGAACATCTCACGGAAACGACTGTCGGTGTTAAGCAGATATTCGAGGGCAGGATAATAAACGTCCATGTGGATGATGTGAAGCTCTCTGACGGTTCCTTCTCCAAGAGGGAAGTCGTAAATCATCCGGGCGGAGTTGGGATACTTGCAAAGACTCCTGAGGGAGAACTTCTTTTCGTAATGCAGTTCCGTTACCCAATGAAGAAACTCATACTTGAGATCCCTGCAGGAAAACTTGAGAAGGGTGAGGATCCTTCCGTGTGTGCGGTAAGGGAACTGAAGGAAGAGACCGGAGCCGAATGCTGCCAGCCGGTCTTCCTTGGAAGCTTCTACAGCAGTCCCGGCTTTTCGGATGAGATGATATATCTCTACTATGCTTCAGTTACAGAGATGAGCGAAGCTACACCTGACGAAGGAGAATTCATAGAGTGCCTGAGATACAAGGTAGATGATGTCTTAGATATGATAGATACCGGAGAGCTTATTGACAACAAGACTGTAACAGCTATCCTTCTTGCAAGACAGAAAGGATTCATTTGAATCTAATACAGAATTAAAGAATGCCCGTTCATAACAGACCGGGCATTTTAAATACAAAAAAGACCGGTCGATCGACCGGTCTTAATGGATGGTAGCGGCGATGTGATTTGAACACATGACCTATCGGGTATGAACCGATTGCTCTAGCCAACTGAGCTACACCGCCTCAATCCAACGTTTGTTATTTTATATGAAACCCTTTTCAGTGTCAACACATAAGTTGACTCCTGCAAGCACGCTCCTCTGTTTATACCCGTATTTTTTCTGTTATAATCTAATAGAGATTTACAGCAAAGGATAAAATCATGAAAAAGAAACTCCCGTTCATAATCCTAATAGTCTATCTACTGCAGTTCTTCGTCGGTTTCTATTATTCCTCAACAGTATTCATACAGCTGGAACTGAAGACCGAGTTTGGCATATCGAGCACTCTCATGGCTACGATAACGTCCATCAACCTCATCACGGGACTTCTGATGACCTTTGTTTTTGCAAAGATACTGGATCATATAGATATCAAGGTAATAATGATCACGGGTGCCGTGGTTCAGCTGATAGGCATTTTATTGTCACCGCTTTCCAACGGACCCCTGATGACTGCATTTGCATATGTGATCTCGGGAATAGGTTCCAATATCCTTATGGCATCTCCATATCCTGCAGTAATGCTCGTGGACCCCGAGAACAATGCGAAGCATGTGAATATAGAACAGGGAGCCTTGTCTTTCGGAGCGTTCGTTTCTCCTCTCATAATGGCACTTCTCATCAATACTTTTCATTGCAACTGGAGAGTCGTCTATTATATCGGAGCTGTATTCCTTGGGCTCATGCTCGTTATGATACTCATGGTGAAATCCCCCGGTAAATCCGATGACATCGCAAAAGATGAAGAGACAGAGGAAGAAAGGGCAGAAAGAAAGAAGATCATATGGACTCCGGCATTTGTCTGTATGGGCTTTACTCTCGTGTTCTATATGCTTATCGAGAGCAGCATACTAAATTACTCTAAGGATTATTTTGAAGTCCTTCTCAACGATACTTTGAGCGCATCCCTCTGCATCTCTGCGATCAGAGGTGGCATGACGCTCTCAAGATGGTTCGGTGACAAGGTGATGAAGAGCAAGGTAAAACTCACGGGTCTGAGCCTGCTTCTTCCCTCACTGTCACTGATGCTGATGGGGATAATCGCGGTTCCGAAGCTTTCTCTTCTCTGGACGCTCCTTTTCGGGATATTCTCAGGTCCGTGCTGGCCTTTATCCTTCAGCATGGGACTTTCCCTCGATGAGAAGTCATCTGGCAAGCTCTCGAGTATATTGTTCCTATATAACAACATAGGAAATAACCTGGGCAATATCTTCAGCGGTTTCCTTGTGGACAATATAGGGGTTAAAAATGCTTTTCTGATAGACGGGATCTTAGGTGCCCTTGGTATATTCATTTTTATCTACGGCATCAGGTCCTTCAGGAAGATGGGCAGGGATCCCGAGATGATCTGACGGTGGAAACATGAAGAAAACGCTCACCGTCACCGGACTCCTTCTTTTAATGGTCATAATAGGCACCCAGCTTTCGGGATACCAGTATTCGACTATATACATCAACGAGGAATATGCTCTTACAAATACTGAGATAGGGCTGCTCTCCATGATGCAGTTCATCCCGATGCTTATAATGCCGATACTGTTCGGAGGGACCATAGACAGATATGACAAGAGGCTCCTTGCGATATTGTGTGCTGTCTGTTACTTTTCCGGCAGCCTCATTATATTTCTGTTCAGATCGACTATTTCTCTCATAATAGGCATTTTCATAAATGCAAGCGGCGGTTCAATGGCTCCTGCCATAGTCACCGTTCTCCTTGCGGAGATAAATCCCGCGAAGGAAAGGGAATATACGAGTTTTGTCGAGGCAAGCTATTCATCAGGGCTCGTTCTTGCGCCGCTTCTTCTCGGATTTCTGATAGGAAAGGGGATAATGGACTGGAGAGGTGTATTCCTGATCGCAAGCATAATGTCTGTCGTATCGATCGTCCTTCTTTTGGTCTCGAGAGCGGAACCAGTTAAGAAACTGGAAAAGGCAAAAAATGCGAGCGACAGTTTCAGGCTTGACTTCGTGATAGTGATGCTGATACTGTTCGGTCTCATATATACGATGATGGAGATCGGATTCACAACATATTCCGCACTTTATTTTATGGAACTCTTCGACTATGAACTCGGAGCAAGACTATCTGTTTCACTGGTAGGCTTTGCCATGGTAGTGAGCAAGCTTGCTTCAGCCAGGTTCAGGTCAAAGAAGGAGAACACTCTGATATTCTGCGCATTGAGCTCCCTTGTCGTGAACCTGTTCATGGTGATCTTTCCGGGTAAGATACTGTCAGTCATATGGTGTGTGCTCTTCGGTCTCGTAGCCGGGCCATGCTGGCCGACTCTCATGAGCACGGCTCTCGAACGGTACTACAGTAATGCAGGAAGGATAACTACCATCATACTCCTCGGAAGCGGGATAGGAGGCATAGTCGTCTCGCCAATAATGGGGATACTGATAGATGCAATAGGAGTGAGACTGTCATATACCATAGTGAGCGTATGCGCGCTCCTTGCAGCCGTGACGGTGATACTGATACTCCTAGATGATAAAAAGAAAAAGACCGCAGATCTTTCATGATCCGCGGTCTTTCATACATCGGGTCTGTTATTCCCGGGCATTTATCTCTTCCACCTTTTTCTGAGCTTCTTCCAGAGCCTTCGTACATTCCCTTATGAGCCTTATTCCTTTTTCATAGAGCTCAAGAGACCTGTCGAGTTCCAGATCCTTGTTCTCGAATGCCTTCAGTATTTCCTCAAGTTCACCTATCTTCTGTTCAAACGTCTGTTCCATAATCCTTCTCCTCAATTTCCCTGACTTCCGAAACGATCCTTCCGTCCGGTAGGGTAATATATAATCTGTCTCCCTTTGAGGCATCCCTCGCTCTTGAAAGGGGAGAACCGTCTTCCTTTGTTACTCTTGAAAAGCCCTTTCTGCACAGCTCAAGCGGGTTTGATGCATTGAGCTTTTCCATGTCTATCTTCAGTTTAGATCCTTTGTCATTAAGAAGCATGGTGACAAGACCTGAAAGTCTGTGCTTCATTACATCGAGCCTCGAGAGCGTCCCGCTTATCCTTACTGATGAATGGCTCTCGATCCTTGAAGAGGCCAGTTTCAGCTTCGACTCAAAGGTGGTCAGCATCATCTGCATCTTCTGATTCAGCTTCTGCTCCGAATTCATAAGATCCATCAGCACATCTTCGGTGCTCGGTATGGCGATCTCTGCGGCGGCAGACGGAGTAGGAGCCCTTTTGTCGGACACGAAGTCTGCGATAGTAAAGTCTATCTCATGTCCTATTCCCGTGATTATCGGGGTCTCGCATGCATAGATGGTCCTTGCTACAGTCTCGTCATTGAATACATAGAGGTCTTCAAGAGAACCGCCTCCTCTTGCAAGTATCATCACATCAAATCCCATGGCATCTGCACGCCTGATAGCTTCCACGATGTCAGAGGCAGCCTCCTGTCCCTGGACTGTAGTCGGGATGACAGTGTATTCCACAAGAGGATAGCGTCTACGTATAACGTTCTTCATATCCTGAAGAGCAGCTCCGGTGGGGGATGTGATAAGACCTATACGGGAGGGATACTTGGGAAGCGGCTTTTTATGGGACTCGCTGAACAGCCCCTCCTTCTGGAGCCTGGCTTTCAGCTCCTCGAACTGCATATATACGTCCCCGATGCCTGCCTGCATCATCTTTGTCACATAGATCTGTATGGTGCCCGTCTTGTCATATACGTTCACGTCACCTATCACAAGTATCTTCATGCCGTTCTTGGGGATGAACTTCAGCGAAGCCCTGTATCCCCTGAACATAACAGCCCTTATTGCAGAACTGTCGTCCTTGAGGGTCATGTATATATGACCGGAGGAATGAAGCGTGAGATTCGAGATCTCTCCCTCCACGCAAACAGTCTTAAGGTGAGGGTCTGCCTGCACGAGATTCTTCAGATAAAGATTCAGTTGACTTACCGATACCGGTTTAAGTGATGTCTGATTCAATTAAAACACCTCTAATTCGATATATGTTAATTGTATTGTCGAAATGCCATTCAGTCAAACCGAAGGTACATAAGGGCCATCTATGTTCAAATGACCCTTTACATATATTTTACAGCCATAGTGATGAGAGTTGATAAAAGTGGGTTGACTTCAGGTTTCAATTTGTGTACATTATTCAAGGACATAAAAGATCCCTGAGGGAGTAGTTTGCACAGTTAGCTGTGTGTCAAATCAACAACACGTCTAGTAATAGAATGGTTTGCCTTAATGAACGAGACTCGTAGACAGAAAAATACACTTCATTTCTGTTTGCGTGTTTTTTTATGTCAGGAGGAAAAGTGAAACATTATCTAGAAACGAAAGAGACCGTCCTTAACGAGTTCGGCTCCTCCGCTCACGGCCTGAGCGATGGGGAAGCCCTAAAGAGGCTCGAAAGAGACGGAAGGAACAAGCTCAAGGAAGCAGAAAAGGTGCCTCTGATAAAGAGGTTTCTGCTGCAGCTGGCCGACCCGATGATAATAATGCTGCTGGTCTCGGCGGTGATATCCGCTGTAACGGCCGCGTATTCCGGGGAATCCTTCATGGATGTTTTCATCATACTGTTCGTGGTAGTGGTGAATGCCGTTCTCGGAGTGATTCAGGAGAGCAAGGCAGAACAGGCCATAGACGCTCTGAAGCAGATGAGCGGTGAGACAGCAAAGGTATACAGAAACGGTGACCTTAAGCACGTACCCGCAGAAGAGATTGTCAGAGGAGACGTAGTGCTTCTTGAAGCGGGAGACGCTATACCTGCAGACGGAAGGCTCATAGAGACGGCAAGCCTCAAGGTCGAGGAATCTTCTCTCACTGGTGAATCCGTACCTTCCGACAAGGATACGAAGGAACTCTCTTCGGAAGACGGAAAAGATATCCCTCTCGGAGACAGGGCCAACATGGTCTACATGGGAAGTACCGTGGCCTATGGAAGAGGAATTGCAGTCATCACTGATACCGGCATGTCCACTGAGATGGGTAAGATAGCAGATGCTCTTACACAGGCAGAGAACGAAGAGACCCCTCTTCAGAAGAAACTCTCGGAACTCAGCAGGGTACTTACCTACATCGTGACCGGAATATGTCTCCTGATATTCGTGCTCGGAGTCATCGAGAACGGATCCTTTACGATACCTGTTCTCATCAAGTCCTTCATGATCGCAGTATCCCTTGCAGTGGCCGCAATACCTGAAGGCCTTTCTGCGGTGATAACCATCGTCCTTTCGATCGGTGTCACGAAGATGGCTAAGAGAAGAGCAATCATCAGGAAGCTTACAGCAGTTGAGACTCTCGGATGTACCCAGATAATATGCTCCGACAAGACGGGCACGCTCACACAGAACAAGATGACGGTCGTACAGTCTGTGACCTCTGACGAGGACCTGCTCGCAAAGGCCATGACTCTCTGCTGTGACTCTGTATTCAATTCAGAAGGTGAAGTCGAAGGCGAGCCTACAGAGAATGCTCTTGTGAACTACGGTCTTACAAAAGGCATAAACAAGAACGAATATGATATCAGCATGCCCAGGATCGGAGAGGTCCCGTTCGATTCGGACAGAAAGAGGATGTCCACGATACACGATGACAACGGAAGCATAGTCCAGTATACGAAGGGTGCTCCCGATGAAGTACTCAAGGTATGCAGCGGATATCTGACTGAAGAAGGCATAGTTCCCATGACCGAGGAGAGAAAGGAAGAGATCCTCAGTTCCATGACTGCCATGGCAGACAGAGCGCTCAGAGTCCTCGGAGCCGCATACAGGGTGTATGACAACGGACCTTCCGCTTATGACGTTGAGACCTGCGAAAAGGATATGATATTCATAGGACTCGTCGGGATGATCGACCCGATAAGGCCTGAGGTCAAGGATGCCGTAGAACAGTGCAGAAGCGCAGGCATAAGGGTCGTTATGATCACAGGTGACCACAGAAATACCGCAATAGCCATCGCGAAGGATCTCGGCATAATAGAGAATGAAGACCAGGTGCTTACCGGCCTCGAACTGGATGAGATACCTGACGAGGAATTTGCCACCAAGGTCGAATATTTCAGAGTATATGCAAGGGTGCAGCCCGAGCATAAGGTCAGGATAGTAAAAGCGTGGAAGGCTCTTAATGCGATCACCGCAATGACCGGCGACGGTGTCAACGATGCCGCATCCATTAAGGCCGCCGACATCGGAGTAGGAATGGGCATTACAGGTACCGACGTCACAAAGAGAGTGGCGGACATGGTCCTCGCAGACGATAACTTCGCCACCATAGTCTCTGCTGTGGAAGAAGGAAGGAAGATCTACGACAACATAAAGAAGTGCATACAGTTCCTCCTCTCGTCTAACCTGGCTGAGGTGCTCTGCATCATGTTCTCGACTCTTCTTAACTTCACGATAATGCAGCCAGTACATCTGCTCTGGATCAACCTCGTGACCGACTGCTTCCCGGCTCTTGCGCTCGGAATGGAAAATGCTGAGGATGATGTAATGAAGATGAAGCCGCGTCCGGCTGATGAAAGCATATTCGCTGGAAGGACCGGAATAGAGATCATTTATCAAGGTATACTCGTTACGATACTCACATTCATATCCTTTGCTGTCGGATATAAGATGGAGTTCGGCACGATAGGCTTCGGCAACAGCGTGATAGGTACCACGATGGCCTTCCTCACCATGAGCATGGCTGAGATATTCCATTCGCTCAATATGAGGTCACAGAGACATTCGATATTCTCTCTTAAGACTCAGAATATCTATCTGTTCGGTTCCATGATACTATCGTTCATACTTACCGCAGCAGTGATATTCGTACCTTTCCTGAGAAAGGCAGTCGGGCTCTATCAGCTCACTATCGGAGAGTATGCAGTGGCTATGTTCATAGCTCTGTCGATCATACCGATAGTTGAACTCGTAAAGCTCATCGAGAGGACGGTAAAGAAGAGATAACCTGTAAAAGGTATAAATGATCATCAGAAATAAAATGCCCCCTGAAGGCTCTGAGAAGACCCGATGGGGCTTTTCTTTTATGATATAGTCAAGTATGAACTACAGGATTGCTCGCACTTGAGCAGTGTATTCAGAGTATAGTAAAATTTAACTGAATAAACAGTTGATGGGGGTAATATTATGAAATGTTCGAACTGCGGTAAGCAGATACCCGATAATGTCAGATTCTGTCCTCAGTGCGGAGCTCCTCAAAACACAGCTCAGTCACAGCAGTTCACTGCTCAGCAGAATGCTCAGCCTTCAGGACCATATGCCGCACAGATGTATACCGGACCCGGATATGCGGGGAACGGTGCAGTGCGTTTAGGCATACCCCTGCCCGGATATTCCGACAGGGTCAATGATCCCGAGATACTTGCGGCTGTAAAGAAGAACCGCAAAGCGGCGGGGATCTTTGGCCTCATTCTTGTTCCGATCCCTCTCATAGGATTTGTGATATACAGTCTTGTGACGAAAAAGATGGAAACAGGGAAGGCTGCTCTGATAGGCGGCATAGTTTCGGCAGTTTTTTTGATCTTTGCACTTGTGAGTCTCGTTAAAAGCCGTGCAAAGCATACATACGATGCTGTCGTTACCGATAAAAAGACAAGACGTGTAGAGAGAAACAACAGTTCATATAACAGTTACTATACGAAGTACATCACGGTCGCAAAGCGTGAAGACGGAAAGAAGATAAAGCTCGTCGAGCGGGACGGATCACAGATCTGGGCATGGGATTATCTTAGGGTCGGAGCACAGTTCAGGTATCATCCTCAGTTCCTGTTCCCGTATGAACTGTACGACAAATCCCAGGCTCCATATATCGCATGTGTCGGCTGTACGACCCGTAATCCCGTAATATCCGACAGATGCCAGAAATGCGGGCTTCCTCTTCTGAAGTAAAGGGAACATATGATGAATGATAATAGAATCTTTAACAAAAGAGTTACGCTCTGCGATGACGGCAGATATCGCTGGACGTATGAAGTGAATCTGTTCAGGAATCCCATGTTCTTTTTTCTGGTATGGAAGATTTTTTTCTTCATAATCCTCGGTATTTTTGCGGTCATGTGCACAGTCGACCTCATAGAACAGGGATTCAGGAATGCCCTCGGGAACCTGCCTATATTCGCATATATGGTCCTTGGAATGACTGTCCTGTCCGGTCTCGGATATCTTATCTATGCATTGATCATGGGCGGCAGATACAGTGTGGAGTTCGAGATGGATGAAAAGGGGATAATACACAGACAGATCCCTTCCCAGGCGGAAAAAGCAAGAAAGATAGGAAATGCCGCGATCCTGGCCGGAGCGGTCTCCGGCAGGGCAGGAACGATGGCAAGCGGTCTCTCCGCTCAGAGGACCGAAATGTATACCGAGTTTGCAGGTGTAAAAAAAGTTACCCCGAATAAACGCTTGCACGTAATAAAGATAAAAGAGGGACTCGAACATAATCAGGTCTATACAGAAGATGAAGACTTTGAGTTCGTGCTGGATTACATCATCTCACATTGTCCGGGCGTAAGAAGATGATACCCGGTCCGATACAGCATAGTGCGGCTGATAGTTGTCTTAAATGAGCCAAAGCTATTTGAAAAACTGTAGATATGAAAAAACCGGGATACCTGACAGGTACCCGGTTTTTTATACTCCGAAAGCGGCTTGGCGGTCGGTTATGCGATCCGCAGTCTCAGAGCCGTTTCATATTGAAAGAACCATATGATTTATTCAGCGTCAGCTTCTTCCTTGACTTCTTCTTTCTTCTTCTCACCGATGGAGAGGACAAGGTTCAGGATGATACCGAATATGGATGCGCCTGCGATGCATGGGATGTTGATACCGAAGAACGGGATCATACCATTCGGGAATCCGTAGTTTCCGCCGATTCCGATTACCATGATTGAAGCGATGACCGCGATGTTCTTGGCGCTGAACATGTCTGCATTCTTGTCAATGAGGATTGCGATTCCCTGTGCAGCGATAGCTCCGAAGAGGTATACTTCAAGTCCGCCGAGAACGGAGGTAGGAATAGCATAGATCGCATTCACAAGAGGTGTGAAGCAGGAGATGATCATTGCAAGGATGGAAGCACACATGAGCACAGGTACTGAGAAGACCTTCGTGATTGCCATGGTGGAGATGTTCTCACCATAGTTCGTTCCGGCAGGTCCGCCTACTCCTGCGGCGATGATGTCGCCGATACCGTCACCGATGAGGTTGAGGCCTAAAAGATCAGCTATGTTGTACTTCTTATCGGAATTCTTCTCCTTAGCCAGGTTGTTGACATATATGTCGAGCTGATAGATATGTGCCGATGACTCAGGGATCGTAGCAATTGCTATCGGCATGATAGCCGCAACGGCTTCCCAGGATGGCGTCGGCAATACGAACTCGGGCAGAGCGAAGATGCTTGTAGCTGCTCCTTCAGGAAGTACTCTGAACAGGCTGACGCCGGTCGTGAGCTTGATGATCAGTGCAACGATGCATCCTACTATAGGTCCGAAGAGCAGCGGAAGCTGTCCGAGGAATCCCTTGAGATACACTGAAAGGAATATCGTAGTAAGAAGTGTTACAAGTGAGCATATCCATGCGAGGTTCTGAGCGTTTGCAGCCTCTGTTGCAGGTGTTCCCATGGAATCGATAGCCACAGAGCTTGCGTCTCCGATGGCGTTCGTTGCAAGGGTAAGTCCTATGATCATGGCGATAGGTCCTGTGATCGTCGGGGGAAGGATCTTCTCGATGACGTCACGGCCGGCCCAGTTCACGAGGAAGCCTGCGATGATGGATACGAATCCGCTCATAATAACTCCGAATGTTGCATAGGAGATCTGAGCATTGAGATCAGCTCCTTCAGCAGCCTTGGCAGCCATTATTCCCAGTATTGCTGAGATATATGAGAAGCTGGAACCGTAGTAGAGCGGGATCTTCCTTCCTGTTATGAGGAGGAAGCAGATGGTTGCAAGTCCGCTTGCAAAGATCGTTGTGGAAATATGAAAATTAGTGATGAGAGCAACTGTGACTGTTGCCGGGAACATGACTATTATCTGCTGGATTGCAAATAACAGGAGCTTGATGAACGGTGGTCGTTCGTCAGGCAGATATCCCAATTTTTTTTCATTCTTTGCCATTGTGAAACTCCTTTTGTTGTTTTAAAACTATCTCTAATAAAATACCCCAAGGGTATTTTTTTGTAAAGTAAATTATTAATAATGTTGTCATAATTTGGACACAATTGGAGCGCTAGAATTATATTATTAAATATGTTATGTTTATTATAAGATTTAGGATAAAAGAACGGTTAACCGGTAAAAAATACAATGAGGTTTACTATGAAAAAGTCAACTATAACAATTGCAGTAGTGGTAGTCTTGCTGTTGATATTTATTCCCATAATACATGGAGCTATAGAGGTCAAAAGAAGAGTTAAACTTGAAGAAGGCGAATCGCCATCTTTGGTTGTCAGCATCGATGATATGGTTTCTGATAAACAATCTGTTATAGAACAATCTGACCCTGTTACCGAGCCTATTTATGATGTCCCTGTTTATTTGGAAAATGATCTCATATATGAGACGAATGGAGTTTTCTGGATAGGGATCGACTGTTCATTATTCAGATATCAGAATGCCCGTCAGATGGGGACAGATGGGATATTACATACATTTCCTACTACAGCGATCAGGACAAGAGATGACGATTCCTGCTACCTAATGTATAAGACCGATACTGGATATTCTCTATATCTGTTTTTATCAAAAAGTAAGAATGAAATGGAGACCCCATACGGTTTTCCGCTTGTCATCGGTAAAGTGAATTCCATTGATGATTTCAAAGATATCGAGATAGGCGATGATATGACTGAGGTAGAGAGCATCGATCCAGTAACGACGCTCTACAGGAATATGTTTACCGACATATATCACATAAATACGATAGCCACAGTGAATCGTATAGAGCAGGGCTGCCCGTTAACATCTGTTTATTATCTAAAAGAGGGAATACTCATGATCGAATGGATAATGGAGGATGATACGGATTATAAAGTGCACAACATCATATTTAACGATAAATATGAGTTTATAAATCTTCTGGGAGAAACGGATGACTACAGGGTCCTGGAGGAGGATCTTCCTGCCTGAGAAAATATATGATTGAGATTTAATAAGAACTCGTTTTTGGGCATTTTCAAAAACGAGTTCTTGTCTATTTTTTACAGTTCAGACCGGAAGTACATCATTTTTTGTCACTGATGTAATCATACAATCTTGATTTCGTTTATCGCGATCCTTATGAGTTCGTTCAGGGGAAGGGAGGTATCCGTTCCTGCCACGAAATGGTTGCACTTGCTCATGGGTATGAGGATCTTTCTGGCCCTTGAAGAGGATACGGCCTCAGCCATTCTGGGCGTGATCTCCCCGTTAAGGGAATTGGCAAGGCAGATGCCTATGGGCCCCAGTATATAGTCCATATCAGGCGCATTGAAGATCACGGGGTTCTCGCCCGTTGCAGCCTCCTGGGCTCCGCCTTTCAGCATGGCAGCAGTCGCAAGAGCGTTAGTACCTATAACAAGGAGGGAACAGGGGAGATCCTTCTTTAAGAGTTCTTCCACCAGTATCTTTCCGATCCTACCTCCCTGACCGTCAATTATCATTATCTTCATCATGATTCTCCTGTGTAATAAAATACGGCAGGTATTGTTCCCGCCGTACTCTATAACAAAATTAAAATATTGCAAAAATCAGACAGAGCGCTGTACAAGTCCGGAACGCAGGCAACGAGTGCATACATACTTTCTAGCTACTGTTCCGTTCTCTATAACCTTTACTCTCTGTACGTTAGGAGCCCATTTTCTTTTTGTTCTTCTGTTGGAGTGGGAAACATTATTTCCGGAAACAACTCCCTTGTGGCATACTTCACAAAATTTAGCCATTTCTCACACCTCCTCCTTGCATGATTTCTTTACAACATTTGATATATTACCAAAAGGAATAATCAAAATCAAGATGGCACGGAAGAAAATTTTTCTACAGATCCAGACTTCCGAAAAACCTTCCGTGCATATATGTTACCACATCATATGATGTGATTAACAGACTCGTGGAAACTACGATGCGGGTGGTTCTGTTTCAAGGACGAGGCAGGGGGGTATCATATAGGTGACCTTGAAAAAACAGGGCCATACATATATAATTATGAAAACCAAGAATACGATTCAGTATATAAGGAGTTAATTCTATGAACGCTGTATTGAATAGTGAACTCGGCAATATGGTTTATACCGAGGACTTCATCGCTTCTCTCGCAGGACTCGCAGCTACGGAGTGCTACGGAGTGGTGGGAATGGCATCCCAGCAGAAGATGTCTGACGGTTTCTCCGAACTGCTCGGCAGAGACAATCTGAAGAAGGGTGTCAAGATCGTGGTTAATGACGATCATTCCCTCAAGATAGATCTCTTCATCATCGTGCAGTATGGTATCTCTGTGATAGCTTCTGCAAGCAGCATACAGAACACCGTCAAGTACAAGGTCGAGAGCACGACAGGTCTTGTTATCAACGAGATCAACGTAAACGTCAGCGGAATCCGCGTACAGAAGTGACGCTAACTGATCCCGGGAGGATAAAGATTTGGCTTTAACAACTATAAATGCCGAGATGTTCCGCAAGATGGTCATCGCGGCCGCTAATTCACTTGAACACAATAAAGAAATAATAAACGACCTTAACGTGTTCCCGGTCCCAGACGGAGATACCGGCACGAACATGTCTCTTACCGTTGTTTCCGCAGTCACTGAGGTCAATAATTCGACCGCTACTACTGTCGGTCCTCTTGCCAAGGCAATGGGTAACGGTGCATTAAGAGGCGCTAGAGGAAACTCCGGCGTCATCACTTCACAGCTCTTCAGAGGCTTCACCAAGGCCATCCCCGTTACTAAAGAGGAGATAGACGTCAAGGATTTCGCCGATGCCGTAAACAAGGGCGTGGAGTCTGCATACAGGGCAGTCATGAAGCCGAAGGAAGGAACCATCCTTACCGTAGCAAAGGCAATGGCTGACGAGGCTCTCGTTCAGGCAGAGAAGAACGCAGATATCAATACTTTCCTCGATGCCATACTTGCAAAAGGACAGGAGGCTCTGTCAAGGACACCTGAACAGCTCCCGGTACTTAAGGAAGCAGGTGTTGTGGACGCAGGCGGAGCAGGCCTCATAACGATCTACCAGGGTTTCAGGATGGCCATCAACGGTGAGACCGTATTTGATGAGCTTAATCTTGAGATAGCCGGCAATGAGGCTGCAGCAGAAACAGAGACACTTGTTCCTGACAAGCATTACAGCTATCTCATCAAGTATGCTCTGACCGATTTCAATAATGAGATCAACGTGGCTGACAGACTGAGGAGAAAGGTCATAAGACACGGAGATGAGAAGACCCTTGTCATAGTCGATGATTCTGAGATGATCAGGCTTTCGATGTATACCAATGAGCCTGACAGGGTCCTAGCTGAAGGGCTGGCTCTCGGACAGCTTTCAAGGATCTCCATCGATAATATGGACAAGCCTCTTAAGAATATCGCCATCATAGCGGTATGTGCAGGAAAGGGGCTTGGAGACATTCTTAAGGACTATAACGTGGATGAGCTCGTTAGCGGAGGACAGTCCATGAACCCGAGCACAGAGGATATCCTTAAGGCCATAGAGAATGCTCCCTCCAATAACATAATCATTCTTCCGAACAACAAGAACATCATACTTGCTGCAGAGCAGGCAGGAGATCTTACCAACAAGACCGTGAGCGTGGTTCCGTCCAGGTCTTTCCCGCAGGGACTTGCCGCACTTCTTAACTATAATGAAGAAGAATCTGCTGAAGTCAATGTTGAGAACATGAAGAATTCCTTGAAGGACGTGAAATCGGGACTTATTACGACCGCCGTCAGAGACAGCAAGATAGTCGGATCCGATTTCGAGGTCAGGGAAGGTGAATACATAGGACTCAGCGAGGATGAAATAGTATCCCACGGAGACGATATAGCCACAGCTCTTGATTCGCTTCTTGATATGATAGTGGATGAAGACGATTCCGTGATCTCCCTCTATTACGGAGACGGAGTGACTGAGGAAGAGGCAAATGCCTTTGCAGAGGAACTCGAAGAAAAGTACGATGATTTCGACATAGAGGTACTAAAGGGCGGACAGCCTGTATACCAGTTCATAATCTCTGTCGAATGACATGATGTGATTTATAGAGCCGTGAGTTTTTGCTCATGGCTCTTTTTTTGTATAATATCAGTATGGAATCTGACTAATTATTATCAGAAATGGAGATACTATCATGTACGAGCTCAGGAGATTTGAAAAAGACGATATTAAGGAGATGGCAGCTCTTTTTCATGATACTGTACATTCAGTATGCATCAGCGACTACTCGCCTGAACAGTTAGATGCCTGGGCAAGCGGGAAGATAGATGAGGAGGCCTGGACAAGGTCTCTCCTTCAAAACACTTCTCTTGTATGCATTGAAGATGGAAAGATCCTGGGATTCGGAGACATGCAGGATGACGGGCTCCTCCAGAGACTTTATGTGCACAAGGACCATATCAGAAACGGCATAGGGACTGCCATAGTTAAGGAACTGGAGAAAAGGGTCGTAAGAAATCACTATCTCGTATATTCCTCAAAGACGGCCGTTCCTTTCTATGAGAGCATAGGCTACAGGATGATAAGAAGAAATGAAGTCGTTCGTAACGGAGTCACCATAGATAACTATCTCATGGAGAAGACGTTGAACAACGGGATGCTGGTCGTATATTATTCTCTTGAAGGCAATTCCGCATTCACGGCCATCAGTCTCTCTTCAGAGCTCGACTGTGATCATGAAGTGCTAAGAGTGGAGAAGCAACCCCCGAAAAAGGGCTTTATGAAGTTCTTCAGTGGTGGGAAAAGCGCCATTTTTGACGAGAATCCAGGATTAAAGCCCATTATGAGCGATCTGTATTCGTATGACACGATTATAATGGTGTTCCCGATATGGGCGGGTACTTATCCGCCTGCTATCTCATACTTCCTGAAGGACGAAAGGGTAAGGGACAAATTCTTCGGAGCAGTTGCATGCTCGGGCGGAGGGGATGCTTCAAAGTGTTTTTCGAAGCTCGCCGAGATGTTCCCGGGAAAGCTTCGGTACACACTTTCTTTAAAGAATCCTCTTGCTGATCAGCAGGGGACACTGGAGAAGGTAAGAGAATTTGCTGAAAGTATAAAAAAGGACAGAGAGGCATAAATGAGATTTTCCGATCCTGTTGAAAAACTTAAGGGCGTAGGCCCGAAGATGGCTTCGGTCCTCTCAAGGCTCGATATCGCTACTGTGGGAGACCTTCTGGATCATAAGCCCGCATACTATAAGGATCTTAGCCAGATAACCCCGATCTATGCAGCAGACGAGGGTTCTTTCCTCATATGCAAAGGGACCGTGACATCTTCACCGAGATGGATAAAGAGGACGGGAGGTTTCTCTCTCTTCAGCTTTACCGTTGCAGACGGCACCGGAACTCTCACGATAAACATCTTCAATATCCCGTATCTCTTCAAGAACTATAAGATAGGGGATACCTATTATTTCCTCGGGAGGGCAAAGGCTTTCCACAGGAAGCTCCAGATGGATAACCCCGAGGTGATAAAGGAAGAGAATCTGAGGGGGATAGCACCGTATTATCCTCTTACGAGCGGACTAACACAGAACAAGCTTAAGACCATCATAAAAAACGCTCTTGAAACAGCTGAATATGAAGACATGTATTCAGACGGTTTCCTGAGTGAATACGGGCTACTGCATTCGAAGGACGATTACAGATTCATGCATCTTCCGGAGAGCATGGATGAGCTGTCAAGATCCAAGAGGAGCCTTTCCCTGAAGGAGATCCTCGTATTCCTGAAGACACTTGAACTGACCGCAGTCAAGAGGGAAGAGACTAAGAGAGTTGATATAGATGACTCGGTATTGGATGAATTCCTGTCTCTACTGCCCTTTAAATGCACCGGAGCCCAGATACGTGCCATGAAGGATATACTATCGGATATAAGGAAGGACAGGGTCGCAAACAGGCTGATACAGGGAGATGTCGGATCCGGAAAGACCGCAGTCGCCCTTTTTGGCGTATATGCCATGAAAAAGGCCGGACTCCAGAGCCTCATTCTTGCCCCGACGAGCCTTCTTGCAGAGCAGCACTACAATACCGCAAAGAATATATTCGGAGACGAAGTCAGACTGCTCAAGGGCGCTGCGAGCAAAAAGGAACATGAAGAACTAAATTCCTTATTGTCTGAAGGAAAAGTGTCGGTGCTCATTTCAACACATGCCGTACTTTATGAGCATTTCGATTTCAGAGCACTGAAACTCATGATAATAGATGAACAGCACAGGTTCGGAGTGGAGCAGAGGAGCTTCCTCATGAACAGCTATCCAGGGATCCACAAGATCTCAATGTCGGCTACTCCTATCCCGAGATCACTTGCGATGATACTGCACGGGAACGCCGACATATCCCTTCTTGACGAGATGCCTGAGGGAAGGATGCCTGTAAAGACTTTCATACTGAGACCGAACAAGAGGGAGGACATGTATGACTGGGCTGCCGGAAGGATAAGGGAGAAGGATGAGAAGGCATATATCGTCTGCCCATTGCTTGAGGAGTCCGAAGAGCTTCCCGCTAATTCCGTAATGAACGTATACGAGGAGCTGAGGAAGAGATATCCGGATATACCTGTAGAATTCATCCACGGAAAGATGAAGAACCAGGAAAAGCAGGACATCATGCAGAGGTTCAAGACGGGGGAGACAAGGATGCTTGTCTCCACCACGGTAGTGGAAGTTGGAGTGGACGTGCAGGATGCCACCATGATGATAATCGAGAACGCTGACAGATTCGGACTTGCCCAGCTCCATCAGCTGAGGGGAAGAGTCGGCAGGGGCAGCAGAGAGAGTTTCTGCTATCTCATAAGCGACGGCGCCGGCATGGAAAGGCTCAAGGTCCTTAAAGATTCGAACGACGGCTTCTATATAGCAAAGAAGGACCTTGAATTCAGAGGTACCGGAAACTTCTTCGGCACCGAGCAGCACGGAGACATGACCTTTGCTTTTGCAGATCTGTTAAGGGACATGGATCTCTTTGAGGAAGGAAAGCAGATGCTCTCTGTTATGGAAAGGGATTTCAGAGAAGATTACGATGCCCTTCTTACAAAGGTTGAAGACAAGATAAAGGACGAGAACAACAAGTACATAGTGATCTGACTGTATTTCACATGTATCGGTACGAAGGCGGGTTTTTATGAGATTGTTCATTGCGATCATGCTTCCTGAAGAAGCTGGAAAAAAGATATTGAAGTTTGCGGACGAGCTGAAACGAAAAGGGGTCACCGGACGTTTCGTTCCTCTTGAGAACCTGCACCTGACACTTGCATTCATAGGTGAATACAATGATATAAATCATGTTGCTGAGGCTGTAAATACCATCGATTTCGAACCATTCAGCCTCAGGCTGAACGACTGGACCGTCGACAGGAAAGGTATTCTAAAGGTCATTCCTGAAGGTAACGAAGCTCTCGTAAGACTTGCTGAGTCAATCAGGACTGCTTTGATCAGTAACGGCATCTACTGTGATTCACGTTCTTTCGCTCCGCATGTTACCGTTTCAAGAAGAACTATAGGGTTCACGGATCTGAAGTACACAGATATAGACATGGATATAGACTTTGACGTTGAGATGTTCTCACTCATGCAGTCGGTTCAGGGACAATACAATTCATCATATACCCGGATATGTTCCTTCGTTTACGATAAATAAAGAATGAGTTTTGTCAAATAAAAGCCCTGCAGTCTTCCTGCAGGGCTTGTTCATATAGGTTAGGCTTATATATCATCTTTCATCGAAAGGTGAACTGCTGCTGTCTTAAAAGTCTTAGGGAGCACAAGAATGTTTGCATCTGGTCCTGTGATCTTCTTCTTTGCATCCTCTACAGCTTCCATTACGGTTGAACGCGTCTTGAGCCCCATGCTCCTTGCGATCCCCGGTTCCTTTGCTCCTATGAGATAAATGGCGCTGGTATCCATCTCGGCAATGTGTCCGCAGCTGATCATGGAAAAACCGTGGAATGGATGGAAGGCGTGCCTAAACCTGTAGGCATCAACGTACTCCTTATTGTTCACGAATCTCTCGTAGTATTTGTGAACATCAGGAAGTATCTGATTGGACTCGTGGAGGAACAGCTCATAGAGCTCCCTTGCATATGGCCATCTGTCGAGGTTGAACCATCCGTCGCAGAGGCAGGGGACTATGAATACGCATCTGTCGGACATTATTCTTCTGTGCCTGATGACCTGAGCAGAAAGTGCCTGCATGATCTGTATGGGATTGGTACCCATTCCGTCACCGTAATGGAAGTTCTTGGGCATTCCGAAGATGATTATGTCGTATTTCTTTTCAGCCCACTTGACATATGTCCTTTTGTCGGCCATCTTCCAGCTTACTTCCTGCATCATTTTTGCCCAGCCGCTGTTTATTTCTATCTGACGGCTCTTCGTATCTAAGACTGCGTCACAGCAGAAGAACTTCTTTCCCATCTTTTCTTCCATGAACATGCCCTGGGTGTCGAACTTGTTCCTCATGACGCTCTTCGTTGAGACGGGGACGAAATCGTCCCTGTGCATGATCTCGGGAACATGGTGGGCTGCTATGGATTTCCAGTGGCTTATACCGGTGGCACAGTGCTTGTATCCTCCTGAATAGCCGCCGTAGGGGTTGCCCTGGGTGTGGCCTATGAGTATCGCAACATCAGACTCATATACGAGCCTGTTCATTATCACATGATCTCCGTCTTCCGTATATCCGAGGTCGACAAGACCTTCCGGGTCCTCACTGTCATGGCTCGTTATCTGTCCCGCAGGAGCGAACTCTTGGTACAGAGAGTCTCCAAGGATCTGTCTTGCCTCTTCGTCCGTTGTCCTTGGATGGAGACCGTTGGAAAAGAGTAGAGTTATATCCTCCTTCTTAACGCCGGCAGAATAGAGCTCATCGAGGCAGACCCTTATCGATATCTTCCTGTGTGAAAACTCCTGAGTACCGCCCTTCACTATGTCGGGTATTACGAATACGACCTTTGATCCTTCATGGGCAAGTTCTCTTAAAGGAGGCATCCCTATAGGATTCCTTACAGATTTAAGCGCTGCGTCATAGAGGGCCTCATAGGTCTGTGTGATGCAGGGAGGGTCTTCCACGGTCTCGCCCGGAACGAATATGTCAGCATCATCCGGGACAAGGCAGTTCATTAGCCCGTCGCCGTATTCAAGATCTATATACATGCTAAGCTCCTTTTTACAGATATCTTCCCGCAGAATCGAGGACATTTCTCATCTTGTGTTCGACTTCGGTCCTGAATGCATCCCGTGCAGGTTCGAGATACTTCCTCGGATCATATACAGCAGGCTTGTCGATCATGGTCCTTCTTGCAGCCGTAGTGAAGCAGAGGAAGTTGTCCACGTCCATGTTGGCCTTCAGTATGCCGTTCCTTGCGGCAAAGAGAATGTTCTCCTCACTGCAGATCCTGAGATACTCTACGTCCATACCGGTCTCGTTGCATTTTGTAATCAGCTCAGGGGGAAGGGATGCGGCACCGTGGAGGACGAACGGGTAGCCCTTCTTCATTCCCGTGATCTTAAGGAGCAGATCTCTTTCAAGGGGCAGATAATCATCGGCTCTCACTCCTCCGTGGGCAGTCCCGACAGAGATGGCAAGGGCATCGCAGCCTGTCTTCTCTATGAATTCCATCGCCTGATCCGGATCCGTATATACGGTATTTTCACCATACACGAAATCCTCAAAGCCAGCTATGGCTCCGAGTTCGGCTTCGACCCATACGCCCTTTTCATGGGCTCTTTTTACCACTTCGATCGTGGAAGCGACGTTTTCCTCATATGGGAGCCTCGATCCATCGAACATGACGGCATCGAATCCGTCGTCTATTGCCTTGAAGCAGGCTTCCACACCTTTTATATGGTCATGCTGGATGAAGAAGGGAGCCTTGTAATCCTTTCCGAAATCTCTGATAGTCCTTACGAAAGCTTTTACGTTCTTCACGTATTTTTCTGCTCCGGAGGAGACCTGTATTACGGCAGGGGAGCAGGTGTTCTCTGCAGCCTCCATTACGGCCATCATGCTCTCAAGGGAGAATACATTGAAAGCGCCTACGCAGTATCTGTTCTCATATGCGTGACTGAATAGTTCTTCAGGCGTGCGAAATGACATTATAAGTACCTCTTTTCTTTAAGTTATCTATATGTTTCCTGACAGACGGTCCTTCGTGATGGCAAGGAACTCTCTCAGCATGTTGTTCGGTACGAAAGCGGCAGGGGAATGTGCGGCTATTCCATATACCTTGAGATAGCCGGCTTTAACGGCGATCTTCATGGCCCTGTATACGTGATAGTTGTTCGTGACGATGCCCACGGTCTCGTTCTTTTCATCTATGTATTCGAGGCAGTTTCTTAAGTTCTCGTATGTGCTCTGGGATTTATCCTCGACAATTATCCTTGACTCCTCAAGGCCCTTCTCAAGAAGGTATTCCTTCATGGAATGGGATTCCTCGACCGGTTCTGAAGGACCCTTTCCTCCTGAAACTATACAGACGGTATCAGGATGGAGCTTCAGGTATTCAAGGGCTTTGTCCAGCCTGTAGCGGAGCGATACGGAAGGACCGTCATCTTTTACCTTTGCTCCGAGCACTATGACATAATCAAGGTCTTCTTCAGTACCGAAGGAACCCATCTGACTTATGATCCCTGCTTCACACACGACGAAGTATATGAAGAAGAGCAGGACGACCATCATTATGGATATCCTGAATTCCTTTTTGATCTTGAGGAACAGATCCTTGTCCACGGCATAGTACAGAAAGAGGAAGCCCATGGCTATGACTATCCATACTATGAAGAACGGGCTTTCGGAGTGTATGAGCCTTACAGCTATGCCATAAAGGGCATTTACGACGGCAAGTATCAGCAATACCGCCTTTAATATCTTTTTCTTCTTCGTTTCTTCCATATCATGTCCCTTTTCATTTATATATTAATCATATCAGATTGACGGAGAGTATTCATTTGAATTGAACATCGGGAAATAAAAAAGGCATATCCATATGTCTCTCAGGACAGAAGGATATGCCCAATTGATAAGGACGTATTCAGATGACTCCCTTTATCACGAGCCAGACGATTACGGCAGTGATAAGGAGTCCGATGGCAAAGAGGAGGACACCGACGTTCACCTTCATCTTTGCCTTATCCTCACCTGACTCCTCACGGGTTTCGAGCAGTCCCATATTCCTGAGACCCGTTACGAGAGGCTTGTAGATGAGAAGGGTAAGGGCAGTGTTAACTGTTCCCTTGATGAGATTGAAGGGAAGGAAGACGGGGATAAGCATGGCTGCCACGTCCGCCCTTGATGTCTTCATATAAAGCGGGGTGATGAGATAGTTCCAGAGCAGCATCACTCCCACCATCGTTAGGGTACCTGCTATGAGACCTATCACGGCTCCCTTCATATCGTGCTTCTTCTTGTAGATGTATGCAGCCGTGCAGGCAAAAGCACACGTGCTTATGAGATTCATTATCGCACCGATGTAGCCGGTGCTGCTCACCGTGATCATCTCTATAAGAGAGACGACGAAGGATATTATGAAGGAAGTGACGGGTCCGAATATGAACCCTCCTATAACTATCACCGTATCCTTCGGCTCGTAGTTCAGAAACAGAACTACCGGGATCTTGATAAGGAGCATTGCCACATAAGCAAGAGCTGTGAGCATGGCTATCATGGTTATCTTCTTGATCCTGTTATTCATTCGAATTCCTCCAGAAAAATAAAATACCCAAAACACCATGGTCAAGGGTAATGATGGAAGCGTAGTTCTTCTTTCATCCAGACTGTGACTGTTGGTTTTGGAATCTCACCAAATCTGCACTGCAGTGCTCGCGGACTTTACCGCCAGTAGGGGATCGCACCCTGCCCTGAAGACCTGTTAGTTTTTAGTTCGCGTGTATGATACTTCCAAGCGTCTGTTTTGTCAAAGGTTAATCATGATATGTTTCGTATAGATCGGATTTTCATTTTTCTGTCAGTACGGTTCTTTAAGTACGGTATCCTTCCCGATTAATTTCGATCAGTAGAGGTCTGTACGTGCTTTTGTGATAGAATATCTGAAGAGAACAAAAGAAAAGAGGATCTTTAATGAACACTCAGGAGACCATCACTTATCTGCTGGCGTGCGTGGATGCGGAACAGGGTATCAGGGACTGCGAAAAGGCCATAGACACGATCTATCAGAACAGGGATAAGCTTTTATACAAAAACTACGGGTCATACCATCTGGCCGAACCGTTTACGAAATCGTTTCCGAAAGAACCGAAATATATAAGTGTGGAAGAAAGAAGAGCTACAGCAAGTCATTTCGTGGAAGAATATCAGAAACTTGCAAAAGAGAGTCTGATGCTTCTTGATTTTAAGTCGGCCAAACAATGCAATGAACAAGTCAAATATAACAAAGAGATGCTGAAACTGCTTGAGAACGGAGGTCCGAAGTGGAGAGAGATCCAGAATGACAATCTTCGCATGAAACAGGAATACGAGGCCGGAGTATCTGCGTATAACAGGGAACTCGATGACTACAATTCACGCACCGATGCATACAGGGAGACCGTGAAGCTGATGGATCAGGAGACTATGAAGATACTGGATGAGGAGATAGAGAACTATGTCTCCATGAAGGAGAAGTACATCATGAAACGGGATGAACTCTACTCCATGGGAATACTCCACGAGAGATTCAGGAATCAGGAGGCCTGTGCCCAGATCGCGGAATACCTCGATATGGGGATCACGGATCATCTTGCAGGTCAGGACGGAGCCTACTACATCTATCTCGACGATCTCCGCACCAACAGGATAGTAGACGCCGTGAATCAGGTCAGGAACGCCATCGAGAGGGCATCTGTAAAGATATGCAGTGCGATCGAGAGCGCGGCATACCGACTTGAGAACGGACAGAGAGTGATGGCCTACCAGATAGGAAATCTTCAGGCCAGTTTCGACAACATGAGCGGAGAGTTCAAGGACGGGTTCAATACCCTTAACGAAACAGTCACTTCGTCAGGAAAATATTTCTCGCAGCAGTTCGCTGATCAGGCAAAAGCCCAGCAGGAAGCTCTGAGGGAGATAGGGGAGAGACAGAAGAGCCTTAAGGACATAATCTCGAAATCCGCCTACAACGATTATCTCGTGAAGCGTGACGAGAACCTCGGAAACTATATCAGCTATGTGCTTCAGGATCCGACAAGATAAGGCTGCATGCATAAGTTTACGAATACACGATAAAGGACAGTCCTTGAGGACTGTCCTTATATATTTCAAGTATTTTATTTGTTCAGATCAGTGAGTATGATGCCGGTATATCTCGGAGAATACCTCTCAAGCTCATAGCATTCGCCGGGCAGCAGGGGATATCTGTCAAGGAAAATGCGGATCTTTTCCATGTCATCTTCTTTCAGATCGAATGAAAGTGTCGTAAGATTCGACCCGATATGCTTTGAGTTTCTTGTTCCGACCATCACAGCTCCTACGCTTTTCTGTTTAAGTATGTACTGGGTAGCAACATTGGCTATCCTGACATCGTACTTCTCTGCGATCTCATGGAGCAGCTTCAGGAGCTCCTGGAGACCGTCCCATGTGAGGGTGTCCTCGATCACCTGCATGTATTTCACCTGGCTTCTGGTCTCGGGTGCGTCATAAGTCTTTCCCATATATCTTTCATCAAGGAACCCTCCCGCGAGAGTTCCGTAGCAGAATGTCCTGATGCCATTCTCCTCGCTGAACCTTAAAAGCGTCTTTTCAGGTCTTCTGTCGAAGAAGGAATACTGGGCCTGGTTGGAAACGGGATGTATGCCGTTATCGATGAATTCCTTAAGCCTTTCGGTATCCATGTTGCACATTCCGAGATTTCTTATCTTTCCCCTGTCCTGGAGCCTCTTGAGCTCGAAGGCGGTGTCCATCATGCCGGGAACAGAGAAATCCCACCAGTGGAACTGAACGAGATCGAGGGCCTCTCTTCCCATCCTCATGAGGGATCTGTCCACGATCCTCTCGACATATTCCCTGTCGATCGTAGGGAGCACGCTCTTGTCGGGAACGAATTTCGTGTGGATCTGGATGTCCTCCTCCCTGTAGTTTCCGATTTCCTTTAGTTCCTTTACGAACATGCCGAGTATCTCCTCGGCGCCCGTATATATGTCGGCACAGTCGAAGGTGGTAAGTCCATTGTCTTTAAGCTCATGGAAGGCATACATGACGTCCTTAAGGTCGATCTTTCCTATGAGGCAATGCTCGGCTGATAGCTGCCAGCATCCGTTTATGATCCTGCTGAAGGAATAACCGTTGCTGAAACTGTTCCTCTTTTCCATATTCATTCCTCCTCCAGTGGCACTACGGTGCATTCTCCGTGGAAAAAGGTCCTTTTCCCCGTCCTTGATATCTTAAACATTGCCCCGCAGTTGGGATCAGGGCATGCTATCATGCTGTCGGTATACATCCAGTCGTTCCTGTCAGTGACCCTCTGCTTTGCCGGGAGGAGGGGAAGGAGTGCCGAAAGGGAGTACATGGAGAAACGGTCAGTGCCCGAAAAGACAAGGTCCTCGCCCTGGACGAGGAAAAAGTCTCCCTCTCTGTGACCGCATACGAACGGCTTTCCGGTCGAGACAACCTCCACCTTAAGATCATAGAGTTCAAACGTGTCGTCTTTTTTCATCTGAGATCCTCCGAAGGATATTTGTATGTATGATAGCATAACGGGGTATGTCTACACGATAAAAGGATGGGATGGTTCGTAATTTCATTCATATGCTGAATGTCGCGGGAGTACATCTCATTCGTCCGATATTGTATAATCTAGCTATGAAGAAAGGATATATGCACATAACTCATCCGTTTGGTCCTCTGTTCAGGGAGGATTCGACGATCCTGATACTCGGAAGCTTTCCCTCAGTCAAGTCAAGGGAGGAGATGTTCTTTTACGGAAACGTCAGGAACAGGTTCTGGTCAGTAATCGCAGAAGTCTTCGGAGAGGAGGCTCCGGTCACCACTGAACAGAAGAAGGAATTCCTTTACAGGAACCGAATCGCCCTGTATGACGTGATAGAAGAGTGCGACATTTTGGGCTCGAGCGACAGCAGCATAAGAAACGTGATCCCGTCCGACATATCTTTTATACTTGAGCAAACTGAAGTGAGAAGAGTTTTCACGAACGGAAAGACTGCATATTCCCTTTATCAGAAACTCATATATCCACTGACCGGAATGAACTCTGTATACCTCCCGTCTACCAGTCCCGCCAACGCGGCCTGGAGCATGGACGAGCTGACAACAGAGTGGAGAAAGGCTATAACGGAAAACACATAAATGAAAAAGACAGAAGGAAGGGAAAAAAGAAAAACATACGGACCTCTGATACAGAACGTTCTCACGGTCCTGGGACCGGTGATATGCATTCCCGCATATGTTCTTTACAGCAGGACGGGAGGAAAGATATATCACCTGATATTCATTTTTTTCCTTGTGCTGTTCATACACGGTCTGTTCAGGATACTGGTACCGTCATTCCTGTTTCTGATCTTCCGCTACAGGTTCGACCCTGAGAGCTTCTGGTTCTCGGAGAAGAGCTTTGAAAGAAAACTGTATGAGAGGCTCAATGTGAAAAACTGGAAGAGTTTCGTTGAGAAGCTCTCATTCCATCCACACAGATTCGACATGGAGAAGCATGACGATGCGTTTATACTCGGCTACATGTGCCATGCAGAGCTCTGCCATGAGATAACCATCATACTCGACCTGATGACCTGCTTAATGGCGGGAAACATCATAGAGTTCATCTTCCTTCTCATACTGGCACTTGTTCTGGTATCCCTTGAGATGAGCTTCATAACAGTACAGAGATACAACAGGCCGAGGCTTCTCAGGATAAAAAAGAGAAAAGAGGAAAGGGGAGAGATCCTTTCATGAGCTATATAGAATTCAGAGATGTTTCAAAGATATACAGGATGGGTGAGGTGGACATAAGGGCCCTTGACGGAGTCACCTTCGAAATAGAGAAGGGCGAGTTCGTCGTGATACTCGGAAACAGCGGTGCCGGAAAGACCACGATCCTTAACATTCTCGGAGGAATGGATACAGCTTCAGGAGGGACCATAAGAGTGGACGGGCAGCTGATAAGCGGCGCCACCCAGAGGGAACTCACCGAATACAGGAGATACTCCATAGGTTTCGTATTCCAGTTCTATAACCTTGTCCAGAACCTTACTGCAAGGGAGAACGTGGAGCTCGCCGCCCAGATCAGCAGGGACCCCATGAAGGCCGAGAATGCCCTCTATCTCGTGGGTCTTGAGGACAGGATGAACAATTTCCCCTCACAGCTCTCGGGAGGAGAGCAGCAGAGGGTCGCCATAGCAAGGGCAGTTTCCAAAAGACCCAAGCTCCTTTTATGCGACGAGCCTACGGGAGCTCTCGACTATATCACCGGAAAACAGGTGCTCAAGGTGCTGCAGGACATGTGCAGAAAGGAAGGCATTACCGTCGTCATGATCACCCATAACAGTTCTCTGGCAGACATGGGTGACAAGATCATAAGGGTCAGAAGCGGCAGGATAACGGGCATCGATATAAACGAAGAACCTAAGGACATTGAGGACATAGAATATTGAGGACATTCCATAAGGATACACTGAGACTGATAAAACAGACTTTCAACAGATTCCTGGCACTATTCATGATAGTGCTCATTGGCGTGTCCTTCATGATGGGACTTCTAAGCTCAAGCGAGATCATGCAGAGGAGCGTGGATGCCTACTGCGATGAGACGAGTATGATGGACTTCGAGATATTATCCCCCTATGGTTTTAACGATGATGACCTCGAGGCCATAAGGAGGGAGGAGTTCGTTTCGAAAGCCGTAGCAGGCAGGTCCTTCGATTGCAGCATGCTTCTTGGCGGCTCATTTCAGGGTACTGTAAGGGTAGAGGAGTTCGAAAGGGCACTGAACAGATTCGAGCTCATAAGCGGACGCTATCCGGAAAAAGAGAACGAATGTCTCATTTTGTACAGGGAGGATGATCCCCTGTATGCGGAAGGCACTGAGATAGTACTCAGCCTTGAAGGTGAAGATGTTCTTAAGAGCATCAGGACCGATACTTATTTGATAACGGGAGTAGTAAAGACTCCTGACTATATGTCCAAGATGCTCGGCACGAGCATGTACAGGAACAGGGAGCTCGATACTGTGATCTACGTTCCCGCAAGAGACCTGATCTCTGAATACTACACCAACATAAAGCTCACCGTGAACGGATCAGCTGAACTGCAGTCTTTCTCGGATGAGTATTCCAGACTTATAAACGAAGGAAAATACGACCTTGAGAGCCTTGCGACAGTACAGCAGGACAAGCTGAAGGATGAGATCATAAAGGGCTACAGGGAAGAGATAGAAAAGGGAGAGAAAGAGCTTGCGGAAAAGAAGGCTGAGGGCGAGGAAAAGCTTGCCGAGGCTAAGCAGAAGCTGGACGACGCGAATATCCAGATCCTGGCTACCGAATCCGAACTAAGTTCCCTGAGGAGCGTGCTAAGAGCCGCAGAGAGCCGGCAGAAGTCCCTTGAGAAACAGTACAGGAACGATTCGTATTCGAAGATCTCGAAGATAGAGAAGGAGACGGGAAGAAAGTTCTCGGCCATCTATGCAGAACTCGTGAGGGATTACGGCACATATAATGCCCTTAAGAGGATGAAGGAATCCGATGACGGCAGCATACAGGAGAATATCGACCGGCTGACTAAGGAGAACAAGGACAGGAAGGCCGAGATCTCGAAACTTGAGAAGAGGAACAGGGAACTCGATGAAAAACTCCTCGATACTGAGCTCACAGATGAGCAGAGGGAGGAAATCTCTTCAGAAATAGTCGACAATTCAGTGAGGATCACGGAACTGAACGGAGAAATTGCCGTAAACGATCAGCTCATCGAGGAGCTCGAGAACATAAAACGGCAGATGTCCGGAGGGAACATCGACCAGCAGATAAAGGATCTGGACCGGAAGTACGGCGGCTCCATAGAGAAGAAGTTCACTGAGTATTCAAAGCTTGAGCAGGAGAAACTCATATATGATGCACTCACTACGGAGATGAAAGTGGTGAATTCCGCCATCTCGAATGCGAAAAGCCAGATCAGGGCAGCTGAGAGAAAGATAGAATCCGGAAAGAAGGAGTATGAGAAAGGCCTCAAGGAATATCAGGAGGCCGTAATAGAGTTCAATATAGAGATAGAGAAGGCAGAGAGCGACATAAGGAAGGCATATCAGGACCTTGAGGAGCTTCCTGAAGCCGGCTGGATCATCCTCGACAGAGAGAGCCATTATTCCCTCGGGATGTTTGAGAACAACAGCACACAGATGGAGAATATAGGCTACGTCATGCCGATTTTATTCTACATGGTTGCTGCACTTGTATGTTCCACTACCATGACGAGGCTCATAGATGAGCAGAGATCCCAGATAGGGCTCTACAGGGCCCTCGGATTCTCAAAGGGCAATATAGTCCTTAAATATGTGACGTATTCTTACCTTGCAACGCTTTTTGCCAGCATGATAGGGATAGTGGCGGGAAATTACCTGTTTCCCTCAGTGATCTACAATACCTGGAGGCTTCTTTACTACCTTCCGGAGCTTCAGATCGTCTTCCCTTTAAGGAACGTTATTATATGCTTCATCTCGTTCTCGTTCCTCATGGCCCTCGTGAGCACGATAATCACTCTCAGGACACTTAGAGAGGTCCCAAGCCAGCTCATGAGACCGAAGGCTCCTAAGAGCGCAAGGAAGACTCTCCTGGAGAAGATACCGGTCATCTGGAACAGATTCTCGTTTACAGGAAAGATCACCTTGAGGAACATGTTCAGATACAAGATGAGGTTCCTCATGACAGTTATCGGAGTCGCAGGCTGCACGGCACTTCTGGTTCTTGGATGGGGAATAAAGGATTCCATTAAGGACGTGGTCGATACCCAGTTCGGAAAGACATTCAACCATAATTTTACAGTTACTCTTGAAGACGATTTCGAGCTTCAGAGCATAGTGGACACTCTGAGGAGCGATCTTGAGAACGAGTATGTGGCACCGTATATGACATATTCCTCAAAGATCCGTTCAAGCGGAAATGAGGAAAAGGCCATAAACGTCATAGTGATAGATGCAAGGGAAGGAAACGATGTGTTCCATCTGAATGAGACAGATGGGATCACTCCTTTAAAGCTCAGGAACAGCGGAGTCATGATCTCGCAGAAATTTGCCGACAGTCTTGATCTTAAGACAGGGGACATCATCACCATGGAATCGAATTCCGGGCTAAAGGCCGAAGTGAAGATAGAAGGCATATGTGAGATGCATTTCATGCACTATCTCTTCATTTCCGAGGATGCATACACTGCTCTCTTCGATGAGAACGTGCATAAGAAGAGCATAGCTGTCAAGAACACTTCCGGGAATGACATTTCAGCGGAGATCGAAGGATACAGGAGCTTCATGAGTCTTCTGGATTATGAGAGCATGAAGGAACAGTTCAATACGATGATAGAGGCCCTGGACCTTATAATCCTTATTATCATAATCACTGCGGGAAGCCTGGCATTCGTAGTGCTCATAAACCTGACACAGGTGAACATATCGGAAAGGATAAGGGAACTTGCGACCCTGAAGGTCCTCGGTTTCAGGCTCTATGAGGTGAATGCGTATATCTTCAAGGAACTCTTCCTTCTTTCCCTTATAGGTGCCATTCTCGGCATGCCTCTAGGGGTCCTGTTCCACAGGTTCGTCATGAGGATGCTGAACATGGAGATGATACAATTCGGCCTGACCATCTTGCCCATGAGCTATCTCTACGCATTTCTGCTCACAATGGCGTTCACGGTCATAGTTCTGATACTGACCGTAAGGCCGATAAAGAAGATAAAGATGGTGGAATCCCTTAAATCAGTGGAATGAAGAAGCATGAGAAGATCATAATAAGAATATGGATAAACATAATGCTATAACCATGTTTATGATTGATGTGCAATAATCCAATCAACTATGTCATCATACCCTTTATTTCCGGAAGCTACGTCAATGAAAAAAGACGAAAGATCTTCCTGTGAGTAGGTCAGGACGATATTATTGAGTTCGAGAAAAACCAGCATTGCGTGTACAGCAATTCTTTTATTGCCGTCTATAAAAGCGTGATTTGAAACCAGTCCAAAGCTCAGCCTGGCTGCTTTATGAATGATAGTCGGATATAGATCCATGTTTTCAAAAGTTTGAAAAGGAGAAGAAAGCGCAGAGTCTAGAAGATTTTCGTTCAAGATTCCCTTTGTTCCTCCGGATCTTTCAATAAGCTCCTTATGAAGTGACAGAATTTGTGCTTTGGACAGTACAATCATTTAGCAAGTTCCTTATAAGCCTTCAGATTCTGTTGCATAAGCCTCTCGGAGATAATATCAACACTTTCATTTGTAGCAAATTGAATGCTCTCTGAGATATTGAAATCGACTATCAGATATCTGGGCTTATTATTCTTCAGTATGATCACAGAACCATTTTCATCGACCATCCTTGCTACTTTGGAGAAGTTCTGATTTGCTTCAGTCATGGAAATAAGATTTTTGGTATTTATCATCATTTTGTATTTCCTCCCACATATATTATACATAGATATAGGATAAAAACAACCTAGTTTTTAGAACGGGGCATTCGTGTAATTATAGTTCCCTGATAAATGGACATAAATAAGCTCTTTTTGTATCATATTAATGTAAAAATGAGGAGGTAAGTTATATGGATCTCAAAGAATATCTGAAAAGATCGGTAAGCCCTTTCCATACTGTAAGGACTTGTAAGGAGAGACTTCTGGAAGAGGGATTCCGTGAACTGAAAATAGGCAGAAGAGATGCTGATCTTTCTGACGGGTCGTTTGTTATAGAACCGTATCCGTCAGTGCTCTTTGCGGTGAGATACTGTGAAGAAGGGAAGGACAAGGCGCATATAGGGACGGCTCATACGGATTTCCCGAATTTCAAGCTCAAACCGAACTGTGAATTCGCTTCTGAAGGCTATGCGATGATAAATACGGAGCCCTATGGCGGACTCCTTAAGAGGACCTGGTTTGACAGACCGCTCGGACTCGCAGGAAAGGTTATCATTAAGAGCGGTAACGAATTCGAACCGAAAGAAGTATTGTACAGGAGCCAGGAGCCGTATCTCATCATCCCGGGACTTGCTCCCCATATGGACAGAGAGATCGAGAATAAGCCCATAGATGTTCAGCAGGAGATGTGCCCTGTTTATTCGATGGGGGAGGACGTCAGCATAATGGACAGGATAGCTGCGTATCTCGGAGTAAAGAAAGAAGACATACTCGATTACGACCTGTACCTCTTCAACAATGACGAGCCCCAGTATATCGGATTAAAGGGCGAGTTCATATCTTCTCCTAGGATAGACAACGTCTCGTCCTGTGCAGCACTAACGGAGGGACTCATAGAGAGCTCTGTAAGCGACGCAAAGATTAATCTGATATGTCTGTTCGATAATGAGGAAATAGGCAGCAGATCGAAGCAGGGAGCCGATTCCGAGCTGATGCTCATGGTGCTGAGATATCTGCATGATATCTTTGGCATAGAAAAGGATCTCGATGCATTCCTGCTCGACAGCTTCATGGTTTCAGTGGACGGAGCGCATGCCCTCCATCCGTCATACAGGAACAAGGCGGATACCACTTCCGTTGTATATCTCGGAAAAGGTTTCGTACTTAAGAACAGCGCGACACAGAGATATGTCACCGATGCGAAGGCTTCTGCCATCGTAAAGGCCATATGCGAAAAGAACGATATACCCGTTCAGCAGCAGGCCAACAGATCCGGAGCTCCCGGGGGCCAGACTCTCGGACCGATAGCATCATCCTATGTACCTGCCATGGCGTGTGATATCGGAGTACCGATGCTCTCGATGCATTCTGCGAGGGAGCTTGCCCACAGGGATGACTATGATTCCCTTAAGGCATTCCTATCATCAATACTGTAAGATATATTATTTAACATATGACGTTCTGAAAGGAGACAGATCATGCTATCCAAGAAGTTATTTGCCATAACAATACTGCTGATATCGGTCGGAGCATTCATATTCGGGATACATCTCACTTTCTTCTCGAACAAGGGACTGAAGAAGACGGATGCTCTGATAACCAGGATCGACGAGATATATCTCGGACACGATGAGGACGGAGACGATTATGATTATGAAGTCTATGTCCAGTACGAAGTGGACGGCAAAAAGTATATTGACGCACGTCTTGATACTTTTGAAGGAAGCTACAAGGAAGGAAAGACCATAAAGATATACTATGATCCTGCAGATCCCTCCGTTCCCCATGGGGAGACGAAGGGCATGGGCATCTACCTTATGATAGCAGGACCCGTCATATTCCTTATCGGGCTGTTCATTTTGCTCAAGAGCAGCAGATAAAATAAAACACCATGATATTCTACAGAGAGATCGATCTTCCTGACGGAAGAAGATGCATCTTAAGGAACGGCACTCCCTCGGATGCCGAGCAGGTAATGGCCAATTTCATAAAGACCCATGCTGAGTCCGATTTTCTGACCTCTTATCCCGATGAGATCTTATTTACCGTTGAGTATGAGAGGGACTATCTGAAGAGAAAGACGGAAAGCGTTGGTGAGATCGAGATATTGGCCGAGGTCGGCGGCAGGATAGTCGGGACCGCCGGTGTGGACGGGTACAGGGCCTATAGGAAGCTCCGTCACAGGTGCAGGTTCGGGATAAGCATAGAAAAGGATTTCTGGGGACTCGGTATAGGTAGGGCTCTTACCGAATCATGCATAGAGTGCGCCAGGAAGGCAGGTTACACACAGATGGAGCTTGAGGTAGTTTCTGATAACAAGAGAGCTGTCTCACTCTATAAGAGCGTCGGATTTCAGGAGATGGGAAGGAATCCGCTGGGATTCAATTCCGACATAAACGGCATGCAGGAGATAATCATGATGAGGCTTCTTATCTCTTGAACCAAAGATAATAGATCAACTTGGAAAAAGGATGACTTTATATAGAGCTATCCTTTTTTTGAATTGATTTGGTATAGAAAAAGGATTGCTAAATTTTTAAATAGCAATCCTCATATGGCAGGGGAGACGCGACTCGAACACGCAACCGGCGGTTTTGGAGACCGCTGCTCTACCAATTGAGCCACTCCCCTTTGTTAAAAACAGCTTCTTTAGTATAATAAAACACAGAAAGGTTGTCAATAATTCCATATTGACGGGCAATAATCATGGCTGCTAAAGATCAGAAACGTGTCACAATTTATACTGACGGTGCCTGCTCGGGAAATCCGGGACCTGGAGGATGGGGAGCTATACTCATCTACAAGGGGATAGAAAAGGAACTGTCGGGTTTTTCACAGGAATCCACCAACAACATAATGGAACTGACTGCGATAATAGAGGCACTGAAGGCTTTGAAGGAAAAGTGCATCGTGGATCTTTATACTGACAGCACTTACTGTGCCAATGCATATCTCAACGGATGGATATATAACTGGAGCAGGAACGGCTGGAAGAAGGCAGACAAGAAGGAGATAGCTAACAGGGAACTGTGGCAGGAACTGTTTGAACTTACAGGCTATCATACCGTGAACTGGAATCATGTTAAGGGGCACGCTGATAACGAGCTCAATAACAGATGCGATAAACTCGCAACCGATGAGATTAAGAAGAACACCAAGGTCGACAAGACCATACCTGCTGAAGAACAGGAGGTAATCAGTAAATAAATGAAGAGAGACAGAGATTATCTAAGACTGCTTGGAAATGAATTCCCTAACGCTGACGCATGTGCTGCTGAGATCATAAATCTCAGAGCAATACTCGGTCTTCCGAAGGGAAATGAGTATTTCTTCTCCGATATACACGGAGAATACAAGAGCTTTATACATCTCCTTAGAAGTGCTTCAGGAGTTGTGAGGGAGAGGATAAGGGAGATATTCGGGAACATGCTCCTGAAGTCGGAACAGGATGCTCTTGCGGAGCTCATATACTATCCGACTGAAAGATTGTCCGAGATGAAGAAAGAGGGAGAGATCCCTGACGAATGGTACAGGACCATGATCCACAGGCTCGTTATAGTGGCAAGGGTCGCAAGTTCCAAGTTCACGAGGTCCAAGGTCAGAAAACAGATGCCTCCTACGTATGCCTATGCCATAGACGAGCTTCTTAGCATAGATGAGAACATACCCAACAGGGCTATCTATTATCAGGAGATCATCAATTCCATAATATCCACTGAGGCTGCTGACGAGTTCATAATAGCGCTGAGTAACATGATAGACAGCCTGTTCATCGATCATCTCCATATCATAGGAGACCTGTTCGACAGAGGTCCGAGGGCAGACTATGTCATAGACGAGCTCATGAAATTCAGGAGCGTGGACATACAGTGGGGAAATCACGATGTGAGCTGGATGGGAGCTGCTTCAGGGAACCAGTCATGTATCGCAACGGTTCTCAGGATCGCTACCGGATACAACTCATTTGACGTCCTTGAAGACGGATACGGCATAAACCTCAGAGGACTCTCGATGTTTGCCGCAGAGACATATAAGGACGATCCGTGCGACTGTTTCAGGCCGCATCTCCTGGATAAGAACAAATACGACTCCGTTAGCCCGGACCTTGCAGCCAAGATGTGTAAGGCCATAACCGTTATAGAACTGAAACTTGAGGGACAGCTCATCGAGAAGCATCCTGAGTATAAGCTCGACAAGAGAAGGCTCCTCCACAAGATAGACTTTGAGAACGGGACCGTGGAGATAAACGGAAAGACATGGAAGATGAAGGATACCAACTTCCCGACCATCGATCCGAAGGATCCGTATAAGCTCAGCAGGGAAGAGGAACAGCTTATAAAGAGCTTAACCTATTCGTTCCTGCATTCTACAAGGCTTCAGAGACAGATCAGATACCTGTATTCACACGGTTCGATGTATTTCATCACAAACAACAATCTTCTGTTCCACGGATGTATTCCAATGACGGATAAGGGAGAATTCCTTGCCTGGGAATCACCGGAAGGTTCATTCAGCGGAAAAGCCCTCATGGACTATTTTGAGAAGAAGATAATAGACGCCTACTTCCTGGATCCTGAGCTGGATGCAGAGAAAAAACAGGAGGCAGTCGACCTCATGTGGTATCTGTGGTGCGGACCCGTATCGCCTCTGTTCGGTAAGGACAAGATGGCGACTTTCGAGAACATATTCATCGGAGAACCATCACTGTCAAAGGAGACATATAACGCATACTACAAGTTCTCGCAGGACGAGGATTACTGCAATAAGATCCTGAAGGAGTTCGGGATAGAGGCAGAGATATCTCATATCATAAACGGACATGTGCCTGTTAAGGTAGCTAAAGGAGAAAAACCGGTCAAAGCCAACGGCAAGTTATACGTAATTGACGGTGGATTGTCAAAGGCATATCATGCAAGGACGGGTATTGCCGGATATACTCTCATCATAGGCTCCAGGAGCATAGAGCTTGCAGAGCACAAGATATCCGATAAAGAAGTTCCTCCGGAACTCTATAAGACGGAAGTTATGCCTAAGAGACTCCTTGTGAGGGATACTGACATAGGAGATAGGCTGAAGGATCAGATAGACGATCTTACTCAGTTGATGGAATGTTACAGACAGGGCATATTTAGGGAGAATCAGGGCTGATACGGAGATCAAGGATGAAAATCCTTTTGGGACAGTAGTTCCAATAATCACAGCTCTTACGAAATTAGATGAAGGCATTGTAATAATGAGTCTATATTATTATTTGGAAATCATATTATAGATTTCTATAAAATATACTGCATTATTCCGATAATACGCATAATATTATTCCGATACATTTGGCATTATTCCGATAAAGCGATATAATTAAAGCGGAAGAAGGAGTAATGCCAAATGTTTATAAGTGTAAAAGATGCTGCATTAAAATGGGGAATATCAGACAGAAGGATCAGAGTTCTCTGCTCAGAAGGAAGGATCAAAGGAGCATACCAGGAAGGGCGGGGATGGAAGATCCCTATAGATGCCGAGAAACCCGCTGACGGACGGTTCAGAGCAAAAGAAAGTATTTTTTCCCAGATAGACCGGAAAAAAGCGAAACTGGACACAAGAAGGCCTTTGACTGAGAGTGAATTGGAACGGTTATACGAAGAGTTCGCTATAGAATACACATATAACTCAAATGCGATAGAAGGAAATACTCTGACGCTAAAAGAGACAGATCTGGTTCTTAGAGGACTCACGATCGACAGAAAACCGTTAAAAGATCATATAGAAGCTATTGGGCATAAGGAAGCATTCGATTACATAAGAGAACTTGTTAAAGAAAATGCTCCGCTTACGGAAAGCGTAATCAAACAGATCCATTTTCTCGTGCTTGCAGATAAGAAACAGGACAGAGGAATTTACAGAAGGATCCCGGTAAGGATAATAGGTGCGCATAATGAACCGGTTCAGCCATATCTTATCGGGCCAAAAATGGAAAAACTTCTTCTTGATTATGCTGCTGACGATCGTCATATAGTGACGAAACTGGCACAGTTCCATATCGATTTTGAGAGTATCCATCCATTTATCGATGGCAACGGCAGAACGGGGCGACTTCTTGTTAATTTGGAACTGATGAAAGCCGGATATCCGCCTATCGACATAAAGTACACCGACAGAGCTGATTATTATAAGGCATTCGATGTTTATAGTGTTAAACACGATCTGTCGGCCATGGAGAAACTTTTCGCCGGATATATCAACACAAGGCTCGACGCATATTTGAAGATCTTGCAGGAATGAGTCACAATTCATAATATGACAGATTTTGAAGACCGTTATTCGTCTATCCGGGTCATACGGGGGATAAGGATATCTCAAGTATCAGAAAACACGGATAAGAACGAGCGCAACCTGAAACTTCAGATAGATAATCATGGTTCTTTTGAGATGGAAATATGATCTATATTCGGTTTTAAGACAAAATGCTCAGCAAGAATTGAAAGGTCAGGCCTAAGAAGGTGATCTTTCGGATTTATACGATATGATAACATGATAAAAATTATCATGAGGAATGAGAGGATAATCATCATTAACTGAGACGGACTCAGTGGGAGACATAAAGTAAACACTTCGTAAAACACAAGTTTTACGAAGTGTTGTTGCATATATGGGCCTAAAAGAGGTATAATTGGGTCTGAATGGGTCGTCCGGCCTGTTTTTGATCATTTTCGATAAAGAATGTGTTTTATCATGTTTTTTATCACATAATGATCTCTACACATATACCAGACAGATCTCATGACCGCAGAATTATCATCAGGAGTATCGACAGTATGCCTTCTTCTTCCAAAAGAAACTATCATGACGAACAGTCTCTTAAGCTGAATACCAAGATCCGTGAAATATGTAAGGAATTACCCCCATGGTTCACTGATTTTATTCGTGCTACGTCCGATACTCTCGAACCCAGGACCCGTTTCAATTACTGTATCGACACAAGGATCTTTCTCAACTACCTCATCTCCGAAAACAGCAAGTTCTACGGATATCGTCTCAATAACGTTGAAGCTGAAAAGCTTGGTGAGCTCACCAGACGTGATCTCGATCTTTATCTCGATTATCTGTCCTATTATGTCAGAATCGGTGAGACCAAAGGTGATTCCGAGGATGATTTAGGTACCGAAACGGAATACGAGAACGGTGAGCACGGCAAAGCCAGAAAGATCGCTAGTCTAAGGAGTCTGTTCAAATATCTCTATAAAAGCGAGATTATAAAGGCAAATCCTACGGACCTGATACCCACTCCGAAGATACACGAAAAATCCATTACCCGTCTTACCCCTGAAGAAGTTTCTTCTCTCATAAAAGCCGTCAATAACGGCGAAGGTCTCTCCGACCGTCAGAGAAGCTATCAGAAAAAGACTCTCAAACGCGATATCGCGATGATCACACTATTTCTTACTACAGGAATCCGTGTCAGCGAACTTGTCGGTATAGATATCGAAGACGTGGATTTTGAAACGAATTCATTCAGAGTCATACGAAAAGGCGGCAACGAGAGCATCCTTTACTTTAACAGGGATACGGCTGCAGTTCTTAATGATTATATCCAGGAGCGCCAGAATACGGGAACATATGACAGATCCTCTCCCCTTTTCATCTCCATGCAGAACAAGAGGATCACTGTGAGGGCCGTAGAGAACCTTATAAAGAAATATGCAATGATAGCCGTACCTCTTAAAAAGATCACTCCTCATAAGCTCAGGAGTACGTTTGGCACAATGCTGTATCAGAATACCGGCGATATCTATCTTGTGGCTGATGTCCTTGGTCATAAGGACGTGAATACCACCAGAAAACACTATGCTGCTCAGAGCGAGGATAACCGTAAATATGCGGCTAATGCCGTAAAGATAACTGAGAACAGATCAGAAGACGAAGAATGACCGGTCATTCTCGGATGCCGAACAGTCTCATAAGCTCTCTGAAACGGTCCTGATAGTAAAGACACGTATCCCTCAGATTGCCTCGTCCGATATTCCATTTATCGATACCGCGATTGTACAGATATTTCTTATCATCAGTAATGATAAAAGGAATAATATCGTTCTTAAGGCACTCCTTGAACATTATCAGTCTTCCGATCCTTCCATTGCCATCCTGAAAGGGATGAATCTTCTCAAATCTGCAGTGAAAGTCCAGAATATCATCTAGTCCGACTTCTTCCAGGCTGTTATAATCCTTCAACAGCTTTTTCATCATATCTGGAACATCTTCAGGATCTGCGGTAGGATGGATGCCGCCGACATTATTGGTTAACAGTTTATAATCACCGACTTTGAACCATCCAAGCCTACTGTCACTGGTATTTGTTTTGAGCAGTAGATGAAAATGTTTGATCAACCTTTCAGTCAACGGGCGCTTTACATTATCAAGCACCAGGTCCACACACCTGAAGTGGTTCACCGTCTCCATAAGATCATCAATATTGACTTTATCTGCTACGAGGGTATTCGTATCGAATATCATGACCGTCTGGTCATGTGTAAGACGGCTTCCCTCTATATGGTTTGAATTATATGTAAGATCTATCTGTATTCTATGGTAGATGCCGCCTTTGATCCCGTTCTCTTTTTCAATAATTAGTCGTGGAAACAGACCCTCAGGGATCTTTACATTCCTGGGTTTTCTCTGAGGTTTGTCCGCATCAGCGGGTATATTCCATGTTTTACCCGTGATGAAGCTTCCGGGTATCCTGTCATTCTCACAGTAGTATCTGACTACTCTTTCAGTGATACCCCATTTATCTGCAGCTTCTTTTACTGATATATATGGCAATTATGATGTTCTCCATAGATGATGTGATTCAATTATAGCCGTTATCGGCTAAATAAACAATAAATTGATATATGTTATTTGATGATAAATAGCCGATACAGGACATAAAAACAAAAATAAAGTCTATGGTTTGTCTAAAATCTTACTTTTTGAGGAATGTGTCGACGAAACTAGAGACCCTGACGGAATCATCAAGACTCATTATCTTGCTCTCTTTGAAACCGCACTTCAGAAGAACATAGAAGTGTTCAGCTTCTCCGTAGAAATCGTCGAAAACATAAGGACATGAGAATTCGGCTTCTCTGTCATTCTCTGTGATGGTATAGCTGTCCGGTCTGTGGAGGTTCCTGACGGTAAGGATCCCCTTTGTTCCGGTAAAGGTTATCTCTGAAGGTATCTTCCTGTCATAAGCTATTTCCATGGAGCATAAAATGTCATTACCATTGGTATCCTTCATAGTGAAAGTGGTATTCACGTATTTGTCTGCTCCATTAAAGAATTCCTTGTCTATAGTCTTTATTACAGGCAGTTCACTGGAGAATTCTGCATACCAGCTTCCGCAGTATATGCCGATATCACGGAGGATACCTCCGCATCTCGGATCATATCTGTGAGGGTCGTCAGTCGGTACGATGACACCGTGCTTGCAGTCGATCCTCTTTATCTCCCCTATCCTTCCGTTAAGGAGCAGAGACCTTGCCTCTATATAGCATGGAGTGAATCTGGATTTCATTGCTTCCATGAACAGGACGCCGTTCTTTCTTGCACACTCGATCATTTCATGAAGCTCATCGGGATCCACTGCCGCAGGTTTTTCACATATGACAGGCTTATGGTTCTCAAGAGCCTTGATGGTGTATTCTTTGTGGAATGCATTTGGAAGAGAGATGTAGATGAAATCCACATCGGGATCGTTTATGAGCTCATCATGGGAAAGATAGATCTTTTCTCCGCCGTGCTCTTTCTGGAATTCCTTCAGGCGTTCCATGTTTCTTCCGCTGATGGCGGCGAGCTCGATGTCCGGAAGATTCTTCATGCTGTCGGCAAATCTCTTCGCTATCCTTCCTGCGCCTATGATTCCGTATCTGATCATCTGTTTCTCCTCCTTTTAGGGTAATTAAGTTCCCTCAATACAATTTTACCATCATATGATTTCTCGTAAACATATATGATATACATAGGTTAAAGTTAGATAGAATGCAGGATTGTACGTATATTCTCCGGACTTCTTTTCTGTAATATAATTGGAAATAGTTATTTGTATCATTGCAAATGAAAGGCGGAAACAGTAAATGACAAATAAGGAAATCTATAAGAAGACTATAGGCTTCACCTGGCGCCGTATCCTTTGGGACTGGCTCACGTTCCTCGTCCTCCTCATATTTCTCGGTCTCGGTTTTTTCGTTGCGACCAAGATCAACAGTGAAGGCGGACTCATAGGACTTGTCATAGGCGGTGTTATCGGTCTTGTCATAGTGATCATAGCACTGAGGTATATCTCATATACCTATAAGGCAGGCCAGATAGCCATGATGACAAAAGGCGTCACAGATGGAACATTGCCGGATGATGTTATCGGCGAAGGCAAGAAGATCGTTAAGGAGCGCTTTACTACGGTCGCGGCATTCTTTGCCATTACGGGTATCATCAAGGGCATATTCAACCAGATTGGAAGCGCGATCACCAATGTAGGCAAAAGGGTCGGAGGAGATACCGGTGAAGGCATAGGCAGCGCAATCTCTTCATTCATAAACGTTGTAGTTGCCTATCTCTGTGACTGCTGCCTCGGATGGGTATTCTATCGTAAGGATGAAAAGGCTTCCAAAGCTGCATGCGAAGGAGCCGTACTGTTCTTCAAGCACGGAAAGACTCTTCTTAAGAATATAGGAAGGGTATTCGGTATTGGTCTCGTGTCCCTGCTTCTGATAGGAGGCGTTGCGGCACTTATCCTCGTTCTCATATTCAAGCAGTTCCCGGCATTCTTCGAGAACATGAGCGCAGAGCTCGTAAAGAGCCTTTCCGAGGAAGGCGAGCCGATAAGCGTGATCATCTCTAATCCTGAGTACCTTATGATAGCATGCGCAGTCGTGATCGCACTCATAATATGGAGCACTATCCATTCAACGTTCATCAGACCTCTCGTACTCGTGGGTGTCCTCAGGAACTATATGGAATCAGGCATGAACGAAGTGATCACGGAAAGCGATTTCAACGTTCTCGATACCAAGTCAAAGAAGTTCAAGAAACTCCATGAGGAATTCGCCTGAACAGACATTGCTTCTCCCCTGCTCCTGACTTAAGGGCAGTGAAAAGGATACGGACATGAAACAAAAAACTGGACAGTGTCATCTGTCCAGTTTTTATATGCCTTAAAAGAATCAGTCCTGCGGAAGCTTTATCGAATACTTGACGCAGACGTTGTTCATGTTAAGCGCCGATGAATAGCTCACGTCGTCGGCTATTCCGAATATTATCCTGAGTCCGATATTCTTGGTCGGATCCTGAGGCCTTATTATATTGTAGCGCTCAACAAGGTCAAATCTTCTGCAGTCATCTCTGAGTCTCAGATACAGTATGTCATCGATAATGACAGACCTGAATTCAAGATTGTGTTCCTTTCCGTCATTGAACCCGTGCTCAATGCTGTTTGCAGCGAGCTCTTCAGTGCAGAGGGCTATATGATTGGCAGTTTTCACGTCGATACCGTTCTCTCTGCAGAATGTGAATACCTTCTCGGACATACTGACGGCCTCTTCGATGGAAGAGATGCCGGATCTGATCTCAGGATATACCTTCCTCTCGGTATATTCTCTGCTCCTTCTGCGTATGAAGCCGATGAAGAGTATGAGCAGGAGCAGGAGTCCTGTCATAACGATCTCACACACTCCGTAGGATGCAAATATTCCCCTTGTTCCGAACTGCCAAGCGAGAAGTATGGCGGATGAGATCGAAAGGAATATGTGGTTCACGAATATGACTAAACTGGAGGCAACGTTTCTGCCTATGCCCTGGAAATATGCAGCAGCACAGATGTTAAGGGACAGGAACGGCGTTCCGATGAGATATAGCCTAAGAGCTGAAGCACTTAAAGACTGTACCTCGGGATCATCCGTAAAGAGGACTATGAGCGGGTTTGAGATAAGGATCATGAACAAGGCAACTGCAGTGACACCGATGAGGCTCCATCTCAAGATATATCTGTTCACTTTTCTCAACCCTTCCCTGTCCTGTTCTCCCGAATAGATACCTGTAAGTATCAGGGTGGCATTGGAGATGCCCTGACAGAAGGCTACGGGCAGATAGTGGATCGCATTCTGTATCGACAGGGCTGCGAGTCCCTGAACGGATCCGTACCTCAGCATGAGACGGTTGACCGAAAGAGGCCATAATATGCCGCAAAGTCCCTTTACTATCATAGGTATTCCACTCTTGAGCACCCGTATCAGTAGTTTCATGTCAGGTCTGCAGAGCTGTAATCTGAACATCGATTTTCCCCTGAAGTAGAACAGGCAGATTATGAGGGTACCAAGCGTATAGCATATCCCGTTCGAGATGCTGAGCCAAAGCATACCGCTGCCTGTCAGAACTATTATTACATCGCTGATCACGTTCGTTACGAACATCACTACCGAAGATATCTGCATGTATTTGTCTGCTCCTTCAAGCACTGAGAAAGTGCAGAGAAAGTCATACATTATCATCGGAAGAGCTGATAAAAGGAGCGGCTGGATATAGTCGGTGGCCGCTTTGAACACATCCGGGTCGAAATCCGCCCCGCCGAGCAGTCTGTTAATGGATTTCGGGATGAAAATGCCTATGAGTGCCGATATGGCAGATATCGCAACTATAAGAGTTATGACGGTCTTCACTGTCTTGTCAGCGCGGTCCTTTGCACCTATCGAAAGGTCCTTGGACACCACGACCGAAAGACCGGTGCCGAATATCGAACTCAGAAGAGCAAAGAATGAGAACACGGGGTCTGCAAGATTATATGCGGAAAGTTCCGCGGAACCCATGAAACGGCCTATGACAGCACAGTCAATTATGCCCGTGATAGATATCACAAAATAGTTAAGGAACCCTGCGATAACTATTCGTCTGAAAATCTTTCTGTCCAAAAAACTCAATCCTTTTTCTAATTCAGTGTACAAATCTGTCTATGAGATGCAAGAGTATCTCAACGTTCTTCACCATAGACTGTATCGAAACGAACTCAAAGCGTCCGTGTGCGTTCTCATATCCTGCGGAGAGATTGGGACACGGAAGTCCCCTGAAAGACAGAGCAGATCCGTCTGTTCCGCCTCTGAATGGCTCGGATACAGGATCGATCCCCGCATCCTCTATGGCATTCTTGAGTCTCTCGGTAAGATAGGGATATTTCGAGACAACTTCCTTCATGTTGCTGTACTGAGGGATTATCTCATATTCAATGAAGTCACCGTACCTGGTCCTAAGGTCATGGACTATAGACCCTATGAACTCTTCCCTGGCTTTGAAACTATCTCTGTCGAAGTCCCTTATTATGAGCCTTATCTCAGCTTCCTCGCAGGAGGCATTGCATGAGATCAGGTGATAAAAACCATCGGTCCCCTCAGTATACTGAGGTTTTTCCTCTTCCGGAAGGCTCTTCATCAGATCGGAGGCTATATCGACCGCGTTTATCATTATCCCTTTTGCCGTACCCGTGTGTACGCTTCTTCCCTTTATCCTTATTACGGCTTCGGAGGCGTTGAAAGTCTCATCGAAATAGTATCCTAGATGGTCACCGTCAAGAGTATATGCAGTATCGGATCCGAAGAGATCTATGTCGAGATCTCTTGCCAGTCCGCCGACCTCCTCATCCGGAGTAAAAGCGATGGATATCTGACCGTGGGGAATATCGGGATTTTCCAAAAGATACTCTGCAAGGGTCATTATCGAAGCGATAGAGGCCTTGTCGTCTCCGCCTAGAAGTGTGGTCCCGTCTGTGAGTATCAGATCCTGCCCGAGGTATCTGTTGAGGACAGGATAATCGGAGGACTTCATCACGATATCCTTTTCTTTATTCAGGACTATGTCTCCCCCGCCGTATCCCTTGAGGACCCAGGGCTTCACGTCCTTTCCAGAAGCATCGGGAGCGGTATCCATATGGGCTATGAGTCCGAGACTCTCGCTGTTTCTTTCGGTATTTGAAGGGATCCACGCATATACGACATAGTTTTTATCGTCCAAATGTCTTGCAGGGATACCGATCTTTCCAAGCTCATCATACAGTATCATAGCGAGTTCATACTGCTTCACTGAAGTAGGATAGCTTCCTTTCAGGGGGTCGCTCGTGGTCTCGATCTTTGCGTACCTTATCATCCTTTCGGTCACGGCATCATAGAAGACTTTAAGGTCCGGCTGTGTGAGTTCTTTCATAGGCCTTTCTTCTCCCTTATGTCCTTCAGAGCCAGCATCACCGCGAGCTCTATGCTCTCGTCGGTGAGTCCTCCCTGGAAATATGCCGTATATGGTTCTCTTATCGGCGCATCGGCTGAAAGCTCTATGGTGCTTCCCTGTATGAAACTTCCGGACGCCATTATTATCGGATCCTCATATCCCGCCTGCATGTCCGGATAAGGTACTGCTCCTGAATCTATGGGGCTCGATCTCTGTACGGAGCGTATGAAAGCTATGAGCTCATCCTCATCCGGGAAGATGATGCTCTGGGCGATGTCGCTTCTCACATGATCGTTGTCCGGACTTACGGGATATCCCATGTCGGAGAAGATCTGCGTGATGAGGACGGTGCCCTTCAGAGCTGTGGCGACTATCGTCGGAGAGAGATATATTCCCTGGAAGAAGTTCCTGTATCCGTAAGCATAGGAGCCTATCTCCGTGCCCATGGAAGGAGTGGTGAACCTCGTCTCTATGATATCTATCGCTCTCTTCGTTCCGCATATGTATCCTCCCGTAGGAGCTATTCCGGCACCGGGGTTCTTGATCATCGAGCCCATTATGACATCGGCGCCTACTTCAGTCGGTTCCATAGTCTCCGTGAACTCTCCGTAGCAGTTGTCGACAGTGATGAAGACATCCTTCCTTACGCTCCTCACTGCTTCGCAGGCCTCTTTTATGTCCTTTATCGTAAGAGCGGGTCTTGCGATGTATCCCTTGGAACGCTGTATGTGTACCACCTTGACGGAAGGATCGTTTATCAGCTTTTCCTTTATCTTCTCTATGTCGAAGGTGAAGTCATCCTTGAGGCCTACTTCGTCATAATTGATAAGGAATTCGGATATGGAGCCCGGTCTTTCTATCCCGTCCAGTCCGAGAGAAGTAATGAGTGTATCATACGGAGGCCCTGATATGGAAAGAAGCGTGTCGTGGGGTCTCAGAAGCCCCATCAGTCCCATAATGATAGTATGTGTGCCTGATGTGAGAAGCGGGCTTACGATGGCTCTCTCGCACCTGAAGATGGTGCAGAACAGCTCCTGCAGCTTATCCCTGCCCTGATCTGCGTTTCCGTAGCCCGTAGTCGCTATGAAGTGTCTTTCCTGTACGTTAGTGCTCTGGAATGCTTTAAGCACCTTAAGGGAGTTGAACTTCCTGATCTCGTCTATATGGTCGAGCATAGGGCCTATCTTTTCCTTGGTCTTATACACGAGGTCTATTATCTCGTCGGGTATCTGATATTCTTCCTTTATCAGTCTTCTGTATTCGTCAAACATCTAAAAAAGCTTTTATCCTTTCTTCCGTGTTTTTTATGAACTCTTCCTCAGACGGGAATGAATCCCTGTTGAGTGTGATTATCTCCTCATCTCTTCTGAACCATGTAAGCTGACGCTTTGCAAGGTTCCTTGAGGCCCTCTTTATGTCATCAATGCATTTGGACAGAGGCTCTGTGCCGTTAAGATATGGTATGAGCTCCTTATATCCTATAGCCTGGAATGCCGTGGAGGAGGTACCATACTTGTCGATTATGGTCTTTACTTCATCAAGAAGTCCGTTCTCCACCATCAGGTCCACCCTTCTGTCTATGTCACTGTACAGGTGTTCCCTGTCCTTTGTGATCATGAGCTTTAAGGATCTGTATCTCGGATCCTTTTTTCTGAAATCATAGCTTTCCTTTTTCGTGGTGAGGAGTATCTCCATCCTCCTTACGACCCTTTTACGGTCATTTAAGTGGATGCGTTTTATGGAATCGGGATCCATGCTAATAAGGCGTCCGTAAAGGGCCTCAGGATCTCTGTCATATTCTTCATTAAGGGAAGCCCTGAGTTCTTCATCCACCGAATCGTCCTCAAGATCCAGCTCGTACATGAGGGAATTCAAGTACAGTCCGCTTCCGCCTACTACGAAGGGCACGGTGCCCTTATCAAGAAGGGAATCTATGACTTTATATGCATCCTTCCTGTATCTGGCGACTGAATAGCTCTCGGAGGGCTCAACGTAATTAAAGAGATGGTGTGGTATTCTCCCCTTCTCCTCTTTCGTGGGAGCGGCAGTTCCTATCTCCATGTCAGCGTATATCTGCATCGAGTCAGCACAGACAATCTCTCCTCCGAACTCTTCCGCCATCCTTATGGATATGTCGGTCTTTCCCGACGCAGTGGGTCCGAGGAAGAACACTATCCTGTTATCCATGTCATTCCTCTCTTCCGAAGGTCTTTTCCAGTTCGCTCCTGGTAAGCGCTATGGAGAGGGGCCTTCCGTGCGGACAGTGAGGTATCGTGCCCGTTTTCCTTATGGTCAGGATGAGTTCCTTTATATCAGCTTCTGATATGTCCATGCCGCCTTTTATAGCCCTCTTGCATGCACCTTTTGCTATCTTGTCCTTCCTTATCTCGAAGGAGCCGCCTTCATCCATCTGCTTTATCATGTCCTGAAAGGTCTGGCGGATGTTCTCCTGGCCAAGAACCTGAGGATATTCTATTAGATCGAAATAGCCCTCGCCTTCGTCAGAGAAGTCGAAGCCCATGTCCTTTATGACGTCCATGTTCTCAAGGATCAGATATCTCTCTTCCGCTGAAACCTCGAACCTTATAGGAGAGAGGAGCCTTTGAGAGACCTTCTTCTCAAGCACGCTCTTCATGAGTTCGTCGTATATCTTTCTCTCGTGAGCTGCATGCTGGTCTATGAGATATACGGTATCGGGAGGACATTCCACGACTATATAGGTCTTGAAAATTGTGCCTGCGACTCTGAAGGAGATGTCATCGGAGAAAAGGCTCTGTACCGGCTTTGATCCTGTCTCTGTGTTCGTGGGGATATTGAAGGCCTCATTTAAAGGAGGCTGGTCGTTAGTGTCCTCCTCTTCCCTTCCCCTGTCCGAGATCTCTTTGGACAAGTTGATTATAGTCTCTATGTTCTCGTATTTTTTAGGATCAAGTCTGTACTTATCCCGGGCAGCAGGCTTAGTATTCAGGTTGTGCGTCTGTTCCGAAGCGCTCTTGAATTCAGTCTTCTCATCGTATCTCCTTATGAAGGCGGAGTTTTCGGTCGGAGCCTTTTCCTCTTTCTTTCTGTAGGAAGAAGAGAAACTGATCTCCTTTGCGTATTCGTTCTTGTTTAGGGCATTTCCGACCGCATTAGTGATCACGTACTCTATCTCATTCTTGTCCCTGAAGTCGACGGCCATCTTAGTAGGATGAACGTTCACGTCGACGTCTTCAGGAGGCATCATGATGTTCAGGACATAGAACGGGAAGTTGTGTTTCATCAGCCGCTCTCCGTATGCCTTCTTTATGTTCAGGAACACGAAATCGTTCTTTACGTATCTGCTGTTTATGAAGAGAGTACCATGTCTCATGGTCCTGTAAGTGAGGGACGGAAGTCCTATCACTCCCCTCACGAATATGCTGTTGAATGAATAGTCGATATCTATTAGCTGATCCTTTAACTCGGTGCCGTATATGCTGTAGACTGCATCCCTGAGTACCCCGTTTCCCGGGCTCTGGAGCTGCACCTTACCGTCTGAAGTGAATCTGAATGAGATGTCCGGATGGGAGAGCACGAGCTTTGAGAGGATATCATTAATATATGCAGTCTCAAGGGAAGGCTTCCTCATGAACTTCTTTCTTGCAGGCGTGTTGAAGAACAGGTTCTCCACGGTCACCGTGGTGCCGTCTGAAAGACCTGCGTCCTTTATGCTCTCTGTCCTGCCACCTTTGTTTACAAGTATGGTACCGAGCTCATCGTCAGGTGTCTTGGTCCTTATCTCGACCATAGAGACAGCAGCTATGCTGGAGAGAGCCTCTCCCCTGAACCCCATGGAGTTTATATGCTCGAGGTCCTGAAGAGTATATATCTTGCTCGTTGCATGCTTAAGAACGCTGAGCGGAAGGTCCTCTCTCGACATCCCCTCCCCGTTGTCGGATACGGTGATGCTCCTTAGTCCGCCTTCCGTCACGCTTACGGATATGTTCTTTGCTCCTGCGTCAATGGAATTCTCCACCAGTTCCTTCACGACGGAAGCAGGTCTTTCGACCACTTCTCCCGCAGCTATCCTGGAAGAGACGTTCTCGTTCAAAAGCTGTATCTTTGCCATTTCATCCCAACCTGTGTTTCATGTCGTTAAGGATCGAGAGAGCCTCGAAGGGAGTGATGGAATTGACGTCCGTGTGTCTCAGCTCTTCGAGCACATTTTTCTCCTCTTCCCTCAGGGGATCTTCGATATCCTCTATCTTTTCCGTATCTATCTTCGATATGTCAAGAGTGCTCTCCTGCTCCATGAGGCGCAGAAGTCCCCTTGCCCTGTCAAGCATCTCTTCAGGAAGTCCGGCAAGCTTTGCCACTTCTATTCCGAAGCTCTTGTCGGTCCCTCCCTTCACAATCTTGTGGAGGAATATCACCTCTTTGTTCAGTTCCTTTACGGCAACGGAATAGTTCCTTATGCCCTTCAAAGTGTTTTCGAGGGATATGAGCTCGTGATAGTGAGTTGCAAATAGCGTCTTGCTCCTGATCTTTTTGTTTCCGAGTATGTATTCTATGGTCGCCCAGGCTATGGAGAGCCCGTCCAGGGTGCTCGTGCCCCTTCCTATCTCGTCCAGGATCACGAGGCTCTTAGGAGTAGCATTGTTTAATATGCTCGCAAGCTCGTTCATCTCCATCATGAAAGTGGACTGACCGCTCGAAAGGTCGTCAGAGGCTCCGACTCTCGTGAATATCCTGTCCACGATCCCTATCCTGGCCTTAGAAGCGGGAACGAAGCTTCCTATCTGCGCCATCAGGACTATGAGTCCCGTCTGTCTCATGAAGGTGCTCTTGCCCGCCATGTTCGGACCTGTGATTATGAGCATAGTGTCATCATCGTTATCCATATAGCAGTCGTTTGGTATGAAGTCGGCCCTGTTATATGCCTCGACCACGGGATGCCTTCCGTTCTTTATGTCAATCACTCCGTCGACTGTGATCTTCGGACGGACATAGTTAAAGTCATATGCCACCTGTGCAAGGGACTGATAGAAATCGAGCTCAGATATGATGGAGCAGTCCTTCTGGAGCTCGTGGATCTTTGAGGCTATGCTGTCACGTATCTCCTCAAAGAGGCTGTACTCGAGCTTGTTGGCCCTGTCCTCAGAGGTCAGGAGCTCATCCTCTATCTTCTTCAGCTCTTCCGTGATATATCTCTCGCTTCCCGTAAGAGTCTGTCTTCTTATGTATCTCTCAGGCACCATGTCCCTGAAGGAGTTCGTGACGTCTATATAGTAGCCGAATACCCTGTTGTATCCGATCTTAAGTGTCTTTATACCGGTGAGTTCCCTCTCCCTTGCTTCCATCTGCTTAATGAGATCCTTCCCATTATGGGAGATGAAGCGGAGACGGTCGAGCTCCTCGTTATATCCTTCTCTTATGAAACCGCCCTCACGGAGGCCCACGGGAGGATTGTCTCCTATCGACTGCATGAGAAGGGTGTACAGATCCTCAAGGGGATCCAGTCCGTTTATCACCATCTTAAGGCTCATGGAGGAGGATCCGGATATTAGCTTCTCGATGTCCGAGAGCGGAGCGATCGAGCTTCTGAGCATCACTGCGTCCCTTGCATCCATATTGCCGTAGGAGAGCCTTGCGAGCAGTCTCTCTATGTCGTAGATCTCGTCCAGGAGATCTCTTAACTCTGTCCTTAAAAGGAGATCGTTTTTAATGGCCTCCACGCAGTCGAGCCTGAAGTCTATCTCATCAGGGTTCAGGAGCGGCTGTTCGACATAGCTTTTAAGAAGCCTTGAGCCCATTGCGGTCTTGGTCCTGTCCAGATGTCCGAGGAGGGAGCCCTTCTTCTCCTTGTCCCTCATGGTCTCGGTGATCTCTAGGTTCCTTCTCGTGAACGTGTCGAGTATCATGTATCTTCCGTCGGAGGATTCCTTAAGGCTTACGAAGTGCGTGAGCGAAGTCTTAGAGGTATCCATCAGGTACTGCATGAGAGCGCCTGCGGAATCTATCATCACGGAATCATCCTTGAGTCCGAAGGAGTTCATGCTGTTGACACGGAAATGCTCCTTAAGGGTCTTTAAAGCAGTTGCATGCTGGAAAGGCCACTGTTCATAAGGAGTCAGATAGAATGAGAATTCGGTCTTCTTGAGGAACGTGTCGAGTTCGGAATCGTTCGAAGGATAGAGTATCTCCTTCGGCCTTATCCTGAAGAGAGTCTGGTCCAGAGAATCCGGAGAGGTCTCCTCACAGAAGAAGGCTCCTGTTGAGACGTCCGCATATGATACGGAGAGCACCTGATTTCTCTGACAGACAGAGAGTATGTAATTTGCCTCTCCTTCGTTAAGCATACTCATGTCAGAGACAGTTCCCGGAGTAATGATCCTTACGATCCCCCTCTTCACGAGCCCCTTTGCGGTGGCAGGATCCTCAAGCTGTTCGCAGATGAGCACCTTGTAGCCCTTCTCTATGAGCTTCTGGATATATGTCTCGGCAGCATGATAAGGAACGCCGCACATGGGCGCTCTCTCCTCAAGTCCGCAGTCCTTTCCTGTAAGTGTGAGTTCCAGTTCCTTTGATGCCTTTACGGCGTCGTCAAAGAACATCTCATAGAAGTCTCCGAGCCTGAAAAACAGGAAACCGTCCTTGTACTGCTCCTTTATCTCCAGATATTGTCTCATCATCGGGCTTAGTGCCAAGGTATTGTCCTCCGCATAATTAATCAATTTATTATATCATCTGAAGATAGGCAATTAAAGAAACGGAGGCTTTTAAAAGCAATAAAAAAGGCGGCATCACTGCCGCCATTTATCATATTATCCCGTGGAGCTTTGCACAGTTGTTGAAGAGGATGTCCTCCCTTTCCCTGTCCGTGAGCTTAAGGTCGAAGAACCTTTCAAGTTCCTCCTTCGGATCCCACATCGGATAGTCGGTACCGAACAGGGTCTTCTCCACTCCGTGCTTCCTTATGAATCCGGTAGCTCTCTCATGATCAAGTTTGAAAAGAGAACTCGATGTGTCTATATATATCCCCGTCTTTCCTATGAGGTACTCCTCAGCGTCGTCCCAGGCGTTGTAGCCGCCGAAATGAGCTCCGATGAATATCTGGTTAGGAAAGAGCTTTGTGAGGTTGTAGAGCCTTCTCGGGTGCGAATAAGTCATGCGGTTGTCACCCATGTGAAGGAGCACCGGGAGCCTTCCGTCGAGAATTGAGAAGAATCTCTTTGCATTCTCGCTGTCGAGGTCAAACTTCTGAAAATCGGGGTGCAGCTTTATCCCCTTAAAATGCATGTGGAGGATCCTGTCGACTTCGCTTTCCAGTTCTTCATCTTCCATGTCGGGATGAATGGTGGCAAACCCTATGAACTCTTCATGGGCCGTTATCTCCTCTTCGAGGAAATCATTGATCCTCACGACCTGTCTTGGGAAAGTGGCGACGGAGAGCACCTGGGAATACATAATGTCGAGCGAATCCTTGAATGAGAGTATCTCTTCTGCACTTCCCTTCTTCTCCATGGGTATGTCATAGAAGTCTCCTATGGCACCGACTGCCTTCTCCCTTATCTTTTCAGGGAATATATGTGCATGTGCATCTATTATCCTGTAACCGTTCATCAGCATTCTCCTTTAAACTGATGAAAAGTATAGCACAAAAAGACGGATTTAAAACAAACAGACCGGGAGTTATGACTCCCGGTCATTGATTACAGTCAATACTATCAAAGCATTCCCATTGTCTTCATGTATGCCTTGACCTCATCGGAATTAATGTTCTTTATGGATACCGCCTGATACGGAACGAATTTGTTCTCGAAACCATAGCCTTCAAGATAATCGCAAAGCATGAAGGTTGAGTCATATCCCATGAGATATGGGTTCTGTCCCATGGCTCCATACATCTCACCGGACTCCATAAAGCCTTTCTCCGTTGCAGAGAAGTCCCAACCTATTATAGTGATCTTGTCTTTTTTCTCTTTAGACAGCTCTGAAACTGCCGTTACGGCATAGTTGTTGTAAGCGTTGCATGTCCCGAGAATGAGGATGGTCTTATCAGGATTGGAGTTAATGGTATCTTGCAGGTACTGTATGCAGATATCCTGAGTAACGTTTCCTGCCCAATAGGGTTCGTCGCCTGTATAGGATATGAATTTCGGGTCTTCCTTTGCCTTGTCCATGAATCCATACGACCTGTTTGCCCACTGGGCGTTCTCTTTATTCATTCCAAGATGGATGAAAGTCACTTCATCATAATCTGCCATAGCTTCCTTAGCCATTTCGAACTGACCGACTGACATTGAATAAGCGTCAGATGCATAACTGCCGATTATGGCTGGCGAAGTGCTGTTGAGGGATCTGTCGATTACTATGATCGGTATGGAGTCATCAGTGAACTTGTCAGTGACGTACGTTCCGATCGAGTCAGCATTTGACGGGCAGAGCACCATACCGTCCGGCTTTTTCAGGAGAACCTGATCCAGAAGGTCCATCTGCTGTGTGTAGTCGCCTGAAGTGGCTGGAGCTGTGCAGTAACCTTCGATACCGTATTGTGTCTTAAGTTCATCCAGAGCTGCGACGCATCCATTATATACAACTCCCCAGAAGTCTCCTGTAATAGACGAATAGATGCAGGCGATATTGTACTTGTTCGTGTACTTCGGACCTTCAGATGACTTGGAAGGCTCGGGCTCAGTTGAGGACTTTGCAGGCTCAGAGGGCACCGGAGCCGGTGCAGGAGCCGAAGATTTCCCCTCTTCTTTCTTGCAAGCTGTGAAAATCATGATGACCATAGCGAATGCGAGAACGATTGATACAAGCTTTTTCATTTTTTCCTTCGTATAGACAGAGTCCATACACTCCTTTTTCATATTTGGCTGGAAGCCATTTTTCGCCATATACTGACGACGATGAATTTGCACATATCTTCAAACACTCTTTTCCGCCTATCTCGGACAGATAGACTGCGGGTAAAGACAAGAAAGATAAATAATGCAAAACATCATTATGTCTCATTTTACTTAGGACTCTGATCACTTGGAATACTGTATTTCAGAATACCGGTATCAAATATGAAACCAAGAAAATGCCCCATGATATTACATGGGGCTAAATAAAGGAGAAAGAATTGTTAGTCATTTTTCTTTAAGATAGTCAAAAATCTGTATTAATGTAACGTTAAAGCAGGATACCGGTACCCTTATTGATATCTTTATTTCATACGTGGACCTTGTTTGGAGTATGAAATTTGAAATAAATAGTTTAGAAATCCATCTTTTGTGCAATAAATAAAATGAAGGTTGGTATTGACCGGAAAAGGTCGTCCCCTTTGACCCTAATTAGTGTTGAAAGGTTTTTTTCATGAGATTTGAAGAGATGGATTTTAAAAAGGATTATGAGATCATAACAGCATTTGACGATCCCATGCTTCTTGTTCAAAAAGTGCTTTCCGGAAAATGGTCCGTTTATATCCTCTACATGCTGAAGGAGGGCTCTCTTAGATTCAATGAGATACATCGCAGAATGCCCGGGAACATGACACATACGACGCTTATAAGACAGCTCAGGACCCTTGAGAAGATGGATATGATCGTGAGGATCGATCATGAGGGATTGCCGCAGAGAGTTGACTATTGTCTTACAGATCTGGGAAAGAGTTTCATTCCGGTCCTGGACACTATCATAAAATGGGCGGAAAACTTCAGTGCAGACCAGTAAAAGCTGATCCTTTCGGGGACGGGTATTAGGTTTCAATCGTCCCCTAAGGGTTTCATTTGATATAAAAAAAACGGACTGTTTTCATAACAGTCCATTTTCATATCCTGTGTGTTCATCTCATGTGGTCTCTGGCATGGCAGAACAGATACTGCTGAGCGATCCCGGCATATCTGCCGAAATGCTCTGCTATGAATGTTTCCGTTTCTTTCCTGTTCATAAGCTTTCTGCCGTAGAGAACTTCCAGTACCTTTTTGATCCAGGTGTCTATCGGGAATGCTTCTGTTCTGTGATAGGCAAAAAGAAGAATGCAGTCCGCGACCTTTGGTCCGATCCCTTTAAGTGTAAGGAGGCGCTTTTTCGCATCCTCATAAGACATTTCATTTAGAGAATCGATATCGAAGCCGGAGTTAATGTCCGAAACGGTGGATGAAAGGTAGTCTGCCCTGTATCCCGCTCCCATGGACATGTAATCCTCTGTAGAAACGGAGGAGAGCTCTTCGGGTGTAGGAAACGCTATAAAGCCATCCATCTGTCTTCCCCTGCTCATGCAGATCCTGTCTATGATCTTTCTGATCCTCGGGATGTTGTTGTTTGCAGAGATGATAAAGGAGATCAGAGTCTGGAATCTGTCCTGCCGGAGTATCCTTATACCCTTATACTCACTTGCACTCTCCTTTAATATGCTGTCCTTTTCAGAGAGCTCGGAGATGACTTCGGAATAATCGGTATCAAGATCGAAATAGTTCCTCCAGTATGAAAGGTCACTTTCCGAAAGTATCGGAAAAAGGAGGTGCCCTTCGGGTACCCTCTTTATGTGCACGCATCTATCGGAATCCAACACGGTATATGTGTCGCCTTCTCTCGACCATCTGAAAGCCTGTCCGCTTTCAAGTATCTGGTCTATATCGAATTCTTCAGTCCTGATAAGAAGATCTTCCATGTCAAAAAATAAAAAGAAGACCGCCCTTAAAGGCGGCCTTCCACAGTGTTGTCAGGAATTGTAAACGCTTACTTTCTTCTTGTCTCTTCCTAAGCGCTCAAATCTAACGATACCATCTGCTGTAGCGAATAATGTGTCATCGCTGCCTTTTCCTACGTTCTCACCGGGATGGATGTGTGTTCCTCTCTGACGAACGAGGATGTTTCCTGCCAGTACGAACTGACCATCCTGTCTCTTAACGCCTAAACGCTTGGAAACGGAGTCACGGCCGTTCTTGGTACTTCCCATTCCTTTCTTATGTGCCAAAGTAATTCACCTGCCTTTTAAATCTTAGAATTTGTTTTTAGCCTATGGTGTCTATAACGACTCTTGTATAAGGCTGTCTGTGGCCATGCTTCTTTGCGTAGCCGGTCTTGTTCTTGTACTTGTATACAATAACCTTCTTCTGCTTGTCCTGACGAATTACTTTGCCGGTAACTTTTATACCTTCCACAACGGGGGTACCGATTGTGCAGTTATCGCCGTCAACGACCATCAGAGCATCAAATGTGACTTCTGCTCCGACTTCTGCATCAAGCTTTTCCACATCGATGAATCTGCCGGGTTCAGCCTTGATCTGCTTTCCGCCGGTCTTGATGATAGCATACATGATGTGCATCTTCCTCCTGTTTACAGTCTCGCCGTTGAGGTATTTCACAATGAAATTTAGACACCTTTTCCGTGCGGCTGGGAAATATTATACAGGGATAAATGCATAAAGTCAAATACAAAATCTGCAAAAAATACTTGAGATCATGGGGTATTCCAAAGGCTCGGAAGAGCTCCTCAAGGGGTCCCCTTTCCTTGACAAAGGATACCACGGGAATTATCATTTTAATAGATGTAAATCACATTTTTTGGAGGGAAATCTAGATGAAACTTAAGGAAATGCTTAAAGAAAACGGATGCTATGAGACATTCGATAACATGGGATTTGGAGCTGAGAACGTCATCGGAAAGCTGAACATGGTCACTGATGAACATTATGCAAAATATGAATGGATCGACGGAAAATTCATCGTCCATGCAGTTCCTCCGCTTGAGATGTTAAAGGCTGGATATCCATGGGAAGAATGGTACAGGCAGAGAGACGGTGTGTTCCAGCATCATTGCCTCTTCCTTGAGAAGACCGACAAGTGCGACATGACCTGGGACGGAAGAGATCTTCCTGCTGAAGACCAGCATCCTGAAGCAGTAAAGGGTTATTTCTGGTATCTTTACAATGACGAAGATCCGAGCCTCATTTTCACGAGATAATCCTGATATATGAAAACAATAAGGGGATGACCTTAAAGCCATCCCCTTTTGTTATGCTTAGCCATCCCCTTTTGTTATGCTTATTTATATCAGAGAAGAGATATGAAAAGATCAGCCTGCTCCTCTGTCGTTGCCCATGAAGTACACAGGCGGTAAACGGATCTTCCGTCGGTATCCCTGTCCCAGAACTGGAGGATGAATCTCTCTTCTATCCTTGTTTTAAGGTCTCCGTCCATCTTGAAGAACAGCTGATTAGTGGTACTGTTCCCATAAAGCTCTATCCCCTTTTCCTTCAGGGCATTTTTGATCCTTGAAGCGATCCTGACGGCATTTTGACAGATGCGGGTATAAAGATCATCAGTGAAGAGAACGTCGAACTGTATGCCAAGGAGTCTTCCCTTTGCAAGCATCGCACCTCTCTGCTTGTAGATGTATCTGAAGTCTTTCTTGAATCTGTCATCAGTGATAACTAGGGCCTCTCCGAACATCGCGCCGCATTTGGTGCCGCCTATATAGAAGATATCGGTTAGCTCTGCCATGTCCTTAAGGGTCACATCATTCGACTCGCTTCCGAGTGCATATCCGAGTCTTGCGCCGTCTGCATAGAGAGGCACGTCGAACTTACGGCATACTTCATGGAGATCGGACAGCTCTTTCTTTGTATAGAGGGTACCTATCTCCGTTGGCTGTGAGATGTATACGAGTGCCGGCTGAGGCATATGTTCGCTTATCTCGCTTCCGAAATGTGCTGAAAAGAGTTCATCGACTTCTTCCGCGGAGAGTTTTCCGTCATGGGAAGGAAGCGTGATGACCTTGTGGCCGGTCCCTTCAACTGCTCCGCTCTCATGGGTGGCTATATGACCCTCTACAGTGCTCACGGCAGCCTGATGCGGTCTTAATATGTGAGCAATCGAAATGAGGTTGGTCTGAGTTCCACCGACTATGAAGTGGACGTCTATGTCCTCCCTTCCGCAGGCCTTTCTGATCTTATCGATGGCGGAAGCGCAGTACTGGTCGAGTCCGTAGCCGACTGTTGCTTCCATATTTGTATCACTTAACTTCTTCAGGATCTCCGGATGACATCCCTGGAGATAGTCGTTCATCATGTTTATCCTGTCCATATATATCCCTCTCAATATCCTATATGATCGTTATTGCTTCTTCTTTAACGAGATCTTGTTCTCTTTTCCTGCCAATAGCCTCTTGATGTTCTCCCTGTGTGAAAGGAATATGCATACGGTGAGGATTATGATCGTGAGCTTCATCGGGACCCCGGTGAGATTTGGGAAAAGAAGCACAAGCATGACCGTCTCCATCACGAATCCGGTAAGAGATGCAAGCGAGACGATCCTCGTAAAGACTATGATCAGTATCGCTAGTATGTACACCACCAGGCTGTGCAGAGGAGCGGCTGTGAGCATTGCTCCCATGGAGGTGGATACGCCCTTTCCTCCTTTAAAGTTGTAGTATACGGGCATCATATGTCCGAAGACTCCTGCAAGAGTGCCTAGTGCCTGTCCCCATTCATTTCCGCAGAGCCATTTGCCGATAAGAGCACAGAGAGCACCCTTCACCATATCCATGAGGAATGTAAAGATACCGGCTTTGAGGCCGAAGCTTCTAAGCATATTGGTAGCTCCGGCGTTTCCGCTGCCGTATTTTCTAACGTCTTTCTTCTCCACTATCTTGGAATAGATGAGTGCCGGCGATATGCTGCCGAGAAAATAAGCGATGACTGCAGTCAACAGATACGCAAATACCTTCATGAAAATTCCCTCCCGATGATTTTCATCTGTCCTTTTCTTCGTTCCTGTCTCTGAATATAAACCTTATCGGCGTGCCGGTAAAGTCAAATGTCTTTCTGAAATAATTGAGAAGATATCTCTCAAAGGTGTTGTTCACTATCTCCTTGTTGTTTACGAACAGGAGGAACGTTGGCGGTGCGCCTGCGACCTGTGTGCCGTAGAATATCTTGAGCCTCATGCCTGACTTTGAAGGCGGTTCGACGGATGTCAGGGCGTCCCTTAAGGTATCGTTCAAAAGTCCCGTTGTGATCTTCTTGTTCGTGTTCTCGAGGCATATGTCTATGGTCTCGAATATCCTCTGTACCCTTTGTCCTGTCTTTGCGGAGATATATATCTGTGGGGCATATGAAAGGAACGGAAGCTCGTTTGCTATGTGTGCCTTGTAGCTTTCTATAGTGTATGTGTCCTTCTCTATCGCATCCCATTTGTTTATGAGTAGAACGCAGGGCTTTCCTTCATCGTTTATGTATCCCGCGATCTTAAGGTCCTGATCCGTGACTCCCTGCTCCGCATCAACGAGGAAAAGGACCACGTCAGCTCTTCTTAAAGCCGCAAGTGACCTGATGACGCTGTAGCGCTCTATAGTATCCTTTTCGATCCTCGATTTCTTCCTGAGACCTGCGGTGTCGGTGATGGTATACTTCCTGCCGTTCCTGTAGAAGGATGAGTCTATGGCGTCTCTTGTGGTACCCGGGATATCGCTCACGATGGAACGCTCTTCTCCGAGTATCTGGTTCGAAAGAGTAGATTTGCCGACATTAGGCTTGCCTACTATCGTTATATATGTGGTCTCCTCTTCTTCCTCTTCCTCAGTCCTCTCGAAGTCCTTTACGACCGCATCGAGAAGGTCTCCGAGTCCGAGGCTCTGCTCAGCGGAGATCTCGAAGACCTCGCTGAAGCCGAGCTGGTAGAAGTCGAAGAAGGTCTCCCGGTCTTCCCTGCTCTCCACCTTGTTGACTGCAAGTATCACGGGCTTCTTTGTATGACGGAGCATCTCAGCCACTTCAAAATCTGAGCTCACGAGTCCTGCCTTTGCGTCCGTAAGGAATATGATGACATCTGCGGTCTCCATGGCAAGTTCTGCCTGGAGCCTCATCTGCCTGAGGATAATGTCATCGCTGTCAGGCTCTATACCGCCTGTATCAATAAGGGTGAACGTATATCCGAGCCACTCTGCATCCTGAAGGATCCTGTCCCTCGTGACTCCGGGAGTATCCTCGATTATGGATATCCTCTTCTTGACTATCTTGTTGAAGAGCGTGGATTTTCCCACGTTCGGTCTGCCGACGATGGCAACCAGAGGTTTAGACATGTTTAAGCCTCCCTTTCCTTTGAGAATGCTTCGACAAAGCTATATCCGTCAGGATCTATGGCGATGCATTCAGTATCTATTCTGTTCCTGAATTCCTCGAATGTCATGTCATCGAGGAAAGTATCTTTTCTGTCCCTTAACATCGTATTCGTCACCAGGAGGCATTCTCCGAGATCTTTTCCCCTGATCTGATCAAGTATGTCACCTGCAGTAAGGAGCCCCGTTACGGTGATCGTATCGCCGAAGAAGTTGTTGATTATCATGTAGACATGGATCGTTATCCCGTAGAGCTTCTCGCACTTGTCGGCTGCCTGTCTGATGAAGGGATATGCGTCCTTTCCGGTCACGACTGAGTAGGTATGGTATTTTGGCTCAGTGCCGTATTCCCCCAGAGCCTCGTCCACATCGTGCATGAAGAGCTGTATCAGTCCGACTCCGTCTTCAAGTTGGGAGAAGTCCTCATAGGTGCTGTAGTCCGGGAACGGTCTTTCTGCCCTTATGTAGAACTCATCAGCCAGGAAGCAGAATCTGGTCCCGTGTTCCTTAAGGAGTTTCTTCTGCCACTTCTCACCGATGTCTATGATCTCGCCCGCAGTCTCTTTATCTATCATCTCGAGCTCCGGAAGTCCTTCCCTGTGCTTAGTGAGTCCCACGGGGACTATGGCAAGGCTCTGTGCATAGGGTATCAGTTTAGAGAGGTCCTCAATAGTCTTGTCGAGCACTTTTCCGTCGTTATATCCCTTGCAGATGACTGCCTGGCAGTTGAAGTATATGCCCGCTTCTTTAAGGCGCTTAAGCCTTTCGTTTATCATCCCGTTATGGGTCTGGCGGAGCATGCAGCCCCTGACGTCCTCATCTGTAGCATGTACGGAGATGTAAAGCGGAGACACGTGTCTTTCAAGGAGCCTCTCGAACTCCCTTTCGGGCACGTTCGTAAGGGTTACGTAGTTTCCCATAACGAAGGACAGTCGCCAGTCGTCATCCTTGAAATAAAGGGACTGTCTCATGCCTTCAGGGAGCTGGTCTATGAAGCAGAAGAGGCATTTGTTTATGCAGGGCTGGTAGTTGCCTATCCCATCGCCCTCGAATGCAATGCCGATGTGCTCGTATTCACTCTTTACTATCTTTACCGTGCGCTGTTTTCCGCTGCAGGTCTTCATCTCGAGGGTGACTTTGTTCTGTGCTTCGAAGTATATGAAGTCGATGAAGTCCTTGACTTCATTTCCGTTCATGGAATACAGGACGTCCCCTGCCTCGATGTGTTTTCTGTCTGCGATGCTCCCTTCGAGCACCACGCTAACGGTAAGCGGCATCTTATGCTCCTCAGATCATGAACTTGTTGAGATCGATCTCCTTAAGTTCATCCTTTATATGCTGTTTCACGTATTCCCTGTCTATGGTGACGTCCACGGGAGGATTTACGTCTCCCGCATGGAAGGATATCTCATCCAGCACGTTCTCAATTATGGTATGGAGTCTTCTGGCTCCGGTATTTATGACGTTCCTGTTCGCCATATCGGCGTACTCTGCTATCTCTTCAAGGGCATCTTCTGTAAAGGAGATATTGACCCCGTCCATTGAAAGAAGGGCAGTATACTGTTTTATAAGGGAATTCTCCGGCTTTGTGAGTATCAGCTTGAGATCCTCCTTTGACAGCGGATTCAGATTCACATGTACCGGGAAACGTCCCTGCAGCTCCGGTATGAGGTCGTCTACGGAAGCGACATTGAATGCTCCTGCTCCTATGAAGAGCATGTAATCCGTCTTTACGGGACCATACTTGGTATTCACGCTGCATCCTTCAACGAGCGGGAGTATATCTCTCTGCACCCCTTCGCCTGAGACGTCGGGTCCGTGACCTGTAGCCTTGTTCTTCCTTGCGATCTTGTCTATCTCGTCTATGAACACGATACCGAACTGTTCGGCTCTGTAGATGGCTGAATCGATTACGCTGTCCATGTCTATGAGCTTGTCTGCTTCCTGGTTCTCAAGGATCTTCCTGCCCTCTGAAACGCTCACCTTTCTGGTCTTCGTCTTCTGGGGAAGTATTCCCTGGAACATGTCTCCCATATTGATGTCAGGGCTGATGCCCGCGATCTCGATTCCGATACCGGAGGAATTGTCCTCCACTTCTATCTCGATTATCTCATTCTCGAGAAGCCCGTTTCTGAGGTCACGTCTCATCTGCTCCCGCCTGGAGAGCCTCTCCTGTTTCTCTTCGTCGGTCTCTGTTACAGGCTTCGGCAGCTGGTTAGGGTTCTGGAACAGCATACTGAAGAAGTTCTGATCTCTCTGCTTTTTTGATATGCTCTTATCCTGAAGGAGAAGATCAAGGAGCTCCTCTTCGGCGTTCTTCTCTGCCTTTTCCTTTACTGATTCCCTTCTCTGCTGTTTTACGAGTCTTATCGATACATCCACGAGGTCCTTGACAATGGAATCCACGTCACGTCCGACATAGCCCACCTCTGTAAACTTGGTGGCTTCCACCTTAAGGAAGGGAGCATCAACTATTTTGGCCATTCGCCTTGCGATCTCGGTCTTTCCCACTCCTGTAGGTCCTATCATGAGGATGTTCTTAGGAGTGACCTCTTCCTTAAGATCTTCCGGGAGCAGGCTCCTTCTGTATCTGTTCCTGAGGGCGATGGCGACTTCCCTCTTGGCGTCATCCTGCCCGATTATGTACTTGTCAAGTTCGGCAACTACCTGTTTTGGTGTGAGCTCGCTCATGTTCATACCTCCATTACGGTGATGTTGCTGTTGGTGTATACGCAGATCCTGGAGGCTATCTCTATGGATCTCTCTGCGATCGACCTTGCATCGAGCTCAGTGTTCTCCATAAGGGCCGTGGCTGCGGCATATGCATAGTTCCCTCCTGAACCTATGGCAAGAACTCCCCCGTCGGGCTTTATGACTTCACCGGTGCCCGAAACAAGAAGCATTCCAGTCCTGTCTGCAGCAATGAGAAGGGCCTCGAGCTTACGGAGTATCTGATCTCCTCTCCATTCCTTTGCGAGCTCTACGGCTGCCCTCTCAAGACTGCCGGAGTATTCCTCGAGTTTTTTCTCGAATCTCTCACAAAGGGAAAAGGCATCGGCAACGCTTCCTGCAAAGCCGACGACCACGCTGTCGTTATATATCCTTCTGACTTTCGTGGCGGTATGCTTCATCACGGTGGTCTCTCCAAGAGTGACCTGTCCGTCTCCCGCTACTGCTGTCTTTCCGTTCCTGTTTACGGCTACTATGGTAGTTCCGCGAAAATCGCTCATCATATCACCTCTGTATGTTCTATATAGTCGTTTACGGCCTTAAGGGCATGGGCGACTATCTGTTCTCTCTTTTCCTTCTTGCTGTGATAGTTCTTCTCCGGCTCGGCCATTATGGAGAAGTTAATGTTCTGCGGCTGGAAGTTGAAGGATCTGCTTCCGGATACATATGCTGCAAGGGCTCCTATGGCACTCTCGTTACCGAGCACCTCGGGTTCTTTTCCATTGAACTGCTGGTAAGCAGAGATCGCCGCATAGAGTCCCGATGCTGTGGATTCCACATATCCCTCGACACCGGTGATCTGTCCTGCAAAATACACCTCGTCGTTCTCTTTGAGTCTGTAGAAACGGTCGAGAAGTTTCGGAGAATTGATGTAGGTATTCCTGTGCATGACTCCTAGCCTCGTGAACTCTGCATTCTCAAGGCCGGGAATAAGTCTGAAGACCCTCTTCTGTTCAGGGAACTTGAGATGGGTCTGGAAGCCCACTATGTTATATGTACGTCCCTCGTCGTCTTCCTTTCTCAACTGGACTACGGCAAAAGGCCTTGTTCCGTCTTCAAACTCGAGCCCCACCGGCTTGCAGGGTCCGTAGAGAAGTGTCTCATATCCCCTTTTCGCCATGACTTCGACGGGCATGCACCCCTCGAAGACTCCGTGCTTCTCAAAATCCTTTACTTCGGCACATTCAGCTGTAACGAGTGCCCTGTAGAAGGTATCGAATTGCCTTCTTGTCATTGGACAGTTGATATAGTCATCGTCACCCTTGTCATATCTGCTTCCCATATACACTTTTGAGAAGTCTATGCTCTCTCCTGTGACTATCGGTGCAGCGGCATCGAAGAAATGGAGATACCCTTCGCTTATCCTAGACGAAATGTCCTTGAAGAGACCGTCGCTCGTGAGAGGACCGGTCGCAACTATCGTGATGCCTTCCAGCTCCGAGAGATCGGTGATCTCCTTATATATCACGGTTATGTTGGGGTCGTTTTTTATCGCTTCAGTGATATAGTCGGAGAACTCATATCTGTTTACAGCAAGTGCTCCGCCTGCAGGTACCTCAGTGGCGTCCGCAGCCTTCATGATAAGCGAATCAAGAAGACGCATCTCCTCCTTCAGAAGACCGACTGCGTTCTCGATGTTTCTGGCTCTTAAGGAATTGGAGCATACGAGCTCCGCAAATCCGTCATATGAATGAGCCGGACTTTTCTTTTCCGGCTTCATCTCGTATAAATGGACCTTTATACCTCTCTTTGCCAGCTGATAGGCCGCTTCACAGCCTGCCAGTCCGGCACCTATTACGTTTATGTGATCAGTCTTCATTTTCCTTCTGGGTCTTGGATCTTCTCTGGTTCGTGACGCATTCCGGATTGGAGCACTTCTTGTAGGATCTGCCCCTGAAATGTTTGAGCACCATATAGCTTCCGCACTCCTTGCAGTTCTCCTTCAGAGGAAGATCCCATGAGACGAAATCGCATTCGGGATAGTTGGAGCATCCGTAGAACTGGGCTCCCTTCCTGGAGGACTTCTGTACGAGCTTTCCTCCGCACTTCGGGCACGGGGTGTCGATCTGTTTTGTGATCTGTCTGGTGTTCCTGCAGGCAGGATAGTTAGAGCAGCCGAGGAACTCTCCGTAGCGTCCCATCTTTATCATCATGTCCCCGCCGCAGAGTTCGCATTTTTCTCCCGAAGGCCTGTCGGGAAACTTTACATGCTCTATCTCGCTAGAAGCTTTCTTCAGTTCCTTTTCGAACGGGCCGTAGAACTCCCTGATGACGGAATGCCAGTCCTTGCCGTCTGTTTCTATCGTGTCGAGCTCGCTCTCCATATGTGCGGTGAACTCGGAACTCACTATATCTGGGAAACTGTCCTCAAGAAGGTCGTTCACTATCTCGCCTATGTCGGTCGGAACTATGAACTTCTTCTCCTTTGCGACATATTTCCTGTCCTGGATCGTACTTATAGTCGTGGCATATGTGGAAGGTCTTCCTATGCCGAGCTCTTCAAGGGTCTTGACGAGAGAGGCTTCCGTATATCTCTGAGGCGGGCTCGTGAAGTTCTGTTTCGGGTCAAGCTGCTTCTCTATGCAGACGTCTCCTTCCTTCATCGGAGGCATGGAGTTGTTGACTTCCTCATCCTCTTCCTCGTCCTGTACCTTGTATACGGCCATGAATCCCGGGAACTTCACCTTTGAGAATGAAGATCTGAAGGAATAGCCATTGTTGTCTATCACATAGTTCATGGTGTCATAGGCTGCAGGAGCCATCTGGCTCGCCATGAATCTCGTATAAATAAGGTTGTAGAGCCTGTACTGCTCGCTCGTGAGGAACGGTTTTACGCTCTCAGGAGTATAGTTTACGTAAGTCGGTCTTATGGCTTCGTGAGCGTCCTGGGCGTTCCTGTTTCCTGAATATATGTTGGGCTTCTGCGGGTAATACTTCTCGCCGAAGTTTTTGAGTATGTACTCCTTTGCGGCGTTCCTTGCTTCCTCGGAGAGCCTTGTAGAGTCGGTCCTCATGTATGTTATGAGGCCTGCAACATCGCCCTTCTGGTTCACCTTAACTCCTTCATAGAGTGTTTGTGCGACCATCATGGTGCGCTTGGTCGTGAAATTGAGCTTTCTTGAAGCGTCCTGCTGGAGGGTGCTCGTCGTGAAAGGAGCGAATGCCCTCTTGTAGCGGAGGCTCTCCTTTCTTGAAGTGATCACATAGTTCTCCTTATCGAGAGCAGATATGATCTCCTTTACTTCTTCCTCGCTCTTCGGAACGATCTTCTTGGAACCTTTGCCGTAGAACATGGAATTGAAGGGGTTATTTCCTTCCTTATCGGTAAGAGATGCCTTTATGGTCCAGTATTCCTCAGGCTTGAAAGCCCTTATCTCCCTTTCCCTGTCCACTACGAGCTTCACGGTAGCAGACTGTACTCTTCCTGCACTGAGGCCTTTTTTCACTTTTCTCCAGAGGAGCGGAGAGATCTCGTAACCGACGAGTCTGTCCAGGACTCTTCTTGCCTGCTGGGCATCGACTCTGTCCTGATCCACTTCCCTCGGGTTCTTTATGGCATTCGTGACGGCATTCTTCGTGATCTCGTTGAACTCTATCCTGAAAACGTCTTCCTTAGGATTCGAAAGAGCGTTCGCGATATGCCAGCTTATTGCCTCTCCCTCACGGTCAGGGTCCGTCGCGATATATACCTTGCTCGAGGCCTTAGCTTCTTTTTTCAATTCATTAAGAAGTGAGGTCTTTCCTCTTATGACTATGTATTCGGGTTCGAAATTGTTCTCTATGTCTATACCGATCTTGCTTTTGGGCAGATCTATCAGATGTCCGTTTGATGCAATGACGTGATAATCCTTGCCGAGAAACTTCTCGATCGTCTTCGCCTTTGCGGGCGACTCGACTATCACGAGATACTTGTATTTCGCTCCGCCGTTCTCTTTTTTCTTAGCTTCAGTTGCCATTTAGACCTTTGGTTCTCCTTCAAAATTCTTTTGGTTCATATTTTATATATAAGCACAAAATAGAAAATCATGCAAAATTATACTTATATTATTTCTGAAATACAAGAAACCTCATATGAACGGAAAATAAAAAAGGCATGAATACTCATGCCGTAAGAAATCGGTCCTTATCATCTCAGGTATTTCACCATATAGTGCTTATTCAGGCGGTGATCGTATCTGTTGACTCTTACATATTCCTCATGAAAACCGATCTTCTCATAGAAACCGACAGCCTGAAATTCATTGGTCACGAGGTTGATGTTGTCAAGATCCTCTTCCCTGAACTTTTCCTCTACGAGCTCCATGAGTCTTCTGCCTATCCCTCTTCCCCTGTATTCTTTGAATACGATGAGCTCATCCACATATATCTCCTGATAGACCCTATAGCCGGACACTGCTCCTATCTTCTCACCTTCATGACAGGCGACGATATTGAACGGAAGGAAATTATTCTCGATGCCGTTCTCTTTGAGCTGCTCGGAGAACTGTTCCTCTATCCTCTCCCTGAAGCTTTCGGTAAACGTATCCGTCTCGTTGTAGATGATCTCAGTGTTCATACAGCACCTCTTTTCAATGTATGACCTTAAGGAAGGACCTTCTGTGTATAGGTGAAGGACCGAGCTCCCTTATGGCCTCATAGTGGGCCTTAGTTCCGTATCCCTTATGCTTTTTAAAATCGTATCCGTGATATATCTCATCATATTCCGCCATGAGTCTGTCCCTGTATACCTTAGCCATTATGGAAGCGGCTGCGATGGTATATACCGTTGCATCCCCCTTCACAAGAGGAGTATATTCGATGCCCTTTGAGAGCCCGGTAATATAGTCGGTATACAGTACGTAGGGCTTTTTGAGCTTAGAGATCGCCTCCTCGAAAGCCCTTCTCGTGGCGTTAAGTATTCCTATCTCATCTATGACTTCGGGACCCACTACACCTATGCCGAATGAAAGAGCATTCTCCATGATCGTATCATATAGAGCCTCTCTCTTCTTCTCGGTGAGCTTCTTGGAATCATCTATCCCGGGAACGAAGAAGTCGTTCCTCATGATTATGGCGCCTGCCACTACAGGTCCTGCGAGAGGCCCTCTTCCGACTTCGTCTGCTCCGGCTACGGGGATACCGAGCTTACTGTACTTCAGTTCATAGGAATAGAAACTCTCACTCATCTTCCCTTACCGGCCTTTCGAGACTTATTGTACCCATCTTTCCGGTCCTGAATTCCTCGAGGAGCATCCTGTTGCATCTGTCGGTATCGCATTCTCCGCCTTTTCTAAGGAATCCCCTCTTGCGGCAGATGTCTTCAACGAGCTCGTAGCCGGGCTTGTCGAGATCAGTGAGCTTATATCTGTTGGTCAGAAGATCTGGGGCGGTATCCCTGAGCAGATCTATAAGGGTAAAAGCAAGGTCTTCGTTGTCTATGATGTCCCTGTTTATGCTTCCTAGGAGCGCTATCACTTCTCCTGTCCTTCTGTCTTCAAATCTAGGCCAGAGGAGCCCCGGTGAATCCATGCATTCTAGATATTCGGAGAGCTTTACCCAGTTTAATCCTCTCGTGAGACCCGGGGTATCTCCTTCCTTAAGTCTTCTCTGTCCGCAGATCCTGTTTAAGATTGCGCTCTTTCCGACGTTCGGTATGCCGCAGATGAGTGCTCTTACGGTCTTGTTGATTCCTTTCTCAAGATATTTTGCGCGTATGGGTTCACAGGCCTTCTCCATGGAACGGATTATCTCCTTGGAATTGGCGTTCAGTTTAGCCGAATATGTGATCGTGAAGATATCCATGCTCTGGAAATACCTGATCCATTCCCTGGTGATCTGGGGATTTGCAAGGTCGGATTTATTGAGTATGATCATCCTTCTCTTGGATCTGAACAGATCCTCGAACTCCGGGTTCCTGGTCATGAGAGGAGCCCTTGCGTCCAGTACTTCTATGACCATCTCTATCTTGTTCAGCTTGTCCTGAAGGTCCCTTTTCGTTCTTGTCATATGACCCGGGTACCAGTTCAGATCGTTCCTGTTGCCTTTCACGAGCATTCTCTCCTTTCCATGGATATCACAGTATTCTCAGGATAAAAAATAATGAAGAGCGGAGTCTTCATTATTTCAGGTTGCTTAGTGTTTTCTCTTTCTTGCAGCCTCAGCTTTCTTCTTTCTCTTAACACTGGGCTTCTCGTAGTGCTCACGCTTTCTGATCTCGGCCAGGACACCGGCACGAGCGCATTTTCTCTTAAATCTTCTAAGAGCACTCTCCAAGGTTTCGTTTTCGCCAACGCGTACTTCAGACATCTATTTTCACCCCTCTCTGTTTAGAGATTCGTTAAAATCGTAATCAAGCTTTTAACCTAGAAAATTATACAAAGCCGGATTATAAAAGTCAACATCAATTTCCCGACGTCATATTGCAGCTGTCTCGGAAAAGAGTCCCACCCTGTGGGAGGTCACTGCGTTCCTTATTATCTCGGACGGATCATTGTTCCTGTCAAGCCATTCGGATATGTGTTTTTCGGGAAGTATCACAGGCATCCTGTCGTGTATTTGCACTATGTCCTTTGAAGGAGCCTCTGTAAGGACCGTGAAGCACGGAAGACCCTCCTCCATTCTGTAGAGCCCTAGAAGGAACGTGATCTCCTCGTCCGGGGAAGTTATAAGGTGCTTGTCCCCTGTCCTCAGTTTGCCTCTGGAGTCCGTATAATGGTCCCACTCGATGTAGCCCGTACATGGAACGGCGCATCTCCTAATGAGCCACGATTCCCTGAACATCGGTTTTGTCATTGCAGTCTCGCTTCTCGAATTCAGCACTGGTTTTCCCTTGTCCATAAGATAACCGAATCTCATGGGAAAACAGCGCTCCACGCCGTTTCTGTCCACAGCAAGCACGGGAGCGGTATCCATTGGGAGTATCTCGCCTGAGTTCTTGAGCTCCTTTCCGGTCTCTCTGAACAGTTCAGCAAGCTTTGAGGAAGCAGCCGTGTAGTAGTAGGCTCTCAGTCTTATCTCGTCTCTGCTGAAATAGTATCTGTAGCACATCTCTTATCAGCCTGGAGGCCATTCCATGCTCCTGCCGCCAAGTACATGGAAGTGGACGTGGTCTACGCTCTGACCGCCTTCCTTTCCTGTGTTAACTACGACCCTGAAGCCCTTCTCGGCGATGTCGAATTCGTTGGCGACGTACTGTATCACTTCGAACACATGGGCAAGAAGTGCTCCGTCTTCAGCCTTCAGCTGCATAATGGAGTCATAGTGCTTCTTCGGTACCACTAGCACATGTACGGGTGCCTGAGGCTCTATGTCCTTGAAAGCAAGGATCTGATCATCTTCGAATACTTTTGTTGAAGGGATCTCTCCCCTTACTATCCTGCAGAACAGACAGTTCTCCATACCGTTCTCCTTTCTTACAGCTCTTCACATATGAGCCTGTCGTCTTTGTAATCCTTTACGATCACTTCTTTTATATCACCGGAGCTTCCTTTTACAGAAGTCTCCAGATATCTCTCTATGTATCCGTCGGCAGTTCCGTCCCCGTGCTCCGTCTCGAGAAGCACTCTGTTCACGCTGCCAATGAGGGATCTTGCGTATCTCTCCCGTAAAGCTTCTCCGAGTTCTATAAGTCTTCTGACTCTTTCTTTCTTTACGGAGTTTCTTATATCTCCTTTAAGCTCCATGGCTTTGGTGCCTTTCCTCTTTGAATACGGGAAGGCATGTATCCTTGAAAAGCCTATCTTTTCCGCAAAGGCAAGGGTCTCTTCGAATTCCCCTTCTGTCTCGCCCTGAAAGCCGGCGATGATGTCTGTCGTTATGGCAGGTCTGTCGAAATACTTCCTCACATTATCGATATATCCCTCATATTCAGAAGAAGTATATCTCCTGTTCATCCTTTTTAAGACTGTATCGGAACCGCTCTGGAGGGATACATGGAAATGGGGACACAGCTTACTTAGGGCTGAGGCTCTTCTTGAGAAATCCTCGCTCAGAAGTGACGGTTCCACGGAGCTTAAGCGTATCCTCTTTACTCCCCTTATGTCCTCTATCCTCTCCAGCAGGTCTATGAGCCTTTCCTTTCCGAGGTCTATCCCGTAAGATGCCACATGGATGCCCGTAAGGATGATCTCCTTAGTACCCTTATCACTTATCTCCTCTATCTCTTTAAGTACCGAATCCATCGTCCTCGATCTCACGGGCCCTCTAGCATAAGGGATTATGCAGTAGCTGCAGAACATGTTGCAGCCGTCGCATATCTTAATGTTGGCCCTGGTCCTCTCGTGGACTCTTGAGACGGAAAGCTCCTCGTAACTGGTATCGAAGGAGAGCCTGTGGAGCATGTTTATGCCCGTCTCTCCTTTAAGTATCCTCTCCGTTATGGAGAGTATGTCCTTCCTTCCATCAGTGCCTATCACGGCATCGGCACCGAGAGCGAAGATCTCTTCGGCATTACCTGCCTGGGGCATGCATCCGCAGACTATGACCTTTCCACCTTCTCTTCTGGCCCTTGAGATCATCTGACGGGATTTCCTGTCGGCGACCTGGGTCACGGTGCATGTATTAATGACGTAAACGTCTGCTTTCTCTTCAAAGGGCACGGTAACATAGCCGGCGCCTTCCAGTATCTCAGTCATGGCGTCGGTCTCGTATTTGTTCACCTTGCATCCGAGAGTGCAGTATGCTGCTTTCATAATACGAACCTGATGGCTGCCCATTCCCCTTCTATCTTTATGTTCTTTACTTTGAAGCCCGCTTCCTCATAAGCGGCCCTTACGTCGTCTATCCTGTCAATGATTATTCCGGAGGTTATGAGGACTCCGGACTCCTTAAGACATTCTCTGAAGATCTCCTTCATGGCTATGACTATGTCGGATACTATGTTTGCCGTTATCACGTCGAAGGAGCCTGAAGCGACCACCTTACGGAGGACCTCGTCTTCTAGGACGTTCCCCTTTACGGCACTGTATCTTGAAGGATCGATATGGTTCCTCTCCATGTTCTCCCTGACTGCAGTCATGGAATCGTCTTCCACATCGATAAGTAGAGCCTTGTCCGCTCCCAGAAGAAGTGCCGTAACTCCGAGAATACCGCTACCGCAGCCCATGTCGAGGACATGCTCGGACCCGTGTATGTCATCTTCCAGCATCATCATGCAGAGCCTTGTCGTCTCATGCGTTCCTGTCCCGAAACTCGAGGAAGGATCTATCTCCACCACTGTTCTAGTATTGCCTTCGGGGATCTCCTCCCATGACGGCTTTATGAGAAGGTTCCTACCTATCTCGAGAGGCTTATAGAACCGCTTCCATGAGTTCATCCAGTCCTCTTCCGCAATGTCTTCCATATCCACTCTTACGTTCACACCGCTTCTTGAGGCTTCCTGTATCTGATCGTATATGATCCGCTTCTTTTCACGGTAATCCTCGTTTCTGTTAAGATATACGGTTATCTTGGACTCCCTCATGCTCGTGAGCTCATCGTCTATGTAATCGAAATATATGGACGTGTTCTTAAGATCCGCCACGTCTCTCGGATCAGTGACGACAAACTCCTCTATGCCGTTCATGATGAGTCTGTCCGTGAATATGTCCGCATCCGCTGGATTGATGTATATGTCTATCTGTTCCCAGTCCATCTTCAAGCCTCCCTGAATCTTATGAGAAGTTCTCTAAGTAATCCTTCTAATTCCGAACGGTTCTCTATCGAAAGAGCTCTGTTCCTGAGTGAAGCGGCATTCCTTATGCCCTTCACGTACCATACGAGGTGTTTTCTCAGTTCTCTTATGGCAGTATACTCTCCTTTTTCTTCCTCGGCCATAAGGTACTGTCGCCTGATGACCTCGGTCTTATCTTCGGGAGATGGCTGTAAAGTCTCTTTTCCTTCTAACCTGTTCCTTATCCTTCCGAATATGAACGGATCTCCGAGCATCCCCCTTGCGATCATTATGCCGTCGGCTCCGGTATCTTCAAGCATCGAAAAAGCATCCTCTTCGGAGAAGATGTCTCCGTTTGCGATGACAGGTATCGAAAGAGCTTCCTTTATCTCTCTTATCTTGTTTCTGTCCGAACTGCCCGAATAGAACTGCTCTCTCGTCCTTCCGTGTACTGTCACGGCGTCAGCTCCGGCCCTCTCAAGACCAGACGCAAAACCGGTATAGTCATACAAAGAAGAGTCTATTCCGGTCCTCATCTTTACGGTCACAGGTATGGCGGATACGCTTTTTGCCGCTTCAACTATCTTCATGGCGAGTGCGGGATCCTTCAGAAGAGCGGAACCGTCACCTTCCTTGTATATCTTCGGTGCGGGACAGCCCATATTTATATCGAACAGCAATAAATCATCGTACCTTTTCTGCAGGACATCTATTGCCTTCATGAAATCCGATGGTTCATGTCCGAACAGCTGGACTGCGGTCCGCATCTTTCCGTCCGTCTTAATGAGTTCGAAAGTCTTCTGATTTCCATAGAGCAATCCCTTGCAGCTCACCATCTCAGTGTATACACAGTCGGCACCGTTCTCTAGAAGGATGGTACGGAAAGAGTGATCTGTGACCCCTGCCATAGGGGCTGCGAGAACGGGTATGTCTTTATCTGTACGGAATATCTCTTTAGCTTTCATGGGGTATATTATACAGAAAAAAAGGCACCCTTTAAAGGATGCCTGAAATATGTACTTGCCTTTACGGAGTGCTGGCTGCAGGCGTATCGTCCTCAGCAGTTCCGGTATGTTCCTCTCCCATGGTCACGTCAGCCTGGACCTTGTCTTCATACTTTGTGGGGTGAGCGGTCGGAGAATCATAGTATTCTATCAGTTCGATGCCGTTTACCCTCCACCTTCCGTCTTCCTGTTTCACGAAGTGGACCTTATAGGTACCGCTCTCTATGAACTCATCGACCTCCGTCTTGTAGACAACTGTGGGGTTGAAGTCCCAGGCTATGTCATGCACCTTGTTCACGATCTCTATGTCGATCTCGTCTTTCCAGCCCCATACAACCGTTATCGGGACTCTCGTCTCAAGGTCATAAGTCTTTATTATATAGCTCGAGTTCTTGGAGTTGTTCTTGAGATTCGTCTTGCTGAGATAGTATGAAGTGAACAAGCCGTCGAGGAACTGCTTGTCCACGTTCTCATTGCTCGGATTCAGGATAACGGAAGTCCTCTTTGAAAAAGCGTCTCTTCCTATCATGTAGACCTGAGCGGAGTTTACTGCTGTCCTGAAACCGTATATGCACGCATAAACGGCTATGGCAATGAAAGCTGCCTTTCCGAGTAAATAGAAAAAGAACTTGATTATCTTTATATAAAGCTTGTCCTTTGGGAGTATCCTGTCATTCTCCCTGCCCAGGAGCTTCTGGATGAAGGTCGCAGGAACTATGTTGCTTTCCTGTTCTTTCTCCTTCTTCAGCTGCTTGAAGGCTTTCTTTTCTTCCTTCTTCTTCAGCAGCTCAGGATCCTGATCCTTTTTGAATGTCTGGGCTTTTATCTTGTCAGCCATCGTCTACCTCATTCAGGATAAATCTAAGGCACTAAATGCCTGATTAATATTAGCATAAATGAAACAGCCGTTCAATAAAACGGCTGTTGCTTAGGCAAATATAACAGAAAGTTAAAAAATGGGATACATTCAGTTTTCAAGTGTAGGCTGGTTCGTATGGAGCGCACCGCATCCGAGCCTGTTTGCATTCCTCTCTGGAAGGAAACTGTAATAGCTGAGACCATGTTCCCTTCTCTTTCTGACGGCAGAGGGTAGGTTCGCCCAGAGAAAAGACGGTATTCCTATTATCAGAAGATACAGAGGGCCGAGTATGAGTGACTGGACCGTATGGCCGTACTCATGGATTATGACGTCTCTTTTTATTTCTTTGTTGACATACTTGTCCGATATGAACACGAACATGCCAAGACTCAGACTGCTATAGCTGTTCCAGTATGTGAGTACTGAGCCATGGAATCTTTCATGCTTTCTCTTCAGGTTGATGAGGAATATGATGAAACCTGCCAGGGTCTGAGGAAATCCCCATGTGAGCTGTATTAACTTGTACAGAAAACCTCTAAGATATCTCATTCTTATACTCTGTCTGTACCCTTCTATGTCAGTCATCCTTACAGCGGAATCGCATTAGTATCCTCTTTCTTCCAGCAGGCATAGAGCATGCATAGAGAGGATATCACTGCCATCACGAGGAATATCACGAAGCTCATGAGATACGAGCCAGTGGAGTCGAATATGAATCCCATGAACGGTGAAGCGGCAGCTCCGCCGATGGTGGTTATTATCGTGAAGATCGAGAGCACATTACCGAATGCGGCCTGTCCGAAAACATCAGATATGATCGCATTCATTGCGACAGTGTAGGTAGCTCCGACGAATCCGTGCATCGTGCAGAAAACGAGAGGAGTCAGGCCCTTAAATGCGAGTATGGCCGTAAGAGGACTCATTATCATCATCACGCACATGAGTATGCTGGTGATCTTCTTGTTCACCTTGTCGAACATGAATCCCAGAAGAAGTTTTGCTATGGTAAGCACTATCTGGAAATATGAGTTGAAGGTGGTCGCGGTCATTGCCGAGTAGCCCAGATCACTGAAGAAAGCTGTCATATGGTAATAAGGAGCAACGTTGAAGAATGACATTCCGACATAGCATATGATAAGAACGTAGAATACCGGCATCTTCCTTATCATCTGGATCGTGTAGAACTTGTCCGGTACCTTCCTTACCAGGAGCTCCTTTCCCTTTGCGCCAGTCTTGACATACTTTTCCACTCCTGCCGATTCGGGTGTGTCCTTGAGAAAGAACAGTATCAGCACTATTAAAGCCGCAAGACCTGCAAGAGAGGTGTAAATGAATGTGTTCCTCCAGCCTATGGAAGCAATGAGGGAAGCGCATAAGGGCGAGAAGATGGAGGTGCCGAGTCCGCTTCCGCAGTAAGCTATGGCAGTCGCCATCCCCTTTGAATCGGTGAACCAGATGTTGATGTACTGTCCTGCTACATACATTGAGAGACCGTTGTTGAATATACCTATGAATGCAGCAACGAGATAGAACTGCCAGAGATGTGAAAGAAATCCGTATGTCATCACCAGAAGACCTATTCCGAGAGATGAGATAAGGAGCACTTTCCTTGCACCTATGGTCTTTAAGAGCTTTCCGATTACAGGAATGAAGAATACGCTCACGAGGGTTATAATCGTCCTCATGAGGGAATACTCTCCCCTTGTGAAGCCCAGGTCTTCGCATATCGGCTTCAGAAATACGGAATTGGCTCCGTTATACAGTCCGAGCCCTATAACTATAATGAACAGCATGACGAATGTCATCTGCCAACTCTTGTGGATCCTTAATCCTTTTCTTTCCGTACCGTTATCCATCTTCGCTCCAACTATGTATTTTTCTTTAATTATACACACTATACCATGCCCATTGCTAACGATTCATTGAAATAACGGGTTCCAGAATGTATAATTTTATTTGATGTTTATTTAACATCTGTACAAATATGATCATATTTTATGAAAGGAAGCTTGTAAAATGACAAATTGTCCAAAATGCGGAACTTTACTGAATGACGGCGTAAACGTATGCCCGAACTGCGGTACTGTCATTGCTCCGTTCGCTGCTCCACAGCCGAACATGGACCCCAATCAGCAGTATCAGGCTCCTCAGCAGCCCCAGCAGCCTTATCAGTATCAGTATGCACAGCCGGTCCCGGACCCGAAGGATCACACTTCAGAGTTCGAGGCTAAGGATATCTCCGACAACAAGGTAATAAGCATGTGCGCTTATCTCCTCGGACTGGTAGGAATATTCATCGCCCTTCTGGCTGCACCTCAGTCGCCTTATGCTGCATTCCATGTGCGTCAGTCTCTCAAGATGACGATCGTTGAGACTCTCCTTATGATCTGTGCAGCTGTCCTCGCATTCACGATCATCGTTCCTATCGCAGCAGTCATCTGCCTTGGAATCGTATTCGTGCTCAGAGTAATAATGTTCTTCAACGTTGCAGGCGGCAAGGCAAAAGAGTGCCCGATCATCAGCGGCCTCGGATTCCTGAAATAAGGAAAAGAAAATCAAAGGAATGATCCTCATACGGAGCCTCAGTGCTCCGTATTTTCTTTGCGATAAAATATTAGTCACTGGCAGAAAAAGACCTCTCTGAGTCGTAGGACGACTTAAGAGATGTCTATATATATTTTTATGAACGCATTATTTGACTATGTTGATATCCGGATGATACGAAGGATACTGTGCCTTTATGAGGTGCATAAGGTTCAGCTTGACCTGTACGTTCCTTTCTGTCACATATGACGGAACACGGCAGTTGAACGGGATGTACAGGTATTCGCCCTGCTGAAGTATCCTCATGTCGGAGATGACCATATTCTCATCGTACCCTTTCACAATGTCATTGATCTTATGGAATATCTTCGTCCTCGGATCATTCTCATTTGAAAGATCGACAGCACCCTTTGTCCTCTGCCTGAAATAGAAGCTCTCGTAGTACTTGTTCTCTTCAGGTTCTTCGATCTCGGGTTCTGCGGCAGGAACATATACGTTCACGGGAGCAGGCTCTGCGACTGGCTCTTCTTCCAGCATTTCGAAATCTACCTGAGGTTCTTCTTCATAGACTGTCTCAACAGGGACAGGTTCATATTCTTCCCTTACAGGAGCAGGTTCCTCATATACCGGTTCCTCATACTGCTCGACAGGACTTTCCGGTCTTTCCCTTCTCGGTCTCTGGGAAGGACGATCGAGTCTTCTCGGTCTCTGCTGACGCTGTGACTTGACAGGTTCTTTTCTTACCTGAGGCTCGTATTCAGGTTCGTTCTGAGGTTCGTTCTGAGGTTCGTTCTTTACTGAACCGGTCTGGAGCTTTCTTAAGGCCGGCAGCAGATTATATCTGATCTCCCTGTAGCATCTGAAGAATATGTATGCGGTGAATATGATGCCTAAGATCCCGTCAGCGACCTTAAGCTGTGTTACCGCCAGTATCAGATAAAATACAAGGAGCACGCCTTCGACGGTCATATTCATCGGATTGTTTTCTGTCGCGTCCCTGAAGACCTTGGATTTGAGCTTCTTAAGGTATCTCTTGTGCCAGAGATGGAGGAACAGTTCAAGCCCGATGCTTACGAGACAAAGTATGAGGGCAAATACGCTCATCTTCACCGTAGTGGCATTGATCACTCTCTTAAGTGAAGCGATCAGGAGCTCTATTCCGACGAGTATTATCACTGCCATCGCTCCAAGTTCCGTGAATACTTCTATCTTCTGGAACTTGCTTCTCTCCTGCTTGTCCTTACCGAGTTTTGCATATACCATGAGTGCCTTTATGGCGATATATATGTCTATTACGATATTGACGCTCAGGATTATGAGAAGTATGGATGTAGTCATAAGTCCTGAGAGCAGATAGAAAAGGAATGCTATGAAGAGAAAGAATATCCTTAGGAAAGCGGATAGCTTTATGTAATCCCTCTTTACATCCTTGTCCTGGTAGTCAGTGTAGTTGGGAATGAACTTGCTGGTTATAAAATCCATAGTCTTAAACCTCATTCATACAGTTTGGGTAACATGAAACTACAGTTACTCATAATATTTGACAGTAGATATTATAGCAACATAAGAAAAGCATTTCCACAACAAAATGTATATTTCATTATCCGGAATGCAAAAACAACACAATTTCTAGTATCAGAAGAAAAAGACCTCCCACTATGCGGAGGTCTTTAATGGATCATTTCTGACCAGTGAGTCCCGAAAGGACTTTATAAAGAAGAGAATAAAGCGTTGCAGCCTCTTCCTTTGTCAGGTCGACGCAGCATGCCATATTCTTGGGAACATCGACGGCTTTATCCCTTAAAGCCATTCCCTCTTCAGTAATGCTGACCACAAGGTTCCTCTCATCATTCTCAGAGCGGTTCCTTGTGATATAGCCCTTGCATTCAAGCTTTTTCAGCAAAGGAGAGAGAGTTCCCGTATCAAGATAGAGTCTCCTGCAAAGTTCCCTGCAGTTGATCTCCCTCTTTTCCCACAGGACCATCATGACGATATACTGGGTATAAGTCAGATCAAGTTCATCGAGATACGGTCTGTATCTGTTGACTATCTCCTTTGAGCAGGCATACAGGGGAAAACAGATCTGATTATCCAGTTTTAAAGGATCATACAGATCAGGCATGGGCCTCATCCCTCTCTTTTTTCGCCTTCTTCAGAGCCTGAGCAAGCTGATCCGGGCAGGATGTCGGCTTGAAACCGCATCTGTTGCCTTCGAATGTCTCTATCACCTTGTCTGCGTCCATCCCGATAACGAGTTTTGATATCCCGAGAGTATTTCCGGGGCATCCGTTGATGAATTCGCAATGTGTGATCTTGTTGTCATCATCTACATTTACGTAGATCATACGGGAGCAAGTCCCGAAAGTCTTGTATTCAGTCATATCCAATACCTCTTAAGCGTTGAAATTATAAAACAGCTTTGACAGCTTCCGTAACCTTCTTCATGTTGCGGGTAGGTTCGAACCTGTCTATTATATTACCATCTTTTCCGATAAGGAATTTGGTAAAATTCCACTTTACGGTGTTGGACTTCTTGTAATCCTTGTCCTTTGCGGAGAGGAAAGCCTTCATGGCGATGCCCTGAGGGTTGTTGTCAAAGCCCTTGAAGGGAGCATTCTCCTCGAGATATAAGAACAGAGGATCGGCATTCTCACCGTTTACATCGACCTTTCCGAACTGCGGGAATGAGATACCGAATCTGCCGGTGCAGAATGAATGTATGTCATCGTTTGAGCCGGGTGCCTGGTTTCCGAACTGATTGCATGGGAAATCAAGTATTTCCAGCCCCTTGTCGTGGAGTTCGTCATACATCTCCTGAAGCTCTGTGTACTGAGGAGTGAATCCGCATTCGGTAGCAGTGTTCACTATGAGGAGCACCTTTCCCTCATAATCCCTTAAGGATACCTCTTCCCCGTTCATGTCCTTCACTTTGAAATCATATACTGTCATAATAATACCCCTTTCACATTCTGTTGCGTGCAATTTAATTTTACATTACTTATTATAAGGGATCGTTGGATTTTGTCAATAAAAAAAGAGCAGATCTCTCTGCCCTTTCTCCGTTGGTACCGCTCATTACCACGACGGTATGTTCTGGAGATCTTTCATATACTTGATGAAAGCAGGTCCGAAGATGATACTGAGCACGATGGATACGATGAGCACGATCAGGATTGCAACCCAATAGGATCTGGCGAAGTTCCTTCTGTTTATGTTCTTGTCAGAGAACGAATAAACGATAAGAAGGATAAGTCCTACGATCGGTATGCAGAACAGAAGCGAATATCCGAAATATGCCCATGCTCCGAGAGGCTTGTACTTCTCGGGGAGCTTCACAGGCTGCTCAATATTCATAGCTCTTGCATAGGGCTGCTGCTGCGGCTGCTGGGGCTGATAATACTGATAGCTGTAATTCGGTGCCTGAGGAGGAGGTGGAGGCATATTCATGCCCTGATTGAACTGCTGCTGCGGATTCTGGGGCTTGAACTGTTCATTCGTCTGATTTTCCGGCTGTGGAGCCACATTATCATTTTGATTAAAGTTGTTCATATATATCTCCTTTCATTCAAATGGATAAACCACGAAGAATTGTCTTCTTATGCTGTCCATGACTTCGAGCATGTGGATGGTATCCTCATGTTTCATCGACGGACATTCCTTAAGTCCGTTTTCTATGGCATTGCATACTTCCCTCACTTCATATTCATATCCGGTCAGCTGTTTTGGAGCATCTATCTCCTCTACACACTCGTATCTGCTATTGAATATGCTTATCTTCTGAGGGTTGTTTATATTCTCTACACGGATGAAGCCTTCCGTGCCGTATATGATCCCATATCTGTCGGATATGGCGATGGTGCTGGCGGTCAGGACAGCTCTTCTTCCATCGTCATAGCTCAGAAGGATGCAGTCGGTCTCGTCTACGTCCGTGACGGTCTTGATGCAGTTTGCCTGAATGTTGTCTGCAGGCCCGAATATCATCTCTGCGAAGTTTAAGGTATATACTCCGACATCAAGGAGGGCTCCGCCTGCAAGCTTCGGATCATAGAGTCTCTGCACTTCATCTATGTCGTATGCAAGGTTTGCAGTGAGCATCTTTGGCTGACCGATCTTGCCGGAGAACACCTGCTCATTTATCATCTCTCTCATCGGCTGATATCTGGTCCAGATGGCTTCTGCGACTACAAGTCCCTTCTTTTCAGCGATCTCGAATATCTCCCTTGCCTGATGTGCATTTACGGTGAATGCTTTCTCACAGAGTATGTTCTTGTCATGTTCAAGAACGAGCTTCATGTGTTCATAGTGATGTGAGTGCGGGGTCGCTACATAGACAAGGTCTACGTTCGGGTCCTCGAGCATCTCCTCGTATGAACCGTAGAACTTTTCAACATTGTTCTGGTTGGCAAATATCTCGGACTTTATGATATCTCTGGAAGCGACCGCATAAAGCTTGGCAGTGTGGTCCCCTGCCTCATTCATCTTGTTTATGGTGTCAGCCATGACATGAGCTATCCCGCCGGCTCCGAGTATTCCTACGTTGATCATATACAGATATGGTCTCCTTTGATTATTTCTTTACTTATTTTATCAAAAAGCAGTTGACAATATAAACATGGATTTTCGTATCGTTTGTGTTTCAGGATATCTCAGATGATATCTTCAGTCTCAAGCTGCTCTCTTGCTTCACTGTCGCTTCCGACTACAGCGGTCCTGCCCTGTGCATCAAAGCCCTCAAAGAGCGGAAGCAGTTCATAAAGATCGCTGACAGATGTGCTCAGCATCTCCTTCCTGCACTGTTTCCTGTATTCATAAGAGATGCCGGACATTATCCTTCTGTCCTCTAGTCTGCCTTTCGCCTTCGGAGCAAGAAGAGGCTCGTTGTTTCCGACCGCAGAGATTATGTACTGGTCTATATCGGGCGAAGTTTCGAGGAACGATCTTAAGGCATCGGCAAATCCCCTGAATACCGTGAGGGAGTTTAGCGGAGACGGATCCCTGTATGAATAGCAGTACATGTTGCCGTTGGCCATGATGTTCATTCCGGAGCCATATGCTCCGCCCATGACTCTGATGTTAGTCCAGAGATATTCGAGCGATAATATGTTGGCGGCTACGGTCATCTGTCCCCTGTACTTCATTCCCAACCTGTCAAGAGACAGGGCCTTTGCGGCATAGTTGATCTGTGAGGGGATCCTGAGCATGAATCCGCTTCTCTCCTTCAGACTGTAGTATGCATCGTTTATGCCCTTTGAACCTTTATCGAACACATTTATGAGGTCAGAGATGTCTCTCTTCTCATCATCAGTAAGGCTGACTATGAGGTTATCCCTTGAGAACAGTCTGTTGACGACATGCTCCTGGAAAGAGATGAGATCATCATAGTATTTGTCAAAATCCTCATGGAAAGCATGTATGTATCTCAGGAACTCGACTCCGTTTATGTATTCGTCAGCAGCCCCTGAAGACCTGAACTGGTTCATAACACTTCCCATCGCATAGCTGACACCGGCCTCGGGTATCTCGTTAATGAGCATGTCATACATGTCATTGATCTCGTTTCTGATCTTGTCCTTCGAAGTGAACAGCGTTTCCGTCAGGACTTCTTTCAGTATTTTGAAAGATATCTGAGAATTCTGTCTCAGACATGATATGGTTGCGAGGACATACGGACTGCAATCCTTCCTTCCAAGCCTGTTTATCGTCATAGGCGTCACTGTCATCTGTCCGACATATCTTCTGATGTAGTTCTGAAGATCATATGCCTCATGATGAGAAGTATCGAGATTCTTGAGCAGTCTTGTGAAAACAGTCAGTTTGGGAAGATCCTCAAGCATAAGTGAGCCTGCATGGAAATACAGATTGAAATAGCTGACGCCCTGGGTCAGTTCCCGGTGGAACATGACCGGAATCCCTGAACAGTCGAAGGTCTCCGTAGAGATGAGATCCGGTTCCTCTTCCACGTCTTCAAGTCTGAGCTTCGGGATGGTGGAAAGTGCCTCTTCGCTGTCAGGAGTCTCCTGCCACTCTGTGAGGGCTTTATTCATGACATCTATATCATTTATCTCTTCTTCGCTTAAGCTCTCCTTAAGAGCCCTGAGAGCATCTTTTTCTCGTTCTCTCTTTATGTTTCCTGCTTCAGTGGACGGTATCAGTTTCGTGACGCAGTATTCATCGCTGAGGAAATACTTCTTTATGAGTCCCTCATAATAACCCGTTCCGATTTTGCTGCGAAGTTCGGCAAAAGTATCGTCGTTAAGCAGGTAGAGCGTCGGATCTCCCCCGTAGAGAACACTGTTCATGAGGTTGATGCATCTGATGAGTCCCGACGGCTCATTCAGTTCCTTCGTATAGAACTCCATGTAGTTGATGGCAGATTCTATGCTGTCGGTATCCAGACCCTCTTCTGCAAACTGTCTCAGCTTTTCACGGGTGAATTCGATCACTCTGTCAGTATCCCTGTCGTCAACGTTCCTGAGGGAGAATGTATAGAAGGGCTGCTGAACAGACCTGTCGATCCCGGTAAATATGTTCTGAGCAAGTCCGGATTCGATGATGGCCTTTGACAGAGGTGAATCGTTGCTGGCCGTAAGGATACCGTTTATTATATCGAGAGCCATTATGTCGGTCTTGTCCTTAAACGTGCCTGCGATGCCCGAGAATACGACTCTGTTCTTCCTTGATGAATCGGATTCGGACACATCAAAGAGCTCTTCCGAATAGGAAGGTCTCATGACCTGTAAAGGGATATCAGTATCTATATCAAGTCTTTCAAAATCGCTGAGAAAAGTATCCAGCTTCTCAAACGCCTTATCCAGATCTACTGCACCGTCAAGGTATATAACTGCATTTGACGGATGATAGAATTTCCTGTAAGTCTCTATGAATCTCTCATATGTAAGGGAAGGGATCGCTGAAGGCTCCCCGCCTGAATTGAATCCGTAGCAGTTGTCTTTGAAGAGCTGTTTCAGGACGGCTTCTTCCTCTATCCTGTCGGTCCCGTCCATTTCACCCTTCATCTCATTGAAGACCACTCCCTTGTATGTCAGCTCTCCTGATTCATCCTTCTCCACGTGCCATCCTTCCTGCAGGAATATGTTCCTGTTCCTGAGTATGTTCGGGTGGAGAACGCTGTCAAGATATACGTCCATCAGATTGAAGAAATCCTTCTCGTTTCTGCTGGAGACAGGATACATAGTCATGTCCGGGAAGGTCATGGCATTAAGGAAAGTGTTCAATGAACTCTTCATCAGTTCTACGAAGGGTTCCTTCACCGGATACTTCTCCGAACCGCAGAGCACGGAATGCTCAAGTATGTGGAAGACTCCCGAATCGTCGAAGGGTATCGTCTTGAATGCTATGGAGAACAGCTTATTGTCAAGGCCGTTGTCCATGTAAAATAAATGAGTCCCTGTACGGGTGTATTCATACTCATACAGGGTGCTCTTGAGTTCATCCAGATATCTGCTCTCTATAAGAGCGAAACCATGATCTTTCATTTAATTCTCCTGTGTATCATATATGCTGTTTACGAGGCTCATGATTATGTCATTAGTGATCTGCTGGACATCCATGAGCTTTATGGATTCTGCTCCTTCCGGATAGAAATAGCTCACAAGGACTATCTCTGAAGTCTTCGGAGTCTCTATGAGGAACTCTCTCACCTTAAAATCAACGGTGCCGTCCTTAGTCCTGAAATCGATATACGGAATGCCGTTGTCGGTATTGTAATCGCTTATCTCTGAGACGTCGGGATTCTTACCGAGCGAATACAGGACAGCTCTTTTGAGCATGTCAAGGGATTCATAATCTTCTTCAAAGAGGACATGCTCTATCTTGTACAGTGAATCGAGTTTTCTGAATACGATCTCGCTCGAGGTCTGATCTATCACTTCAAGATCGGAAGGGACTTTATATGCTATCCCGTCTATCGTCATATCAACATATGTCACCGGGACATCGCTTATAACGGAAGATGAGGATACCTTCTGTTCTTTCTTTTTACATGCAGTCACCGTAAACACAAATAAAACGGCTAAAAGTATCGAAACTGTCTTTCTCATGTCCTTATCCGAAAAGTATCGGTCCTTTCTCGTCTGGATAGTCCCTGTCGTGCTCAAGAGCATGGATATACATGCTCCTCATCCTCTTCTCTATCTTCTTTACGTAGCGCAGGAAATTGCCCTGTCCTGTCACACGGATATCAGTACCGTCCTGCAGTATGAAATGGATCTCCCAGTAATTATACGTCTTGTCCCCGGGATTGATCATGACCTTCAGATCTTCCTTATCGAGCACAAGCTCCAGCAATCTGAAGAATCTCTCTATCCTGCCGTCGTCTATCTTTGACAGATATCTGTCAAACTGTCTTCCCTTTGAAAGAAATGTCCTTATCTCCATAGTCTTCGTCTTAGCAGTAACTATGGTCTTCTCATGTGAGATCTCGTTCATCGAGAATGGATCCTCGTTGAACCATTCCACTGAAAACTGGTCAACTTTCAATTTTAATTTAACCTCTTTTTATCAGGATTATCAGGCAGTCAGGTTTGAGATCCAGACTCCCTTCTTAACGAGATAGATGCCTATGAAATCTTTTACTATCTCGAGTGATTTTATGATCAGGTATATCATGACGATGTCGAGCCCCGTGAACCTGGATAGTATTACGGAGAAGAGAACGTTCAGTCCCCATAAGAGTCCGCAGTCATACAGGAATGTAATGACCGTATTGCCGCCGCATTTGAGGGTGGCATACATATCGTTATATATGGTCGTAAAAGGCGCGGCCGCCGCTTCTATTATAAGCAATTTCGTGGATATTGCGAGAACTTCTTTTTCCACGTTACCGTACAGGAGCGGATAAAACGGGCTTATTAGGAGCATCAGGACACCCATCCCTATGCCGATGAACACTGTAAGTCTTGTGATCTTCCATACCGTCTTTTTTGCTTCCTCGAACATATTGTTGCCGAGAAGGTTTCCCGTGATTATGGCCATAACGTTTCCTAGCGCAAATGTCATGTAGATGAACAGACTTGATATGGTGCTTGCGATATTGACTGCAGCCACGGCATCTATTCCCTTAAGGGACAGGCTCTGCATCTGTATCGTATAACCGATCTGCCAGAACGTTTCATTGAGTATCAGAGGCAATCCCCTGGTGATGACTGCCTTAAGGAGATCCGGAGGAATCCTCTGTCCGTTGAAAAGTCCGTTGCCCGTCGGGAATTCAGATCTGTGTCTCCTTGCCCAGATGATGTTTATCATGCATTCTGCAAAACGTGATATGACTGTGGCAAGAGCTGCTCCCAGTATTCCCAGCGGAGGTATCAGGATATAGTTCAGTATCACTGAAAGTATAAGCCCCGCTGAACTTGAATACAGAGGGACCTTCGTATTGTTGGATTCCTTGTAGGAACTCGAAAAGGCATTCGACAGGCCATATGGGAAGAATCCGACGAGCATGCAGAGACCGTATCTATAGCCCTCATTCAGTACGAGCATAAGGTCCTTGCCGTCATCTGATTCGTGCAGGAAAAGACTGATCAGTGGTTTTCCTAAAAATATGAAGAGCACGCTCATGACAGTACTTATGCATACAGTCACTATGATCTTGTACCTGAATATGTATCTTACGGAATCATAGTCTTCCCTGCCGTAATACTGAGCCCCGAAGATCTCTGCTCCGGAAACAGCACCGAATATGCAAAGGTAATAGATACCAATGAGCTGATTTGCTATGGAGACGCCGGCAAGCTGCTCAGTTCCCAGAACACCTACCATGATGTTGTTGATCACTCCGATGAGATTGGACAGGCCGAACTGAAGCATCAGCGGTATCGCCAGCTTCATGACTCTCCCGTACAGCTCACGGTCTTCAATCGTTCTTTCTTTTCTCATTTCAAATACTCTTTAATCTCTTCAAGATGAGAGAGGGCATCCCTTCTTCCCAACTCGTAAACGCCGAACAGCACATCCGTGTCGCTCTCAAGTCTTGCGATGTTTATCGGAACCGACGGATTCAGCATGTATATCCTCTTTTCTTCATGGAGCTTCTCCATCAGTTCGCAGTCATCGTTATAGACCTTGTTTATATTGTTCTGGGATTCCAGGAAATTCGGGTATTTTCTGAATACCCTGTTGACTATCCTGTCTTCGTTATGGTGCAGTCTGAAGGACCTGTCCCTGGTCCTTATTACGACTGTCTTTTCCGACATCTCCAGCGCCTGCTGGATAGGTACCTTCTTTGAACAACCGCCATCAAGATATCTTGATCCGTTGATCCTCACCATTGCGGAAACAAGAGGCATGGATGCGGAGGCCTGTATTATCCTGAACTTGTCTTCAACTTTGCTCACTTTATTTATATCCATGTATTCGGGTCTTCCGGTATCCACGTTCGTCACAGTTGCGATGAACTTCCTGTCATCGTCTATGAGGTCGAAAGAGAATCCTTCATTCTCCTGCTGGACCTTGAACATATAGTCGAAGCCGAAAAGTCCCCTGTTTTTAAGGAGCGCCTTGAAGCCCACGTATCTGCTGTCTTCTCTGTATATCAGATTGCCCCTTGCGGCTGCTCCCAAGAGTCCTGCGGAATATGTGAGACCGTTAAGAGCTCCGGCAGACACTCCTATCACATCACGGATAAGGATACCGTTCTCAAGAAATACATCCAGAACACCTGCAGTATAGAGACCTCTGAAGGCACCTCCCTCAAGTACGAGGCATCCTTCCGTAAGCTCTCCCGTAACGTGTCCCCTCTTGAGACTGTCGATCTTTTCCCTTGTGATCTCGTTCATGTCATTTCTCCGTGTATATTAGTTTACCTATATATTTTACAACATACTCCTTGAGTTTTGCTCCTTATGTTTATAAACTGAATAAGGTATTACATATGGAGGTGAATCCTGATGAGGATAGCTATTTACGGAGCAGGCTCTCTTGGAACAATTTTAGGAGCATATCTCGAGAAAGACGGACTTTCCGTCGATCTGTTTACGCGGAACAAGGCCCATGTCGACGCCATGAATGAATATGGTGCAAAAGTCACCGGGACTGTGGATTTCACACAGAAGGTAACGGCATATACTCCCGACATGATGGAAGGCGTTTATGACATCATCTTCCTTCTCACAAAGCAGCTTGAGAACAGATCAACCGCCGAATTCCTGAAAGATCATCTTTCTTCCGATGGAGCTCTCTGCACTCTCCAGAACGGTCTTCCTGAGTATGATCTCATAGAAATACTCGGAAAAGACAGAGTCTGCGGAGCGACAGTAGGCTGGGGCGCCACACTTGAGGGACCCGGGATCTCAAGACTCACTTCTTCCCCTGATTCACTCACATTCGGTATGGGAGACATCGAAGGATTCCCTCATGAAAAGCTTCTTAAAGTCTCTGAGATCCTTTCCAGAATGGGAACGGTTGAGAATGAAGAGAATTTTATCGGTGCCAGGTGGACGAAGCTCCTAATCAATTCGGTATTCAGCGGAATGGGCACTGTCATAGGCGGAACCTTCGGTGATGTCACAAAGGATAAGGAAGCGAGGAACATCGCACAGTATGCTTTAAAGGAATGTGTTGACGTCGGTAAGGCAATGGGAGTGGAATTCGCTAAGATTCAGGGATTTGACGTCGTTAAGCTGATGTATTTCAGCAATCCTCTGAAGAAAGCCATCGCAGCTTTAATCATGCCGATAGCCATGAAGAAGCATAAGGACATCGAGCCAAGCATGCTGCAGGATCTTAAGAAAGGAAAGCCCTGTGAGATAGACGCCATAAACGGTGAGATCTGCAGATACGGCGACATCACGAATACCGATACTCCCGTTAACGATATGATAGTAAAGATCGTAAGGGAATATCAGGAAAGCGGAAAGATCGTAGGAAAAGAGAGCCTGAAGAGATTCGCAGAGATCATAAAATAACAGCTCAGAAAATATGAAGACCGGTGTACATATGATCACCGGCCTTTTTTATTAAAAGTTATGATATACGGAAAAACTTACAGCAGTCCCATTGCCCTAAGTATCGCGCAGATCGCAAAGAGCGATATCATGCTGAGAATGCTGCTCCAGACTACTATCTGTCCTGCCAGTTTCTCTTCTGCTCCCATCTCCGAACACATTACTACGGAAGACACTGCCATAGGGGTTCCGTAAGCTGCTACCATCATGGCTACTGTCCCGGGAGTAAAAGTTATGAGCCCTGTCGCATGAGCTGCAAACGCAATACCGAAACCTATGAGCGGAGCGACTATAAGTCTGAATACGACACCTACGACAAGTTCCTTTCTGTAGCTCCCTATCTCCTCGAAATTCATCTGGGCACCGAGGATCACGAGCGCAAGAGGTGTCGCAGTCCTGGCCATGTATGAAAGTGCGGTGAAGAGCCATGGAAGATCTTTTTCGATCGTAAAGACCGGATCTCCGTTCAGATCCTTAGGAATGAATCCTCTTGCAATAAGTATGACAGACCCAATGAAAAGGCCTATCATTATCGGGTTGGTTATAAGTGATCGTAATATCCTCTTTATATCGAAGCCCTTGCTATCCTCAGAGAAGATGCTGAGCACGGAAACGCTTAAAATATTAAAGAACAGTATATTTGGAAGCTGGAAAACGGAACACATCTGGAGTCCTTCTGCTCCCGCAAGCGATTCACACAGAGCAATCCCGATTATGGCGAAATTGGACCTGTAAGAGCTCATCATGAGCACGGGTATCCTCTTTTTATCCCTTGTAACAGCCTTCGTTACGAAATATCCGGCGACCGTTATCACACAGAGAGACAGGATGACTATCCCTATTAGCATCCAGGGTATCCCGAAGTCTCCTTTGAGATCATAGAGATTCTTGATCATGAGAGGAAGGAAGCAGAACCTGAAATTGAACCTGTTCATCTGCTTTACCGTTGCATCGTTGAGAAATCCCGTCCTCTTTGCCGTATATCCTATGATTATCAGTATCAGTATGGGTGCTATCGCGTTGAACGAATACGAAATGACGGATAACATATGTCCTCCTAGAAATGCCCTTTGAATCTTCCGACAATATAGGCAAATACTTCCCTTAACATATTGTGCGGCAGATAGAGAGGCGTAGTATATGCCGGTATCAGGCTGAAACCGCTAAGCCCCAGCTTCCTTGCCAGAAGAGAGGCCCTGTACAGATGGAAATTGCTGGAAAGAATGCCATATGAGAAGTTCTCATGATCAAACAGTTCCCTGGAGAACAACAGGTTCTCGTGAGTCGTCTTCGATCTGTCCTCCAATATGATCCTGGAAACATCAATACCATTCTCTGTGAGCCATTTCTTCATCCCTGATGCTTCAGTCATCGGTTCATTATACCCCTGTCCGCCCGAAACTATTACCTTTGTACGCGGATTATCGTCAAGGTACTCTTTTGCTCTCTTAAGCCTGAAATACAGAGCTTTGCTCGGACCGTCTTCCCTGATCTGAGTTCCGAGAACGATTATATAGTCGAGGTCCCCCGGCACCTTATGGCTGAAACTCCGTATGACCTTTATAAATACGATGAAACAGAATGCCAGGTATATGAGCCACAGTGCAAGTACCGTATATCTGAAATATCCGGGAAGCTTCTGCCAGAGTCCGAGTATCCGGAGGATGCCAATAATAAGGAGCATCCCTCCCATAATGAACCAGACCCTGTAGAAATGGGTGCCGCTTTTGATCCTCTTCACCATTATGCCGTATATCGCAAATATAACGGCTATAAGGACAAGCTGAATCCCTAAGACCATCTGTCAGCCTCTCTTACGGATATCGGAAGCCATTACGTCCTTATACAGAGGGATAGAGGGGATCGCTCCTTTAACGGTGACGGACATGGCTGAAGCCTTTGATGCAGTATCAAGACACTCCTCTATGCTGAGTCCCTTGAGGAGGGAAGCAAGATAATATCCGGTGAAGGTGTCTCCTGCTGCCGTAGTATCGACGGGGACCACTTCATATGCGCTCTGGTATATCCTCTTGTCCTTATATGAATACACAGAACCTTTCTCCCCCAGCGTCAGGATTATCTCTGTTTCAGGATACAGTTCCTTCAATGCATCGAGTATCTCTTCAGGATCGTCCTTGCCGGTGAGCTGGTTCCCCTCTGTCTCGTTAATCATGAATATGCCTATCTTAGTGAGATCGCATTCTTTCAGTCTGAAATCGAAAGGTGAAGGATTCATGACGATCCTCATGCCCTTTTCATAGGCCCTGTCGATGATATATGAAAGGGAACTGATCTCGTTCTGCAGAAGGAGCAGATCACCGCAGGTAAAACCCTCCAGCACCCTGTCGGCAAATTCCTCGTCTATGGATCTGTTGGCTGACGGAAATAGTATTATGCAGTTGTCCCCCTCCCTGTTCAGCTGGATGATGCCCTGGCCTGTAGGAAGATCCGTGATCTCCATGTATCTCGTATCTACTCCGGCATCACTGCATATCGGGATCAGGAAATCCCCGTCCTTTCCGAGCCTGCAGGCGAAAAAGACGCCCTCTGCACCGGCTCTTCCGAGAGCAACGGCCTGGTTATATCCCTTGCCTCCCGGGAAAACGGTCCTGTTCAGAGAGGTTATTGTCTCTCCGGTCTTCACATGATGGTCCACCTGATATGTAAAGTCCAGATTTATGGAGCCGAAATCCAGTATCTTCATAAGTGTGATCCTTTCCTGTTTATAGATAGATTATAACATTACGTGGAAAGCTTTCTCATAAAAAATGGACGGGCCTTTTCCGGTCCGTCCGTATTTCTTATCTGTCCTGTCATTCGATTATGATAGCGTCGATTATTCCCTTGATCTCGTCAATGCTCATCGTCTCTTCCGATGTTATGGAATAGACGTGGCCGTCCTTTTCTCCGGTCACCTTCGTGAAAGCGGTATCGCTTTCTCCGTAAGCGGTGAACTTATATCCGTCCTTATCCATGGAGGCAGACCACTTGTATTCGTTATAGTCTCCCGAGATGTCATCTCCGCTGCCGGAGACCCTGATGTATATCTTATTGTCACCGTATCTCACTTCGAGTATGTCTGCGCTTTTGATGGTGATGAACGTCTCCTGTTTCAATCCCTTTACGGTCTCAGGAAATTTCACGTTCATTCCGGCATCCTTTGCAGCTTCCTCAAAAGTATCGAATTCCTTAAGGGGGTTCGGTATCTGGGTCATTCCCGCTGATTCTTCCTTTTCCGCCTTCTTTCCGCATGCACCGAGCATCATCACGGATACAGCCAGAAGGATTAAAACGATCTTTTTTAACATGATTTTCATTCTCCTTTTCCAGTCTTTAAACTGTTCTCTGCTATATATACAATTCGAAAACAGAGAATGTTGCACGTCACCCTATGATTTTCATTAAAAAATAAGCTAATATGAGCCCTGCTATGAGACTTATCACGAAAAGCCCTATGACTCTTCCGTTATTCAGGGTAATGTCCCTTACCATCACGGGCTTTCCTGTCTTTGCGTTTACAAGAAGATCTATCTCGTCATTTCCGGCTCCCTCTGCATAAGGCGTATCGAAGATATATGTGTCTTCTCCGTAAAAGGATGCATTATAGCCCTTTCCGTCATAGTTCCATTCATATTCCGAGAGCTTCACGCTGTTCCCGAATACGTCCTTCTTTGTATCCTTCTTATCGATATGATAAGTCTCCCAGGGTATCCTGACGGCTCTTACTGCCGTTATGCCATTAAGCTCATCCTTGGTTATGACTTTGACGGTCTGCTTTCTGAATACAAGGAACAGCCCTATGAAGATCATCATCGTAAAAAAGAACGTCAGTGTATAAATGTTCATCCGAGTCTCCTCATGTCGAATGTGATGTCATTCCCTTTAGCCGTGACGACTGTATCGGCTCCCATGATAATGGGTACCATCGGGTCAATGTGACCTATATCCGCGTCGAAGATCACGGGGACTCCCAAGTCCTCCAGCAACGGCAGACATGCAGTGAACCTGTCGACTCCGAACTGATCCATGTTAAAGGCATTAAGGGGCCTTCCGAAGACTATGCCTATGAGGTTCCTCATCCAGCCTCTTTCACGAAGCTGCCAGAGTCCCCTTCTTATGTCGAGAGGAGTGAGGTCGCAGGCTTCCATGACGAGGATCACCTTCTCATGCCTGTCGAGGAATTCCTGTGTACCGTCGAATCTGGTGCCGGAAAGATTGATGAGTATATCGAGACATCCCCCTGAGAGCACGCCTTCCATCATGACTTCATCAGTTTTCAGGAGCTTTCCGTTGACCGGTGCATAGAGCGTCAGTTCCTTTTTGGTATCAAAATGATATCTGCGGAGCGGATCCTCATCGTCGTATTCGGGAGACTCGAACATATCGAAGCCTTTTACAGTAAGATCTCTGCCTTCAAGAAGAGCGAACGAAAGATTTTCTGTCCCTTCCCAGGGCTTACCGAATCCCGGTGCACACGGGCCATATATTCCAGCCACGTCCCCCAGGGTCAGCATCGGATATATGAAGTTTGTATTGTCTGAATATCCCATATACCATTTCGGCTTTGCTTCACAGAGCCTTCTGAAATCCACATGGGAGATAGTCTCGCACATGAGCTCTCCGCCACCTACTGATATTACCGCGTCGACCCTGTCATCGAGATATATGTCCATAAGCTCCCTTGCAGCTATCTCAGGCAGATTTGAGAGACATGTTCCGAGGTTCTTCATGCAGCTCGGGACCATCATGACATTGTAGCCTAGAGCCCTGAACTTGGAGACAGCGGCCTCGAGTCTTGTTATATAAGGTTCTGTTGAAATACCGAAAGAAGGAGCTGCGAGTCCTATAGTGTCACCTTTCTTTATGAATTTGGGTATCCTCATATCATTTTCCGCCTCCGAAGAGTTTTGCAAGAGGACCGACTATCTTTGCAAGATCGTTTATTGCCTTGTTCAGTGTCTCGAAATCTATCTTGCTGATCTTTGTTATCGCTTCTCCAAGAGCCTCCGAGTTGTCATTCACGGTCTTCGTGATGCTGTCTGCCATCGTCCTTACGTTCTCAAGGGAGATCTCAATGTCGTCCACTATATCGTGCAGAGAGACGGCAAGGGTACTCATGTCTTCAAGAGTCCTGTTCAACTTCGGTACGATGAGGACCACAGATACGATGATCGAAACCGTCAGTATTACAAGGGTGATAAGAGTCATTATCTGCATCTTCTTCTGACTGCTTGAATTTTTAGCCATGAGCATAAGGAGCTCATGATCAGTCATCTGTTCGACTTTTTTCTTTGTTAACGAATTACCGTATTCCATAGTCTATCTCCTTTCTATCTTGGAGCGCTGTGCTCCTGCCGTGAACTTCAGTATCCTGCTCCTCGGAGCAAGTCTTGTAAGGAATATGAGAGCTTTCATCCTGAATGTCGGGATTATCTCTCTCTTGCCATTAAACATCTTTTTCAGCGCATACCTGACGCAGTACTCGGCAGTAATGCCTTTAAGTGAGAATTTTACGTTCGCTACATCATTGAACTCCGTATCCACGGGTCCCGGACACAATGACCCGATATATAACGGGCTCTTATCCTGTCTTAGCTCCTCATGGATGGCATTCGTAAGGGAGAGCACGTAAGCCTTCGAAGCATAATATGTCGCCATATAGGCACCGCCGGGAAAGAAACCTGCGGAGGAAGCGACGTTAAGTATATGTCCTCCTCTGTCCTTCATGTGTCTGACAGCGGTCTTGGTTACGGTCTGGAGAGCCTTTACGTTCGTGTCTATCATCTGCTGCTCCCTGTCAGCGTCAGTCTCTTCGAACCTGCCGGCGAGACCGAAGCCCGCATTGTTTATGACGACACTGAATCCGTATTTCGTGAAAAGATCTTCAAGTCCTGCCCTGAACTCATCCGATGTCACGTCAGCCTTCAGCGGGATGACGAGTTCTCCGAATGTTTCCTGAAGCTCTTTAAGCTTGTCTTCTCTTCTGGCAACTGCCACTATCCTGTAACGTTTCGTCTCTGCGAGCTGCCTTACGAACTCCCTACCGAGTCCGGAACTGGCACCCGTGACGAGACCGTATTCGACCTTATTTAGTCCCATATAATCACCTCTAGTTTATTTTAAAGGACAACGCGCTTATTGTGAAATGATTTATGAGCCTATAAAATGATATAAAACGGACTTAAAGGAGTTTTACTTATGAGATACATAGACTTTCACTGCGATACGCTGATGATGTATTACCACGGATACGAGGGACAGAGTCTTTTTGACACGTCTTCGATAGGAAGATCAGTAGACTTCAGAAGGATGAAGGAAGCAGGTGCAGGGGCCCAGTTCTTTGCCACCTTCCTGCCCCCGAGGGAACGCATGGACATATCGGATGAGGAATACAGGGCTAACCTGTATGAGGCGCTTACAGCCGAGCTGGAGAAGAATAAGGATATAATAGCTCTCGCAACAGACTATTCCTCATATATGGAGAATCTGAAGAACGGAAAGATGTCCGCCTTCATGACGTTTGAAGACGGCAGGATGATAGACGGAAAGATGGAGAACCTGAAGAAGTACAGGGATATGGGATACTGCCTTATCTCGCTCACATGGAACGGTGAGAACTGCTTCGGATATCCTAACTCCACCGACAGTGAGCTCATGAACAAGGGACTTAAGGAATTCGGAAAGGAAGCCATAGAGGTCATGAATGAGCTCGGGATCATCATAGATGTCTCCCATCTGAACGACGGCGGTTTCTACGATATCTGCGACATCACAAAAAAGCCATTCGTTGCAAGCCACTCCTGTGCCAGAGCTCTTACTCCGCACCCGAGAAACCTCACTGATGACATGATAAGAAAGCTGGCCGACAAGGGAGGCTTCATAGGACTCAACTACAATCCGCCGTTCCTCGGAAAGGAGCTCTCCGAGACGAGGAGCCTCGTTTCCGACATGGTGAGACATATAGAACACATAGTCGATCTCGGAGGAAAGGAAGTCATAGGACTCGGCTCCGACTGGGATGGTATACAGGGAGAGCTTGAGATCAGGGATCCTCTTGATCTCCATAAACTAAATGATGCCCTCAGGGCAAGGGGCTGGAGCGAAGACGATGTTGAGCTTCTGTTCCACGGCAATGCCGAGAGGGTCATCAGAGACATCACTCTATGATGTCAGTTTAATATCAGATCGAACAGTCTTGTGAGCGTATCCTCGTCAAAGGAGCTGCCGAGATAATAGCATCTCCCCTTTCCGTAAACGTTCTCGACTGCAGCGGCGAAATCTCCGAACTGATTGTCTTTCCAGGCGATCAGTTTTTTTCCGCCCTTTAAAGTAAGGAGCTCTTCGAATATATAGCCCTTTCCTTCTTTTCCGTCGAAATCACAGGGGGATGTCACTCCCGAGAGAAGAGCTTCATGCTCCTCTATCATGCAACCCGTTATATCCGTAAGATCTACAGGAAGCCTCTTTCCGAACACCAGATTGTTGTCCCTGTCCTTCCATGCTGTCCTCGGAGTCATCACTACCTTTCCGCCTTCAGAAACGAATCGCTCCAACCTCTCCCTGAAACCGTCATCCATTATTATCATATACGGGAGTATAACGGTCTCATACATTGAGAAATCGGCCTTGGAATCGATCACGTCGCAATTCATGCCTCTCCTGTACATCTGGTTATACAGTTTCATGCACTCCTGCTCGTAGGAGAAGGCGTCTGACTGCCTCTGTATCTGCATGGAGCTCTTTGAATCATAGTCATAGACTATGCAGACTCTGCTCTTCGGGTATTCAAACGGTCTCTGTTTTGCTTCACTGAAGAACTCCTGTGTCTCGTAGAACCTTCTCCTCTTCACATTGTCCGGGTCAAGTATGCCGAAACAGAACTGTTCTGCACCCTTTGTGAAGCCTCTGAACCTGAAGAATATAAGGGACTTGACTCCGTGATCCAGGGATTCGAGTGCCCATTTCTTTGCTTCTCCCGGTTTCGGTGCATAACCGATGTCGTTATGGCCCTGGGCTCCCATTATGGATTCCGTGATCCATATGGCATCTCTCTTGAAGCCCCTTGCAAAATCCACTGTGAAACAGATGTCGCTGTCACTCATGGGTGCTCTCTGACCGCCCCAGACGGGATAGTTGTTGTAAGCCACGAAATCGACCGTTTCAGCCACATCGAACGGATTGAATGCCTTGTTTATCGTACCGCCTTCAAAGTCATGACATACCGGTACCGTGACGCCGGCTCCCTTTAAAGCCTTTACCATGATATCTATGTAGCTCACCGTGGATTCGCTTCTGAATCTTGCCCATTCGAGCCTCAGGGAAGGATTCTGAGCCGTGAAAGACGGCTTAGGCATAGGTATCTCATCAAAATCGGAATACGTATGCGTCCAGAAGGAAGTGCCCCATCTCTCGTTCAGATCTTCTATGTCAGGATATCTGTTCCTCAGGAAATCATCAAACTTCTTCCTGCATGTGTCACAGAAGCATACGTCGGAGCCCTCATGTCCGATCTCGTTATCGACTTGCCAGGCAACTATGGCCTTTTCGTCCTTATAGTGACGACCCATGCAATATGCAAGCTCCGTTGCCTTCTTCCTGTAGAAATCGGAATTGAGACAGTATCCTCTTCTTGCACCGAAAGGCTGAACGTAGCCAGTCTCGGAAACGTTCATTATCTCCGGATGATCCCTGTACATCCATGAGGTCATAGTGGCTGTAGGGACGCACATCATTATGTTGAGTCCCCTCTTCTTTGCCCTCTCTATCACTTCATCGAAGAATGTGAAATCATACCTGCCTTCCTCCGGTTCGAACCTGTCCCAGGCGAAATCGCCGATCCTTATCAGGTTAGCACCGAGTTCTTTTATCATGTCAAGGTCTTCATCGACATGATCCATGCCCCACTGTTCGGGGTACCAGTCCACGCCAAAATATCTCATTTTATCTCTCCGTCGAGCAGTCTGTTGACCGCGTCGGTATATTCTTCAGTAGCGACCATATATGCTGCCGCATGTCCGCATCTGTTTATCATGTGGAGTTCCTTCGGGGATGCGCAGTACTTATAAAGGTCGAAGCTCATCACAGCAGGAACGAAGCTGTCATCTATTCCATGTATGAACACGATCGGGATATCCGTATGCTTTACGCATTCCTCACCAATCGTGTCCTTGAAGCCGACCTTTGCCAGCACCTTCGACCAGAACCAGGCCATATATCCCAGAGGAAAATACGGAACATGGTACATCGTCCTCATGAGGGCCCTCGTGATCCCGTAGATGGAATCGAACCCACAGTCATCAATGATGCCCCTAACGTTCTTGAGCTTGAGGTCGGCACAGTGTATGACTGTAGCTCCTCCCATGGAGACTCCGTGGAGATATATCCTTGCGTCAGGAAACATCTCGTTCATCCTGTCGACCCATTTAGAGACATCCCTCTTGTCATGTTCTGAGAATCCGAGATACTTTCCCTCGGAATTACCGTGAGCCCTGTCGTTCACCAGGAGCACTGTCGTTCCCCTGTCCATGTAAATGTGGATCTTGTCAGAAAAATCCTCTTTCATACCGGATTTGTATCCGTGTACGCAGATAACTACTTCCTTCTCGCTTCCCCTTAAGAGATATCCCTTTAGCTTCAGTCCGTCAAAGGAAGTGACCTCAAGCTCTTCAAGAGGAAGATGAGTGAACTCATGGTCAAAACGCTCCTTATAGTAGCGGAGCGCTCTTCCTGTAGGAGCCATAAGAGGGTCGTTCTCATCAAAATCGTCGGGATCGTCATTTGCATGCGCTTTTACGCTGTCCTGCCAGAACTTCCTGCTGAACACTGTCAGGAACACATAATATCCTGCTGCCAGGAATACCAGCAGCAGGATAGCAATGATTACCAAAGCATTTATAAAGTGAATCATAAGTCAATCTGTATATTGTCGAGGTCCACGTCCTTCGTCTCTCTGACCTTCAGCATCATTATAATGAGCGCTATTGCCATGAGAGGCAGGTACGATGCCGTAAGGACTACAGGCAGGTTCATGGATCCGGCTACCATGGTGACTACATTATTGAAGACCATGTTGAGTCCGGTACCAACCATTCCAAGGAGCTGCATCGTTCCGACGACTGAGGCTCTCATCTCAGTAGGCGTGGATTCCGATGTGATGACAAAGTAGATCATATCTGAGATAGACCAGAGTCCGGCTATGGAGAAGCCGTATGCAAATCCGGTGATATACGGGCTGAGTCCGGTAGAACATCCTATTGCGAATACCGCAAGTCCTGCTGCTGCCCAACCGCCGAGTATAAGTGCTGATTTCTTTCTTCCGAGAGAGTCTGTGAGGAACCCGCCGAGAAGAGTGAATATTCCGTTTATGAGAGGATAGAACATGAGGATTATGTCCGAGCCTTCAGGTGTTATGGCGCCTTTTGCCACACCCGACTCTATCATGTTCTGATATTTGCCGGTGTATCCTGTAGAGAATGCCAGCAGCAGTGCGACTATTGCTATCGCTCTTGTCTGTCTGTTCTTGAATATGAACTTGAATGCTCCCATTACTGAGACGCTCTTGTCTGCCTTCTCTATGTCTGCGAGCTTCTCAGCCTTCAGCTCCTCTTCTCTTTCAGCTTCCGTCTTCTTGAGGAATCCTAGCCTCTTTTGTGTGAAGACAGGGGTCTCTCTGACAAGATAGATAGCCGCTATACCGATAATGAATGCAAGAGCCGTAGGTATGATGTAAACGCTTCTCCATGTACCCGGATTCTCTCTGTTCACGAACAGCTTTACGAAAAGTCCGAGAAGCGAGACGGATATGAGCGCTATACCCTTTGTGATCGAGCAGAGCTTTGCCCTGTGTTCCTTCGGAGCGCATTCCATGATATATATGACCTGCATGTCATTTGGCGTGAAGAAGGTCATAATGACGCAACCGACGAGATAAAGAGGTATGTTGTGAGATATGATGGATACCAGCATTCCCACTCCCATTCCTATCGTGTTGATGATGAGGAATATCCTGCGTCCGAACTTGTCTGCAAGGCTCTTGTAGAACGGAGCCACAAGGTAGATAAGGTAGCAGCCCGTGGTGACGAGTCCGAGGATACCGGAAGCTCTGTCGTATTCAGGCGTACCGAATGTTGTGTTGAAAAGATCGCATATCGTGAAGGAGTCGACTGCACCTCTTACGTTCGAGGCCAGCTCATCCACGATGTATACTATCGTGAGCACGAGGATGAGGATCGGAAAATAGTATTTGTGACTGTGGAAGGCACTGTCCTTTTCGAGCCTCTTAATCTCCCTCAGCTCTTTTTCCTTTTTGTCCATATGGAGATCTCCCTATAAATTGTTTTAGATACCGAAAATGCATATTGATATAGTATCTAACAATCATTATAGCCCTTTAAGAGGTCTAATGTCATCGTTCAGCGATATTTTTATGAACGTCGTTCATATAGAAAAGTCCCTTTCCGCAGAAAGGGGCTTAAGATCTGTCCATACTGATGTCATTTCCTGTTCTTCTTACGTTTGATACCAAGTATGTATCTCTTCTTCAGGAGTCCAGTCTTCTTGAGTACCAGAAAGTTCAGAGCTATGAAAGTAAGCGACAGTCCAAGGAGCACGAAGGGAGTTATATTGAACGAAACGGTGCTGGCGATAATTCCGAAAGTGAACTGTATCAGAAACCCAATTCCATAGGCTCCGAAAGTATGGTATCCCGTTATGTCCGCCGAATACTCTGTACCGAATCTGTTGGGGATGCTGTGGAGGATGCATGGGAAAATAGGAGCGAATCCGAGTCCTATTATGAAGAACGCCATGTTCTCAAGTGATCCCATGGAAAAACACAATGATCCTGCGGCAAGGGATGCTATGAATATGCCGAAGGATATGATCAGGTCATCGTGGAATTTGATGGAGAAGAAGCCTGAGGCAAACCTTCCGATCATTATCCCCGTATAATAAAGGGAGACCCAGCGGGCTGCAGACGCAGGCTCCATGTCGAACACGTTTACCATATATGATGCGCCCCAGGTCCCGATTATGTATTCCATGCCGCAGTAGACTCCAAGGGAGATGACGGAAAGGAGCACGCCTTTTTTCCTGAAAATCTGCAGGATCCCTTCCTTGCTTGTGTCTATGCGCGTCTCCTCATAAAGGTCTTCTGTCTCTTCCCTTTTTATCCATTTTCTCATAATGAAAGTGACGGCAATGAGGATGCATGCCTGAAGTATTCCTACTGTCCTGTAACCGCCTCTCCAGGACGTATCGACTCCGGCCGTGAGCGAGAAAGACATTATGAGAGGAGAAAGTGCCACGCCTATGCCCCAGAAACAATGGAGCCAGTTCATGTGTCTGGCATGATAGTGTGTGGAAACGTAGCTGTTGAGACCGGTATCTATGGCACCTGCTCCGTAGCCGAGCACTACAGCAAAAAAGATAAGGAATATGAGGCTCTTTGCATAGCTCATGCCTATGAGACCGATCACTGTAAGGATTATGGAAACATAGGTGACCCTGGCGGTACCGTATCTCCTTAAAAGCTTGCCGGCTATGAGGCTAATGCCTGCCGTACAGAAACCGACTACCATCTGATAGACGGAGCCGAAGGATTCAGATACGTTCATCTCTTCGTGCATGACAGGCCAGGCCACTCCGAACAGAGAGTCCGGAAGACCGAGCGAAATAAATATCACATAAAGAAACGGTAACAAAAAGTCCATGAGTGCCATCCTCATAATTGTTTTCTGCACAAACAATATGATAGCACACATGGACTCTGAATATAAAACTTGAATGTTATTGTTTGATCTTGAACTGAGTATTGTAGAGCTCTGCGTAAACCCCGTTAAGTTTCAGAAGATCCTCATGCTGGCCTCTCTCCACGATCCTTCCGTCCTTAAGTACGGCGATCTCATCCGCAGCAAGTATCGTCGAGAGTCTGTGAGCGATCAGTATCGACGTCCTTTCTTCTACTATAGGATCGATGGCGTCCTGTATCTTCCTCTCGTTTATGGAGTCGAGGGCTGATGTCGCCTCATCAAAGATCACTATGTCCGGATCCTTTAGGAGCACTCTTGCAATGGATAGTCTCTGTTTCTCCCCGCCTGAGAGCTTAAGGCCTCTGTTCCCCACCATGGTCTCCATGCCGTCGGGCGAGGATTCTATGAGGTCAAGTATATTCGCCTTTCTGCATACTTCCCTCAGCTCCTCTTCCGTTGCGTTCGGTTTTGCATACAGGAGGTTTTCCCTTATCGTTCCGTTGAACAGATACGTATCCTGGGAAACGAGCCCTATGCCGCCCCTCAGGAACGAAAGGTCTATATCCCTTACATCATTACCGTCTATGGTAACAGAACCTCCAGTGACGTCATAGAGCCTCGGAAGCAGGTTTATGAGAGTACTCTTGCCTGACCCTGAAGGACCGACGACGGCAAGACAGTCGCCTGCCTTGATCTCAAGATCTATGTGTTTCAAAATGTCGTTCTCTCCGTCATATGAGAAGGATACGTCATTGAACCTGATGTCTCCCTTGAAAGAAGCGGGCTTAAGGGCATTTTCCCTGTTCTTTATCTCGACAGGAAGATCGTAATACTCGAATATCCTTGAAAAGAGCGCCATGCTCCTCAGCCACTCAACCTGTATGTTCAGAAGCGAGTTCACAGGCATGTACATCTGGCTCAGAAGAGAAACCATGACGGTGATGTCTCCGACGGTAAGACTTGAATCTGTCTTCATCATCAGAAGTCCGCCGACAAAATAGATGAGCATAGGCCCTATCTTCGTGAAAGTTGACATTATGACGAAGAACCATCTGCCTGCAAGATTCTCCTTGATGTTAAGGTCGATCATCTGCTTGTTTAGCTGCCTGTATTTGCCGTATTCATAGCCTTCCTTATTGAACAGTTTTACAAGCAGCTGACCGGACACGGACATGGTCTCGTTAAGGATATCGTTCATATTGTCATTGAATTCCTGGGACTGCCTCGTGATGCTCCATCTCTTCTTCCCGGCACTTCTCGTCGGAAGTGCGAAGAGAGGTATTATCACCATGCCGATAAGAGCGAGTATCCAGTTCTTCTGGAACATCGCTATGACGGCTATGACAAGTGTGATCACATTGGAGATTATGTTGGTGAAGGTGCTAGTTACAACTCTCTCGACTCCGCCTATGTCGCTGGTCATCCTGGTGATGATGTCCCCCTGGCTGTTGGTAGTGAAGAACCTCTGAGACATCCTTTGGAGATGCTTGTACATCTGGTTCCTCATGTCGAAGGAGATGTGCTGTGCTATCCATGTATTAAGATGACTCTCCACTATACCGATTATGTTTGCTGCAAAGGTCACGAGGAGCGACAGCAAGATATACAGTATGAGCTTCGGAATGCTTCTTCCTATGAGTCCCTCGTCTATTATGTTTCCTGTGAGTATCGAGGGCAGAAGCTTCATCGAAGCTGATATTATGATGCATACGAATACGAGAGCAAGTCTCCCCTTATATGGTTCAAGATATGAGAATATCCTCTTCAGGAGGTCTTTGGTGACCTTGGGCACGCTCTTCTTCTCTTCTTCCGTGAGGTCACTGAACGGACCTCCTCTCATTCCGCCTCTTCCCGGCATATGGTTTCTCCTTTCATTATTGCCATCTCAAAGACTTTAGATATGTCTTTTTCTCATCGCTCACCCTGAAGCTCTCCACGGCTTTCTGTATAGCCTTGTTGTGGGTCCATCTGTCAAGTCTTCTGTCTTCGATGATCCTTACCGCACTGTCAAACTGCTTTGCAAGTGCGGTCGCCATATACCATGCTCTCATCATATTGAGATAATAATGGTCCATATGGCTGTTAAGGATATATCCGTAATCGGATTCTCTGAAATACGGATCATCGAGAAATAGGCTCATCAGACGGCATAGGGCGAATCTCCTTATATAAGGCTTATCCGAATCCATCCATATATCTATCCTTCCTCTCACGTCTTCCCTGTTCCTTTCAAAGCATTTCGGAGAGAGAGTATCCGTTTCAGCCCAGTTTGACAAGAATGGAAGAATTCTTTCTACTTCAGCCATGCACTTGTCATAGTCCCTGAACTTCGACAATATGAAACCGTGAAGGAGATATTCATCGTTATATTCGTGGGGCAGTATGGAGATGAATTCGTCATACTCATTCGATCTGAAGAGCTCTGAAGCAAATCTCCGTAGATCCGGAGTCCTTACACCTATATACTTCAGTGTTGGATCATTTACGACCCTGGCATTCATCTCACAGTACCCTTCATCCCTCATGGAGAAAAGTCTTTCAAGTATCTGTTCTTTCTTCATTTCTTTCCGAACTGCCTGTATATGCTTTCTGCTGCCTTAGAACATTCCTCGACAACGTCATCGGGGGAAACGATCCTTATACCTTCTCCAAGGGAGAACAGCCATCCGTAGAACTGAGGGCTCGGTACCACGTCGACAACTACTCTGAAGGTCCCCTTTTCCGGGTTCCTTGAGATGATTATGTCCTTTCCGAACCTGTCTATTATTATTCCGTAGAACTTGTCACCGTCTTCGCATTCAAGGACGACCGTTCTCGTCTCTCCGCCGAACATGCCGAACACACGCCTCTGATAGTCACGCACGTTCTCTTTCCTGAACTCGTCCCTTCCGGTCCTCTCCTCATCAGTGATGGCTATCTCCATCATCTTGTCGACTCTGTAGTGCTTTATCTTCTGATCCCTGTCATCATATGCGACCAAATAGTAGTACTCGTCATCCCAGATGAGCGTCCAAGGGGATACCTTGTAAATGAGTGATTCTCTTCTCGGCTTCAGCTGCTTCTGTGCGTTCCACTGTCCGTACTTGAAGGTGATCTTCCTGTTCTTGTTTATGGCAGTGAATATACTGTCGACGCTGTAGAATATCATCTCGTTAGAGGTGTTCATCTTTCCTGAGATGAGCACGTTCCTGTGAAGTTCTCCGGCCTCGTGTACGCTTACGAGAGTCTCGAGCTTTTTAATGAGCTTTGTGGATTTGTCTTCAGAAATGAACTTGGCTGCCTGTATCGAGTCGACTAGGAGTTTAAGCTCAACGAGTTCGAAATCCCTGGCTCCTATCGAATAGTAGTACTGTCTATTCTGTCTCTGTGTGATTATGTCTATGCCGTATTCCTTTAGTGCTTCTATGTCGCTGTATACGACCTTCCTGTCCATGGCCTTATAGCCCGCTTCATCCATCTTGTCCATTATCTCTTCTCTGGTAAGGAAGTGCTCATCGTCCGTATATGTCCTGAGAAGGTCCAGCAGGAACAATATCCTCGTCTTTGAACTGGCCATATCATGACCCCTTTCTTAGAAATGATACAGATAGATTATATCATAAAGAGGAGTTATGAAGTCCGTTTTTTCGTACTTGTCATATGTGATAATAAAGATGACCCCAATATATACATAGGTTTTCACTCCCAATGATTACCTTACCGGATTAGAGGATGCCCATCATGACATCCTCTTTTTTCGATTTGATTTTAGTATGCATTGAAAGTACAATATAAATAACCATAATGAATAACAACAGGAGGATTGATGATGGCAAAATTTAGATGCAATATCTGCAATGAAGAATTTGAAGCTGAGAGCCTTGAAGAGGCTGTATGCCCTGTTTGCGGAGCAACAGGAGACGATCTCGTAGAGATCAAGGAAGAAGCTCCCAAGGCCAATAAATATTCCGGAACACAGACCGAGAAGAACCTTGAGGCTGCATTTGCAGGTGAGTCCCAGGCTAGGAACAAATACACCTATTTCGCATCAAAGGCAAAGAAAGAAGGATTCGAGCAGATCGCTGCCCTCTTCCTGAAGACCGCTGATAACGAAAAGGAACATGCAAAGATGTGGTTCAAGGAACTGAACGGCATCGGAACCACGGCTGAAAACCTCGAAGCTGCTGCTGCAGGAGAGAACTTCGAATGGACAGATATGTATGAGGGATTCGCCAAGACAGCTGAGAAGGAAGGTTTCCCTGAGCTCGCAGCTAAATTCCGTGCAGTTGGCGCTATCGAGAAGCATCATGAGGAAAGATACCGTGCACTCTTAAAGAACGTTGAGATGCAGGAAGTCTTCAAGAAGAGCGAAGTAAAGGTCTGGGAATGCAGGAACTGCGGACATATAGTAGTCGGAACGGAAGCTCCGGAAGTATGCCCCGTCTGTGCACATCCTAAGGCATATTTCGAGGTCAATGCCGAGAATTACTGAGAACAATTTCTGACATGACAAAAAGTGCAGTCCTGTACGGACTGCACTTTTTCTTTATTAAAAAAAGATCCGGACTAAAAGACCGGATCCTATCCATTGATGGTCTCCTTATTTCAGAAGGGTAAGCACTATATCCTTGAAATCCTTGTATTCGATATCCGGATCTCTTGCAAACTTTGCGATATAGAGGGCGAAGAACTTAATTATCTTCTTATCCACTGCTTTTGCCTTCTTTTCGAACGTTGGTTTCAAAAGCTCTTCGAGTTCTTCTATGAACTGTTTTCTGAAATTGACGAACTTCTCATCTCCGGGATTCAGACCCTTTGTTTCGAGGTATTCATTCCATACGCAGTCATATGTAAGAGCAAATTCGTGAACATGCCTGTACAGTTCCTCTATAGCTTTTTTCGGGGAATCATACGGAGACTTTTCATCAAACTCCTTTTCTCTTGCAAGCCAGTCCTCCTGCATCACTGCGGATACGAGATCCAGCTTGTTTTCGAAATAGTTATAAATGAGTCCTATGGAAACGTTGCAGCCATATGCGACTCTCCTCAAAGTCAGTTTCTTTATGCCCCTGTCCTCGATCAGGATCTTTTTTGTCTCTCTTATTAGCTGGTTCCTTACATCATTGATGATCTTTGGCATTGATTAATCACTCCCACCTTATGATTCTAAATAATTGCTGAGATAAGACTTTTATAAGTCAGAATCCCATATTCTCCTATTACAGGCTATCTGCCGGAAGTGTCGAAAAACGCACTGTTAAGGCAGATTACATCTAATATATTAGCACATCTTGATTAAAAAAGTGAATATAACTTATCATTTTCATTCGAAAAATGTCAAGTTTCAGACATTTTCAGATTAAATGACTAAAATTTAACATGTAGGTTATAATCTTCTTGATGATAAATCCATCGATATTCGTTCCGGAGATTTGAAAACATATGCATCCCATTTTTCAGATGATACTTACTCTTGCCGTCGGAGCTCTCGGCGGATACATTCTATACAGACTCAAAGTCCCCGGTGGTCTCTCAATGGGCGCTCTTATTGCCGTGGGCGTTTTCAGCCTGCTCACCGGCTGGGCCAGATCTATTCCGAACATAAAGGTAATAATGCAGGTCTCATCCGGAATGATAATCGGAAGCAGGATCACAAAAGCAACTGTAAAGCATCTGAAAAACATCTGGAAGATCTATCTCGTCACAATGGCTCTGTTCATACTCCAGACCATACTTATGGCATTCCTAATGTATGCTTGCACGGACTATGATATAATCACATGTTTTTTCTCCCTGTCCCCCGGCGGACAGACTGACATGACCATTCTTTCGGCAGATTACGGTGCACAGAGCGCCATCGTCGCTATGATGCATTCCTTCAGGATGATACTCATTTACCTCATCATCCCCTTCGTCGTAAGGAAAGTCGCAGAGACTGACGGAGACGAGGCATATATCGGACAGGAAAAATCGGACGTAAAGCCAAATGTCATAGACTGGATTTTCGTCCTCATATTCGCTCTGGTCCTCGGTTACCTTTTCAAACTGATAGATCTGAGCGGAGCTACTATGTTCGGTTCCATAATCGGAGGAGCTCTCTACAGCATATTCATAAGGGAATACAGGATGCCGAAGATCCTGTCATCCGTAAACATGGTTCTGTCTGGCACTTACTCCGGAACACTCATAACGGTTAGTATGCTCCACGCCATGACCGAACTCTGGATAGGACTGCTGTTCATAACGGGATTCCTGCTCATATGCCTCGTAGTGGACAGTCTCATACTGAGAAAGATATTCAGGATCCAGAGGCTTACGAGCATGTTCATATGTTCCCCGGGAGGTCTTTCCGAGATATGTCTTCTTGCTGAGGAGCTCGGAGGCGACATTCCTACCGTCGCTACGCTTCAGACCGCAAGGCTTCTTACGGTCGTATTCACGATATCCTCTCTTGCTCCTGTAATGCAGCTCATTGCATCCTGGATCAGGTGATCGTTTAAATGTCTGACATATAAAGCCTTTATAATACGTAAAAATCGATTTTAGAAAAAAGGCAGGATCCCGGTGTCCTGTCTTTTCTCTGTCTTTCTGTTATAAGGAATCATTATTTATAGCCCTTTCCCTGTTCAAATACAGGAGGCCAGTATTCCATGGGCTTTGCATCCAGTTTCAGCTTGAAGTCGCAGTAATCCCCGTCTTCAAAGCATGTATGCTCTCTGAACATCGGTACTCCGAACGCTCCGAACATGACATAGTCCAGATTGCAAAGATACGGCATGTACTCTTCATAGCCGTGTGCTCTGGCAAAGTCTGACAGAGGACAGACCAGATTGTGATAACTGAAATCATAGCCCTCTTCCGGCGGTATCATAGTCTTAGTCTCAAAGCTTCCTGGATTTAGGACTGCATTTGCCGCATTCCTTACGTCCTTCTTCAGGTATTTCTTTTTAAGCAGTCTGACGTTCGTAAAGGATTTGTATGCTATCTTCTTCACAAACCCTGGTATACTGTTGAACCTGCGCTCATAGGCTAGGACCATCAGATGTCCGATCCTGTCCAGCGGTACTCCATACAGTTTCAGTACTTCGCCCATCGATACAAAGAAATATGCTCCTGTGAGATTTCCGGTACCGCTGACCTTGTTCCCGCCGATGTAAGGAAAATATTCCAGCATGTTCTTCTCGTAATGGTTCCATATCTCTTGAAAGAGCGTTCCGTAAGCTTTACCGCTCACCTCTTCGAGTTCAGAAGAGATAAGCCTTAAATAGCTGTTCATCGATTTACTGTATTTATGTGCGTTTCTGGCATAAAATTCGTGCATATCGCAAGAGCTCCTTAATAAATGTTGTAAAAAACTTTCAGTCCTAGGGATCTTTCCTTAAGATTATAGTAACAATGTGCATATCCACGCCGCGAACGCTGATGCAGCGGGAAAAATGATCATCAGCTTCAACAACTGGCTTTTGATGTTGAATCCGTACTTTTTGGGTGGATACACGCTTACGACCTCAGGATAATAGAACTGGAAGAATCGGAACCTCATCAGCAGGAAATAGTCAAAGAAGATCATGTCATAGACTTTGTAGACTGTGAATATGAACACGAATCTGATAAAGAACTGCCAGAAGGAAAAATTGTTTTGTAATCCATCCAGAATGGACACGATACCGACTCCCAGGATCATTAGAATGCTGAACACCAAAAGGACCCAGCCGATGGTCCTCGCACCATAGAATAGCTCCTTATCTCTTGGCTTTATAACCTCCTGTGCTTCCTTTGGAGCCGAAGAGAAGAATCTACTGTCCTGTATGAATGCTACGGCTGAAAACATCATAAGCGTGACCGATGCGCAAAACACAATCGCTAGAAAGATCGTAAGTATCATTGATCTGCCCCCCTGTACAGATAATAATTTGATGAAACACTCCTACCAGGCTTCACTTGCATCTGTTTAATGAGGACTGACAGGAGATCATGTATATCCACCTTTATGGCGTTTTCATTATGATCATCCACTCATAAACCCTTTAGATGTGTCAGAAAACCGCGTCTGCCGCTCTCATCCACGACCTTCATGGCAATGCGTGTGTAAAACTTAAGTTTCTTCTTCAGTTGTTTTCGAGCAGTCCCGAAGAATGGACGCTCCTCAACGAGCATCATTCCGCATTTCTTAGCGACGCTTTTACCGTTATCTGCGCTGAAATGGAGTTCTGCATCTTTATTGCCCGTCTTTCTTATATATTCATTGGCATATCTGATCGCCTTTCCGGTCATGGCGTCGAAGATGACCTCCACATCCGGGAATACTTTCCTGAGCCTCTTCAGAAAAGATATGACCTTATATTCCTCAAAATACTGAAAGACGCCTATCGCAGTGACAAGCGTGGGTAACGACCTGTCGATCCCTTCTGCCCATCTGAAGTCAAACATGTCCCCCGGGATGAGTATCTCATTTACAGATTCTCCGAGCACCTTCCGCCTTGCCTCTATGACCTCAGGGAGATCCATCTCGTAAAACACAGCTTTTTCAGGATCAGGGCCGATCCTGAAATATGAGGTCTCAAGCCCGCATCCGATATTGACGATATTGCATCTGTCGTGCCTGTCGATGAAGTCCCTTATCATCTTGTCCGTATTGTAGAAGCGGCATGCTCCTGCCATCTCAAAATACTCACTTGACTTCGAAGCGATCTCTTCATAAGGTATGTCTCTTTTCAGCGAAAGTGCCTTCTCATCCCTGAAATATTCCGGAAAATGCTCTGAAACATATATCCTCGCCGTAAGTGGTATGTATAAAGTATCCGCAACGCCTTCAAATCTGCTCATCTGTTCTCTCTTTCCCTAATCCCATCTTTGAAGCATATCCTGATTATCTTCATCTTTACCAGTCCGTCACAGAAGCGTATCATCAGTCTGTGAAGCAGTCCGACGTTCCTGTATATGTCCCTGTAGCCGCGCATATAGCTCTTTGAAGAGACTGATGCGAATCTGCTGCTCCATCCTTCAAGTTCCTTTTCGTCATTCAATGAAAAGAATGCTGCAACGTCAGTGATCCCCGCCTCTTTCAGCCAGGTCTTTCGCATAAGCTTTGCACCTCTCTCATTACAGGAATCAAAAGCCAGCACGGCTCCCGGAAATCGTTCTGCCATGTTTACTGTCAGCCTTTTGATATCTCTGGTCCAGAAGTAATAGAACACGCCTGCGGCAAAAAATACCGCTCCGTTCGACGCGTCGATCCTGTCCATCCATGTCAGATCATTCAGATCACATGAGATATTCTCTTCACGTTCTCCGGGGGGAAGCAGTTCGTTACGGACTTCTATAACATCGGGAAGGTCCAGGTTATATCCTCTGCAGAATCCGTTATCGACCTTTTTAAAGGTATCATCCAGTCCGCATCCTAGATTAACCACAGCTGCGCATGGATGGTCCTTCAGGTATTCCTCGACTTCTATTCGCAGATCATACTGACGCTGTGCTACTTCAAGTGCACCGAAAAGACCGAAAGCTGTCTCCATCTTCCTGCGTTTCTCGGAAAAATCATAATCAAGAGAGGCACAGATGTGCTCTGCTTCAGGGTCATAGAAGAGTTCCGGATACCTTTCCGAACAGACCAGGCGTCCTAGGAGCGGGATGACTAGTGTCTCCTGTACCGTATTGTTTTCGATGTGATATTTCATATCAGGGACCGTCCTTATATATTTAAAAAATGTCTCATATATTGGTTAGTCAATGCTAACTGTATTATATTTCAATCGTGTCATTTTTCAAGCGGATATCAAAAAAATCGACACTCATGATCCATACTGCTAAAGAAAAAATGTTTTCCTCTTTTCTTCAGGAAAAAAAGACGGTATTCCGTACCGATTACGGTCTACCGTCTTTATATTCATTACTGTGTTCTCATAGGACTTTCCCTATCAGTTATTTTGTACCCTTATACATGCCCGAATAATAAGTACTGTCCAACCTCAATCATTCTAGTTATCTTGCTGTCCATTGTTATTCTCCGTTGCAATTAAAAAGCACATCTTCATCAGATGCGCTTTTCAAGTATTTATTAATAGATGTTATTACTACTTCTTTTTGATATCTAATTTGATGACATTCCCATTCGGATCTTTTATTATAAGACCTTCCATCGGCATGCAGAACTTATCTGCATCCCTATTCTTAACATCCTCACTCAGCTTTGGTGTTTTTTTCTCTTTACTCATAAGACAATTCTCCTTCATATCCATCCTGAGTAACTTTTGTAATTTTGATTACATTATTTCTCCCGAACAGACCTTATACATGCCCGAATAATAAGTACTGTCTAACCCTCATTCAAGTCCCGCGCACATTACCGACAGAAGCATTGCCTGCTGGCATCCCTTGTATGCGTCCTTCTCCATGAACTGCTCTGCAAGGGAATGGCATCTGGAATCGAATTCTGCTCCGGCTCCAAGACATACAGCAGGTATCCCCTTTTCTATGGCTCTGTTGCAGTTGGTGGAACCGCCTTCTTCCAGTTCCGGCTCTTCGCATCCTAGGAACCTTGAGATCTCGTAAGCAGCCTCGACTATCGGAGCGTGCCTGTCCTGGGTACCGGCATCTATGTCGATGAGGACGTTCATCTCATAGGTGATCTCATTCATTCCCCATCTTTCAGTCTCTTCCCTGCAGGCTTCCTCTACAGCCTTTATTATCTTGTCCCTGGTCTCCATAAGCTCCTTATGGCCGTTGGAACGGAAATTCACGGTTATTACGGCCTTGTCAACTATGGCATGTATGGATTCGTAAGAACCTGCATAAGTGCCAGTCACCATGGCTGTAGTCATTGGAAACTCGGGAAGCACGAGGTCTGTTATCTTCTGCGTAGCCCTTGCAGCCGCTCCGAGAGGATTGGCAAGCTTTCCGTAATGACCGCAGGCATGTCCGCCTATGCCCTTGAAGATGAACTCATATGTGTGTATGCCGGTAGCCTCGAAGACTATGCCCTGATATCCCGATCCGTCAACGGATATGCTGTGAGTGATCTCCGGATGATGCTCGAGATAATACTTGATACCTCTTAATGCACCTATTCCTTCTTCCTGTACGGTACCTACGAAATGTATGTCGTCCTTCGTCTTTATGCCGGCATGGTTCATGGCTCTGAGGACCGAGATGATGCATGCATCGCCCCTCGTATTGTCCGTGATCCCGGGACAATGGATAAAACCGTTTTCCCTTTTTATCTCAAGTTTCGTATCGAGCGGGAATACCGTATCGATATGAGCCTCAAGGAGAGTCGCCTTGTCTCCGACAGTGCCCTTCCTTATACCTGCCACGTTACCGAAATCATCGATATGGCAGTCGGTGAGCCCTTCGGCTTTGAAGATCTCAAGTATCCTCTCAGCCTTCTGTCTCTCGTTGAAGGTCGGAGCAGGTATTAGCGTCAGATCTGTCTGAAGACCTATTATGTATTCGTCGTCATCCACTATGAACTGAAGTGCATCTTTGATCCTTGCGTCCTCAGTCACGTTTCTAAGTTCCTTCTTTATTTCTTCCGATACTTTATATTCCATCACTCTACCCCCGCAATGTTCATTTTATACAGTTTAGTGATCCTCGGTATGAGCATGTTGTCATACTGTCTTAAGCTGCAGGACATCTCCATGCTTCCGAGATTGTCCTTCATGTTTCCCGATATCGAACCGCCTGTAACATAATAACCGGAACCGTCTGCATTGTGGACGTAAGCCAGCCTTATCTCTCCGAATATATCTCCTGTGATCGGATCCACCTGGAAATCCGAGAACTCGAGAGCTTCTATATAGTTTCCGCTCCTCAGTTCCTCTTCCGAATGCGTGCCGCCTTCGGCTCTGATATTAGTAAGGCTGAAGCTGTCCTGAATTCCCATATACTGTGAGAACATCCTGTTTCCGTGGAAGTTCACGGGAACATTGTCGGTGATTATGTCCATATCTCTTACGGGAGAGCCTTCCTCATCGTACGGGAAGTTGCTGGAAGAGCCTTCAAGTCTTCCTAGTGCCTTTAAAGTTAACTTATCTCCCGTTCCTTCTTCTGCAATACTCTTTCCGATCTCAAATGAGGACAGTTTCCTGTATACCATTGCGGCGTCTGTATTGTCTATGAAGTAATAATAGATGTTTCTTGCGTCATCGGTCGAGAAGAGCACTGGATATCCCTCCGTCTTCGGAGTCGGTACCGCACGGAGTCTGTTAAGGCCCATCTTCTCCATCTCGGTCATATTTTCGTTCAGTACTTCCTTCCTGAGCGTACCCATCTCAAAGAGCCTGTAAAGTTCTATCTCTTCCTTTTCGTTCCTGGCATTTACGACTGCCTCCACCATCGAATACGGATATGAGAAGCTGATGTCGACGCCTCTTGAGTTTATGAACCTTCTGTCAGTCCTCTCGATGAAGATCTCATAACTGTTGAGATATGAGTTCTCATCCTCCGGGATCTCGTCCATGGTCTTTATGAACCCGTAGGACTGTTCCTTGAGATCGCTCTCTTCCGTTTCTATGGAGCTTTCTCCCGGACCCGTAAGCTCAAAAGGCCTGTTCTTTAATAGAGAAGCCTGGAATACGAGATCCTTAACTGTCTTTTCGATCTCTTCGTCAGAAGCAGTGGGCGGTATGACTGCGGTCGCGAATCCAAGAGAACTGCCGTCTTCGCTCTTCTTGTATACCTTTACTGAGATCTCCTTTGTGTTCCTGACTCTGTTCTGGTCCAGTTCATGCCTGATGAAATAGAACTCCCAAGCCTTGGTGTCGTTTATAGTGATCTCGTAATCGTCAGCGCCTGAATTCTTCAGTATTTCGATTAACCTCTCTGTCATGTTCATCCGAGCCTCCCTATGGTCTTAAGATAAGGACCGCCGTCAGCGACCTTCACCCATTCCTTGTGTCCCTTGCCGCATCCGCCGGAGCCGAAGACCTCCCTGTCGGAGGATACCATGGATATGTTCCCGAGCAGATCAGGAACATAGCCTGTCATGATGACAGGAGATACGATCTTGCCCGTTAGCTTTCCGTCTATGATCTCCCTTCCAAGGGAGACTATGCACTGTATTCCCCAGTGCTTCGGGTCTTCCATCCCGCTCTCGCAGCCTTCCAGCAGATATCCCTTCTTTATTGAAGATATCATGTCCTCGAGAGAGTCCGTTCCTGAATCGAATATGGTGTTCGTCATCCTGGTATATACCTTGTGGGCGTAGTTCTCTCTCTTTCCGTTGCCTGTGGGCACGGTGCCGAGCCTCTTTGCGCTTAATGCGTCGCATATTCCTGTCTTAAGTATGCCGTTCTCTATCTCTGTCACGTCTCCCGCAAGGGTCCCCTCATCATCAAAGGCATATGAGGTGACGTTCTCGGCACATAGAGCTCCCTCGTGCATGGTCACCTTGTCGGAGCCGACCCTCTTGTCTATGTAATACTTTCCGAGAGCCCTTTCCTTTACGAACATGTCCATCTCCACTCCGTGTCCGAAAGCCTCGTGTGCGATGAGCCCCGTGACCGAGGGGTCCGTTATGATCTCATATTCTCCCGGCACTATCCTCTCTGAAGAGAGTAGCTCGTCAGCCATCTTTATGCACGGCTCCAGCTGGGATCTCAGATCCCTGAAGATCTCGGGTCCCTTAAGTCCCGAAACTGCCTTGTAAGCGAACTTGTTGTCCTCCTCATTTGCTGCTACGACGGCGACACTTCCCTCTGAATAGACATAGCTCTGCCTTAAGAACCTGTTCCTCGATATGAACATCTTGGATATATGGGTGGACTGAGCGCTCGTATAGCACTCGACTACCCTTTCATCCATCTGTTTTGCCTTCTCGCATATATCCACGAGATCGTTCACCATGGTCTCGAGCTCACAGTCTTCGGGCAGGATCTCAGTCTCCTTTTCAACGAAGAGCTCAAGAGGCTCGTCATCGAGCTCCGGAGTCTCATATTCCCTCACACCCGCGGAATACAGAAGATCATACTGGTCCTCCAGTGCCTGCTCGAGTCTCTCCATGGCCTCGTCTTCCTTTTCGGGATCCAGATCGTTGAAGGCATACTCGCTGTACAGTCCTCTCCTCGAGACTCTGAACACTATTCCTCTCTCCGTGGTCATGGTCCTGTTGGATGCGGATTTGGAACTATTGGATATCCTGACCGCAAAGCCTTTTGAATCGGTGGCAAGAGCGCTCACATAGTCATATGTCTCAGCAAGCCTTGCTACCATATCCTTAACCGTATCGGTTATAGATACGAGATATTCTGAAAATACCGATCTCAATTCGTATATCTCCTTTCGTTACATTCACAATAGAGATTGTAACACATATAAAAGGACGATATCACTGTCCTAAAACGATATCGTCCCAGTTGTCTCTCAAATATCCGATCATCTCTTCGTCTGCGGGGAGCCATCTCACAGAATCTATCGAATCCCTATCGAGCCAGAGAGCATTCTCGTGTTCCCTGAGTTCTATCTCTCCACCTGATAATGTGCAGGCGAATGCCTCCATGTGAAGATGGAAATCCGGATAGTCATATTCAATCACATATATCCTGTCTCCGACCTCTATACTGACTCCAAGCTCCTCCCAGATCTCCCTTGAGACGGCGTCCCTTGGAGATTCATTCTCCTCGATTTTTCCTCCCGGGAATTCCCACCAGTCCTTGTAATCGCCGTAGCCCCTTTCGGTCACGAATATCTTCCCGTCCCTTATCATCACGGCTGCAGCCACGTTAACAGTCCTCATCAGTCCACCCTGTCCATCGTCCTCGAGGCTATTATGTTGACTCCGCTTCCCAGGATATCATGAAGCACTATGTCGCCTTCCTTTATGGGTGCCCTTACGTCGATCTTCTTTATCTCTGCCATGGCTTCGAACATCTGCCTTAAGGGTATCTCTCCGTCGGAGATCACCGGAAGCACTCTGTGTACCGCTCCTTCTATCCTCACGGTCGAAGTGAGTATCCTCATCGGATCGACCGCTTCCTTTAGAGCATATTCCCTGCCTCTTGGACATGTGTTCCCCGTGACTTCGGTTACTCTGCCGTCCTCTATCGTTACGTTTAATCTGCACCCCATCGGGCAGTTTATGCAAATGAGTTCCTTGTTCTCCGTCATGCGTTCTCCTCCATGGAGATCACTATGTCTCCGTCAAGATCCTTAAGATCCTTAGCAGTTATCATCACCCTGTCCATCTCGCTCGGCATCACCTTTCTCCTTGCGAGCTTCCTTATGAGCCTGTCACCGCAAGAAACAGTAAGGCTCGCCTTATCCATGGGCCTTGAAGCCCTGAAGAACACCTCTGTATTGATCTTAGCATCCTTATGAATGTATTTCGGCACAGTATATGAAACGTTCGAACCGTTTCTCAGTGTGATAACACCGGCCTCAGACTTTCCGTCGGACAGATATCTAGCCGCGCCTTCAGCTGCCCTCTCCGCCTGTAATGACACGAAATCCACGAGGTCATGAACATGAAGTCCGTTTCCGCATGCGAATATGCCGTCTATGGAAGTCATGTAGTTCTCGTCAACCTTCGGTCCCCTTGTGACCGGATCCATCTCTATACCTGCTTCATCGGCGAGATGGTTCTCGGGTATGAGTCCTACCGAAAGGAGGAGCGTATCCACATCGAAATATTTCTCGCTTCCCTTTATGGGATTCCTCTTATCGTCAACTTCAGAAAGCTCTATGCCTTCGAGCCTGTCCTTACCGAAGATGTTCGTCACAGTGTGCGAGAGATATAAGGGGATGTTGAAATCCTCGAGGCACTGCTTCATGTTCCTTGGAAGACCGTTGGAATAAGGCATGAGCTCTGCGACTCCGACTACGGTAGCGCCTTCGAGGGTCATCCTTCTTGCCATTATGAGCCCTATGTCTCCGGAGCCCAGGATGAACACTTTTCTTCCGACTACGTAGCCGTTCATATTGAGATATTTCTGTGCCTGTCCAGCGGTATATACGCCGGAAGGCCTCGTTCCGTATATGTTTATGGCTCCCCTGCTCCTCTCGTAGCAGCCGACCGCAAGTATCACTGCGTCCGCAGATACAGTTACGTCTCCCTCTTCGCTGTTAACATATTCCACTTTTCTGTCCGGAGTGAGCTTTATGACCATGGAGTTCAGTTTGATCTTTACGTTCCTCTCTTCGGCCATCTTGATGTATCTCTCGGCATATGCGGGTCCCGAAAGCTGCTCCTTGAAGCGCTGTAGACCGAAGCCGTTGTGTATGCACTGTTCAAGTATGCCGCCGGGCTCCCTGTCCTTTTCGAGCACCAGTATGTCCTCTATGCCTCTGTCCTTAAGGGTCACTGCAGCAGAGAGCCCTGCGCTCCCGCCGCCGATGATTATAGCCTGATAATGCCTCATCTGTTGCTCCTTTCAAGGATGTACGAACCCTTACCGTCAAGTTCTATATCGAGTGGATCCTTATCGAGTTCCCTTGAGAGTATCTCCATCACGAGGGGCTCGCAGAAGCCTCCCTGGCATCTTCCCATGCCGGGACGGCATCTCTTCTTGACGCCCTTTACAGTGGTGGCACCGAGCGGTCCCTTAAGGGCATCTAATATCTCTCCTTCGGATATCTGCTCACATCTGCAGACGATCCTGCCGTATTCGGGTCTCTCCCTTATGAGCACGTTCCTTTCTTCCTCCGTCATGTCGGAAAGGACTATGTCCTTAGGTAAGGTCATGTCATATCCTTCCTTCTCTTTCAGATCGAAATGCTTCGACACGAAGTTCCCGATCACGTATTCAGCAATTGCCGGTGAGGAAGCGAGGCCAGGAGACTCTATGGAAGCCACGTTTATGAATCCCTCTGAGGTCTTTGACTCCTCTATTATGAAATCGGACGACGTGCTCGCAGGCCTTATTCCGGCAAAGGTCCTGATGCTTCTGTTGAAGGGGACGTTCCTGAGGGTCTTTGCCATATTCTTCCTCACATAGTCTAGCCCGTAGTACGATGTCCCGTTGTCCTCCCTGTCATCTATGTAGTCGCTGTTAGGGCCTATTAAGGTATTACCATATACCGTAGGCACTGCGAGGACACCTTTGCCCTTCTCCTCTGAAGGTACGGGGAAGATAATGTGCTGAACGAGATGGACGTCCTTGTCCAGTACGAAATACTCGCCTCTCCTGGGTCTCATGGTGAACCACGGTTCTTCTACGAAGGAGGCTATCCTGTCTGCCATTATGCCTGCCGCGTTAATAACGCAGGAGGCCTCTATTATCTCATCACCGGCATGGACGGCATATTTCCCGTTCATCTTCTCTATGTCAGTCACCTCGTGTCCGAGGAGGATCTGAACACCGTTGTTAACTGCGACCTTTGCAGCCTTAAGTGCCACCTCCCACGGATATATGACCTTCGTGGTATGGAAGTCTATGACCTTCGTCACGTCTTCGCTGAGGTTCGGTTCTTCCTTTCTTGCCTCATCGCCTGAGAGGATGCGGTATGGAATGCCTCTTCTGTCTGCCCTGTCCGTCAGCACGTCAAGATGCTTCTCCTCTTCTTCTCCGCATGCCGCTATGAAGGCTCCCGTAGTGAGATATCTGCAGTTCATCTCATCAAGTATCGTATCGTAGAGCCTTGCTCCCCTGACGTTCAGAAGTCCCTTAAGGGTGCCGTCCTCAGGGTCATATCCCACATGGACTATTGCGGAGTTGGCCATTGTGGCCCCGTCAGCTATGTCGTTCTCCTTTTCCACCAGTACGGTCCTAAGATCGTACTTGGAAAGTGCCCTTGCGATCATGGTGCCGGTGATGCCGCCCCCTATGATCACTATATCAGCCTTTGTCATATCAGGTCCCGTTCCCTATAATGTAGTTATATATATCTTAAAACAAACAGGCACGAAATTGCACCTCGTTTTGTTGAAATGATAAACAAAGGAGACCCTCCCATGAACGCCATGAACGGATTCGATGCACATATAACCGATATTCTGAAAAACAACAAAGGGACTGCTCTTCAGTACCTGCTCTTCGACAGCAGCGGAGAAGATCTTGCATACGGGAACATCTCCCTCAGCGATAAGGAGAGATACGACAGGGATACTGTCTACGGAATCGCTTCCGTGACTAAGTCCTTCGTTGCCCTCTCAGTAATGATGCTTAGGAAAAGAGGTCTCCTGGACACGGAGGACCCCGTCTCAAAATATATCCCGGAGTTTACCGGAAAGAATATGGAAAGGCCTCTTCTCATAAGGCACCTGCTCACCCACACCGGAGGCTTCTACCCTCTTAAGAGGATCCTTCTAGGAGAGGTGGCAAAAAAGCTCGGCATACAGGATTCCCTGGAAAGCGGTCTTGAATACGACCCCGTAATAGCAGATACGGGAACGAGGATGGTAGCTGAAAGGCTCGATGATCAGAAGGTTCACATTGCTCTTCCGGGTCAGAAGATGAGTTACTGCAACGACGGATACGCCCTGTTGTCCGAGATAGTGAAGAGAGTCTCAGAAAAGCCTTCCTTCGCCTCTTTCATAGAGGATGAGATATTCATGCCTCTTCATATGGAACGTTCGAATCTGGGCTTCCTGAGGAATTCTCTTGATGATGATGCCGCACTGCTCCGCACCTATGAAAACGGAGCGCTTACGGAGGACAGGGACTACATAAGGGATGCTTTCGTGCTCTCGGGTACCGGCGGTATAAAGTCGACTGTAAACGACCTTAAGAAATACGTGCTCATGTATCTCCACAGGGGAAGCGAGCTTGGTCTCGAAGGAAGCCTTATAGACGAGATGCTGATCCCAAGAGTCCTCAGTTCACCCGGCACTCAGTACTGCTACGGCCTCGAACACTATACAGCGGGAGATCATGAGATATATACCCACTCGGGGAGCCTTCCCGGAGTATCTTCCGCCATATCCTTCTCATATGATCAGGGAACTGGCCTCATAATGCTCTCCAACACCATGGGCATACCGGTATCCGCTCTTTCCCGCGAGTTCATGACACAACTGTCAGAAGAGACGGATTTTCCTTACGATGCCAGATTCACCGGGACCTACGAGTCCGGTGAGGATGATGACCTTGAGATCTTAGCGGGTGACGGAACTGTGCTGAAAAAAGGAAATGACATGATAAAAATGAGACCTTCGGGAAAGCTCTCCCTCAGGTCTCCTGATGATTCTTTATTATTGAGATTCCTTGAAAACGATCAGGGCAGCATATATGCCGTAAGATACGGTTCAAGGATATTCAGGAAGAACTGAGATCATTCCGGACTTCCTTCGGTCACGTTAAGGGCTGCCGATGCCTTCTTCCTTCTGTGTCTCAGCACCAGATGTCCTATCGCCATGCCAAGGGCTGACAGTATCGCACCCGATATCAGAAGCTCCCACTGGGGATGATTGAAATGCTTTGCGTATATCATGTTCGCAAGGGAGAACGTTACGTATTCCGCCATCATGTGCATTACGGCGAAGAATATTATGAGCAGCCATTTCCTGTCGGACCTCGATTCGTTCGCCCCTATGAATATTGATATCACGAATGCCGCCACCGGAAGCACCATATAGAACGCGACTATAGAGAAGCCCATGGCGTCTATGGAATTTACGGCATTCAACCAGAAGCTTGCGATTATAACCGCCCATATGACCACATATGAGGCTATCTCAAGGAACCTTCTCACCTTGTTCTTCGCACTCACTGTATTGGTGCTCTCATCGAGATAGTTAAGATAATCATTGTTGTCCATCGTTCCCTCTCCTTCAAGAAGATGATCAAGACTGACTCCGTAAAGATCGCTCATCTTTATCACGCTTATTATATCGGGATATGTCCTGTCATTCTCCCAGTTGGACATGGTCTGTCTCGAGACCCCTATCTCGTAGGCAGCCTCCTCCTGGGTCATACCCTTCTCAGTGCGTGCATTCCTAAGCAGTGTTCCTATCTCCATACGCCTTCTCCAAAAAAGCTTCTCTTCTGATAATTCTATCACAAGAGAGGATGCTTAAGTCCGTCCTGTCGTCTTGAAGATACAGCCTTATCACATATTACTCAATCAAATAGCTTTTACATCAGGCTTTTTTACATGTAAAAATGCTTTTACATGAACGAAATCCGAAGAATGATTTGTAAAAACGACATGTGAATCTATAATATAGGTGATTTAGAAAGGAGGAGCATATGGAACCGTTACTCAAATGTGATCATCTTGCAGTTGGACATGACGGCATCGCTCTGTCAGTACCCATGAGCTTCTCCGTATATCACGGGGACTATCTATGCGTGCTCGGAGTAAACGGAAACGGAAAGACCACCTTTCTGAACACTATACTCGGCATCACTCCCAAGATCTCCGGTATCATAACCTACGAGAAGGGACTCACTACGAGGGACATTGGATATCTGCCCCAGCAGACAGACGAGAAGCTCGGCTTCCCGTCCACCGTTGAAGACATAGTGATGCAGGGATGCTTCTCAAGGATAGGAAGAAAGCCGCTCTTCACAGCCAAATACAGAAAGGCTGCAAGGAAGAGCATGGAGCGTCTCGGGATCACGGAGCTCGCGGACAGGCCCTACAGGGACCTTTCAGGAGGCCAGCAGCAGAGAGTACTCATAGCAAGAGCCTTCTGTGCGACCGAAAAGCTCATGGTGCTCGATGAACCGGTGAACGGGCTCGACCCCGGACTCACTATGGGCATATACAGGTTCCTTAGGGACATAAACGAAGAAGGCATGACTATTATCATGTCCACAAATGACATAAATGCCGCTGTCACATATGCATCCCACATACTCGTCATGAGCGATGAGCCATTTTATGGTACAGTAGAGGAATTCCTCGAAAGCCCGTATTCCAGGGACTTTTAAATTATCAAACAGGATCAATAACAAGGAGCTTACATATATGAGGATAGCAGTGACTTATGAAAACGGAGAGATATTCCAGCATTTCGGACATACTGAGCAGTTCAAGTTCTATGACGTGGAGGACGGAAAGATAGTAAGCGAGCAGATAGCAGATACCAACGGAAGCGGACACGGGGCACTTGCGGGATTCCTGCTTGCAGCAAAGGCTGATGCACTTATCTGCGGCGGTATAGGCATTGGCGCTCAGAATGCTCTTGCTGAAGCCGGCATAGAGCTCTACGCAGGAGTACAGGGATCTGCTGACGCTGCGGCAAAGGCACTTGCAGAAGGAAATCTTGAATTCGATCCCGATGCCCATTGTGACCATCACGGACACCATCATGACGGTGACTGCGGTCACGATAACTGTGAGGAGCATGGCTGCAGGGGAAACTGAAGCGGCTCATATGATCACATATATAAAAAGACGGATACGGTTTTTAATGCCGTATCCGTTTTATGTTGCTTTATTACGTCTTTCTTCAGTCTCTTTACAGATCGCTCGTAGTGAACAGGAGTCCCTTCTTAAGATATCTGTCCATCCACCTTGTGATCTCCTTTAATCTCCTGAGCCTGTGCCTCGGCTTTCCGCTCCTTGAGAGCTCATGGCCTTCGTTCTCGAACAGGCATGCCCTGGCGTCTATCCCCCTGTATCTCATGGCAGCGAATATCTGCATGGATTCCGAGAGCGGGCAGTTGTGATCGTTAAGGGAATGTATGAAGAGCGTAGGAGTCACTATCTTATCTGCATATGCTGCAGGAGAGTTCTCCCACAGCCTCATCGGATCCTCCCAGGGAAGTCCTCCTACTTCATCCACATCGAAGAAGGGTCCTATCTCGCTGGCGGAGAAATCGCTCAACCAGTTGGAGAAGCTCCTCTGGGAGGCAGCAGCCCTGAACCTGTCGGTGTGTCCTATTATCCAGTTCGTCATCCATCCTCCGTAGCTTCCTCCGGTGACTCCGACCATCTCCTTATCTATCTCTGGCACCTGCTCCAGTATGTGATCAGTAAACTCCATGAGATCCTGATAGTCTATGGTCCCGTATTTAGTCCTGATATCCGCGAAATCATCTCCCTTTCCGGAGGATCCCCTCGGGTTACAGAAGAACACGAAGTAGCCCTCGTTCGCCCAGTACTGCATCTCATGGAAGAAGGCCTCTCCGTATGCTCCTCTAGGACCTCCGTGGATATCGAGTATCGCAGGATACTTCTTTCCCTCCTCCACTCCTTCGGGCCTTAAGAGCCATCCGTCAATCTTCACTGCGTCGGAATCCGTGAAGCCCATGTATTCGGGTTCGGCAACGTACTTGGTCTCCAGGACCATGTCGTTATATGAGGTCATCTTCTTAAGACTGCCTTCCATATCCGACCTCCAGATCTCCTGCAGATGCCCCTTCTTCATGCCTATGAACATGATGTCCTTCTTAAAGATGTCGAAGCCCTGAACGGAAGCGAGGTCTATCTTGAAAAGCTTCCTTATGCCGTTCATGTCAGCACTGTAGAAGCAGGTCTCATATCCCTCGAGCGCCGTGAAATACAAGGTATCACCAACAGCCTTGAACGAATGTGCTCCTCCTAGATAGCAATCCGTGCCAGCTGTCCCTCCTATCTCAGGAAGTTCTCCCTCTATGGGGATCAGATGGTCGTCGAAGAAGTAAAGTGAAGGCGTGCCCCATTCCGAGGTCTCTCCCTCCTTATGGGCAGTCAGATACATGCCGGACTCGGCAGGTTCGGCCCTTCCTAATATGATCCTGTTCTCAGCTATCAGCGGAACGCAACTGCCGTTCACGTATTCGTACAGACCGTTCATGAGAGGTCTCAGGGAATCGAAAGTGCAGCCTGTGTATATGACCCTTCCGTTGTTGCATGAGAATCCCGTGACATCGAACTTTCCCTTCGTTATCTCTGTCACCTTTTTATCTTTCTCATCGAATTCGTAGAGATGGGTCCTGAAGCCCGATATGAATCCTCCCCCGTCCTCCCAGTATGGTATCTCAGTCAGAACATGGTAGTCGTCATAGTCCTCCTTCTCCTCGTCGGAGACATGCTTCATGTCCGGTCTCAAAAGATCGATCCTGGAGGTGAAGAGGTATTTTCCCTCCTCCAGTTTTCTTATCTCGCTGACATCATACGGAAGCTCGAAGGCAGGAGCAGGCTCGCCTCCGTTTATCCTCATCCTGTAGAAGGATGTCTTCCTTTCATGCTTTTCCGGCTCGTCTTCCTTTCTTCTGTTAAGGGACATGAGCAGGGTCTCATCGTCGTCGAATATGAATGATGACTCCTTTCCGAGTCCTGTGAGATCCGTTATGATACCCGTATCCGTATCCATGAGCCGTATATATGAGGAATAGTCGTTCTTCTCTCTGTCCGCCTTTTTTATAACGTAAGCCATGTGCTTTCCGTCTGGTGAGAAAGTGGCCTTCGAGATGAACGTATACTCCATGAAATCATCTATCCTAAGGTTATCCATGCGGCACCTCCTTTACATATAAATTATATAATACGGCAAGGTGCCTTTTACAGACTTTCCTTTATCTTCAGGGCACTCCGAAGCCCATTACAGACGGATCGTCCCTTCTCACTTTCCTTAGAGACACCTTGTCTCCCCAGTTTCCTTCAACGGTATATATGAATTTACTGTCTCCTCCCGTAACTATGCCGGTATGATCGGATATCCCGTCCTGCCCGAGGCCGTTTTTATTCCTCCTGTCATAGAAGATGATCATGCCCGCACTTCCGAGCTCCCTTACGGATATGAACCTCTTTCTCTGCCTGAACCACTTTATCCCGTTTGCGCATAGAGCGTACCTTGGGACCCTTCCTTCCGCTATCAGCCCCGCCCTGTCGGAGCACCAGCTCACGAAGCAGGCACACCACGCGGCATGTCTGTTGAAGCCGTACCATCTCCAGTACTTCTCGCCGCCCCTGTTGCCCTTCTCGTTCACTGCTATGTTAATGAGTCTTATGAGTGACGGGTCTTTAAGATCATATGAGACCCCTTCATATGCATATTCCTCCAAGCCTTCGTCCGGTGAAATGTCATATGTGACATACGTGAACAGAGAGAACACCAGCATGAATACTATGAGGAGCGGAAGTGCAGTGATAAGAGAAGCCATGATGACTCCTGTCCATGAACCTCTCCCTTCCTTCTTTCCCGGCATGGGAACGGGAACGTATCTCATGGATATTTTTACTGTCATGATCATGTCATGCACCGGGCGATGTGGACATGTACGGAAGAAGAGATGAATCAGCGGGATATCTGTTCACGAAGGGTATTATGTCGCTTCCCGCCTTTATGATACCTTCACCCGGTCCCGCGCTCAGAAGCAGGTCGCATTCCGCATCCGTGAGCCTTATGAGCTTTTTAAGTTCCATGAGGTCGGAAGGCGCCTGACACAGGAGCACGAGGAGCTCCGAATTCGAGAGCATCGTCCTTGCATGATGGCTCTGTAGGAGATCCTCCACGTTCTGGGTGATCCCGGTGGCAAAGGCACCGTACTTCCTCACTCTCTTCCAGAGGCTGAACAGGAACTCAGATGAATACACGTTCGAGAACAGAAGGTATATCTCGTCTATGAACACATACGTGTTCCTGTTCTTCTTTCTGTTCTCCTCTATCCTTCTTAGGATCCTGTCCAGCACTATCAGCATGCCTATAGTCCTCAGCTCCTTTCCTATGTCCTTTATGTCGAACACGAGGAGTCTGTTAGCCATATCCACATTGGTGCTCTTTCCGAATAAAGAGAACGTTCCCTTTGAGAACAGCTCAATTGAAAGGGCAAGGACTCCTGCCTCTTCCTCTCTCTGGGCCAAGAGCTCTTCATATAGATCCGTAAGAGTCGGTGTATGAGCTCCTTTTAGGAATATCTTCATCATGCACCTGTCCGTAACTGACTTCTCCATTGGGGTCAGCTCCCTCTTAAGGAGCTCGGAAAATATTGAGAGCATCAGATCCACCTTCTCCGAGAAGCCGGTATCCTCCGAGTTTATCTCCTCATATTCGAACGGGTTTATGTGGCTCGGTGAATCAGAAGAGAGCCTTATCGTCTCTCCTCCGAGCTTCTCTGAGAGAAGAGGATACTCCCTCTCGGGGTCTATAACGATTATGTCCGCATCGGTGTTGAGAAAAACAGACAGGATCTCGTGCTTTGCCATGAAGGATTTTCCTGATCCGGAAGTTCCGAGTATGAAGCTGTTTCCGTTTAGGAGCTCGTTTCTTCTTATCCTTATCCCGTTCTCGGAGAGCCTGTTCCTGCCATAATATATGCCGCCCTCATCCGTCCTGTCGGCCACCCTGAAGGGCACCAGTGCGGAAAGTGTCCTCGTGATCATGGTCCTCCTCGATATATCAGACGAGTTCCCCACGGGGAGCATGCATCTTAAGGCTTCACGCTGCCTCAGGAAGAGAGTTTCCACGTTATATGAGTATTTGCCTGCTACTGAAAGAAGCCTCTCCCTTGCCTCCTTAAGAGCATCTTCATCAGCAGCTCTCAGCATGAACACCATGTCAGTCATGAACACCTTCTGGTCTTCGTTCTTGAGCTCATCCAGGAAAGCCCTGAACTCCTCTTTCTGACGTTCCATCTCATATGGCATGCCGTTCTCGCTTCCTACCGTCCTCTCCTGTTTTCTTAACCATCTCGTCTCGGCAGTCTTGATGCCTAAAAGAGCATTTTCTGCCGTCCTCACTGCCTTTATACTGTTCACCGGTACGGAATCGATGAGGACGGCGGTATCCTTCCCCATCGAGAGCACTTCGTTTATGAAGCCGTCGTTCACATATGAGCCCATATCCTTCATGTATAGGAAGCACATATGCCTGTCATCGGCCTCCATGCGATCACTTGATATCCTGATGCCTGTCGGCAGATAGGGCCTCAGCACGCTGTTCGCTCTTTTGATCTCTTCTCCCGGATCCGATACGGCCTTTCTGCAGCCGAAGAACATTGAGATGAGTTCAAGTCTCTCCTTAAGACATAGAATCTCTAGGGAACTACCCATAGACCTGAACAGCGTTTCCGCCTCTCTGAATGCGGTATGGAGGACCGTCCACGCCGCGTCCTCATCAGGTGCCCTCGTCATAAGCATCATGAAGTTCCTCCTCTTCATGTATCTCTTTCCACTGCCGCTCACCCTCCCGTATTCGGACCTGATGTCATCAAGTCCACTTGAAGGTGCTCCGTCCGGTTCTTCTGCAGCAAGTGAAAGTATCTGGAAAGAGGTCCCGTCCATGACCGAGTTAAGTATCTCCCCGTATCTGGACATGATCCTCTTCCTCTCCTCCTCGTCTTCAAGGAAATACGATATGTCGCTGAACCTGGCCGCTACGGAGTAAACTCTGTCCCTGTTCATGAACATCCCGTTTTCAAAGATCTTCCTTATGCCGAGAAGGGATATGATATCATCATTTCTATTCAGCATCCGTTCCCTCCCTCATTTCTTTCGAAAAGCTCCCTTTCCTCAGCACATATGTCTTCGGCAGGTATATGTACCTTATCAAAGTCATAACCGTTTCCATGCCCGTCATTCCCTGATACCTGAATACTGAGAAGTACACGAACGGAGCTGATATCATTATTGCCGCCCAGCCTCCCGTGCCCGAAAGCCCTGCTCCCGAGAGGAGCATATATATCAAAGCCGAGAGCATGGCTCCTGGCAGCAGTATCAGTATCTGTTTAAGGGAGAGACCGAAGAAGATCTCCTCCCTGTATGCGAATATATCGCAGTTCATCCTTATCTCCATATCTCCTCCTTATCCTCCGAATATCTCTCTCGACAGCCTGTCGGACGCCTTCACGGATCCCAGAAGCACCAGCATGGAGAATACCGTCTCGCCAAGGTACTTCCATACGTACAGGCTCAGATCCATTCCCTCCTCATATGTGCCCGAAGACGATATGAACCTCGAGTATATTATGAATGACAGTATCAGGAGCGCTCCTTCCAGCATCACCCCCATGAAGTTCCTTAGGAAACCGTATGAGCTCCTCTCCATGCCTTCACCCGCAAGGGGCGACAGAGCTATGGGCGAGAAGGCCGTATACAGGTATATCCTGAAGAACCTTCCGTATACCGTTAATATCATCACGAACGATATAACTGTTATGAATATGCTTCCTAGAAGCGTGACCGCCCATACCGGTACGGATTCCAATATGTTCAGTCCCTCGACCGCAGTCTTTATCTTTTCAGGCACGGATGCAAACATCGCGTCGTTTATGAGACCGTTCCCCATGAGCTTAGAACCCACCCCCGTAAAGAACCTGAACGTCATGAGCACGAGGTCCATTCCGTACGTGAGTATTGCCTTAGTCAATACGAATCTAAGGAGCAGTCTTATGCTCCTCTCGGGCCTTTTGAGTTCCGAAAAGTCCGTGCAGCTTCTCAGTATCCCGATAACGAAAAAAAGCACCATGAGGGAAAGACCGATCCCCTTCATGGCGTCGAATACGCTCTTTATTATCTTCCAGATGCTTCCTCCCCTGAATTCCTCGGGAGACATTAGAAGAAGTTCGGAGAGTTCCTTAAGTCTCAGGTTCCAGGTGTCGAAGGCAGCCTCGAGATTCGATATTATCCAGTTCTGTTCCAGAGCATCACCTCCCTGTCTATATAACTTGAAATGGATATATATAAAAACACGGACCATTAAAGGTCCGTGTCCCTATCCTGATATTATCGATCGTCATTTCAGATTCAGGCTGTCTACGAGCTTGTCGAGGGCATCCCTCACTGAATCGAAGAAGCTCATCTCATCCTCTCTCTTGTTAAGCAGATTGACATACATCACCCTGCCGTCCGACCACTTTAAGAGCAGATGCTCCTTGTCCTTTCCCTCTTTATCCTCGGCGTCCTCTATCTTTCCGATGAATGCCTCTATGGTGTTCAGTGCAACTGAAGATATCTCCTTCTTCTTCACGTCACCGTCGGCATAGTATACGGTTATGGTAGCCTTTGAATCATAGGACGGTCTTGATATGACGACTCTCCTGTATTTCGGATCCTTTGAATCCGAATAGTACTCCAGTGTCTCGAGATACGGCTCGTCCTTTCCGAACAGTTTCCTGAAAAGTCCGCAGGAGCAGAGACTGAATACTATCATGACAGCCATCAGTACGAGTAAAAACTTCTTCATTTTATGACCTCTTTATCTATCACTTATTTCAGGCATCATGCCTGATCTTTACCGAGCGTCAGTTGGGCTTCGTGATGTCTCCGCCGAAGTACTTGATGGAGAGCTCTGAGAGCTTGCCTTCATCGATGATCTCCTGGAGAGCTTTGTTCACGGCCTCAACGAGTGCCTTTGAATCGTCACCCTTCGGCATCGGGATGGCGACAGCCTGAGCATCATCGGTAAGGCAGGCGATCTTGGCATCTGCCTCAGGATGCTCCTTCATATAGTCATAATAGCTGACTTCGGCGTTCAGCGTTGCATCGATCCTTCCGCTCAGGAGCAGTTCGAAGGTCTGGGCAAGGTCATCGACTCCGATGACTGTTGCGCCGTACTTCTCTGCGAGCTCGGCATATGTGCTGGAGATCGTGTTCGCAGTGGTCTTTCCCTTCAGATCCTCGAGCTTTGTTATGGAGGTATTGTCCTTCTTAACTATGACTGCGGTCTTGTTGTAGCAGTAAGGTATGGAGAAATCATACTTCTTCTGTCTGTCCTCAGTGAGGTCCACGCCGTTGATCATCATGTCATAGCGTCCGGATTCGAGACCCGCAAGAATGGAGTCCCATTCACCCTCGACGAATTCAGCCTCAACTCCGAGCTTCTCAGCGATGAGAAGTCCGATCTCATAGTCGAATCCCGTGAGCTTGTCATTTTCATCATGATATGTCCACGGAGCCCATGTTCCTTCCATGGCGATGACTATCTTGCCTTTCTCCTTTATCCTTGCGAGAAGGTCCTTTTCTTCTTCCTTCTTCTTGCACGAGGATAACCCGAGCATGAGCACGAGGATCAGGCTAAGTACCAGTGCCGTCAAACGAAACTTTTTCATTTTTCTTCTCCTTCAAATATTTCAAATGAATTAAATCATTTGTTTTCTTCCACGAGTCTGAGGAATGCCCTCGTCCTCTCTTCTTTGGGGTTCGTGAAGAACTCCCTTGAATCTCCCTCTTCGATGATATATCCGTTTTCCATGAACACGACCTTGTTGGACACTGTCTTCGCAAAGCCCATCTCATGGGTGACCACGAGCATCGTCATGCCTTCGTCCGCAAGATCCCTCATTACGTTTAAGACCTCTCCCGTGAGCTCGGGATCGAGTGCTGAAGTCGGCTCATCGAAGAATATTATCTTCGGATCCGTCGCGAGAGCCCTTGCTATAGCGACCCTCTGCTGCTGTCCGCCTGAAAGCTGAGGAGGATATCTGTCCTCCCTGTCAGCCATTCCGACTTTCTCAAGCTGGATCCTGGCCTTTGCTATGGCGTCCGCCTTGTTCATCTTTCTTGCGACTATGAGCCCCTCCGTCACGTTCTCAAGTGCGGTCTTGTTCAGGAACAGGTTGTACTGCTGGAACACGAAGGCCGTATGGAGCCTAACTTCCTTTATCTCATGCTTCGAAGCATTATGGAGATCGTATTCCTTTCCGTCGAATGTCATAATGCCTCCGTCCGCTTTCCAGAGGAAGTTCAGACATCTTAAGAGCGTGGTCTTTCCTGAGCCCGAAGGTCCGAGGATCGAAAGGACATCTCCCTTCTCCACGTCTATGCTCACGTCCTTTAAGATCTCATGTTCGCCGAAGCTCTTTTTTACGTTCTTGGCTACCAGCATCACAGGTTCCTCGCTTCGTGTCTGTTAAGATATTTCTCACCTATGCTCTGAAGCTTCGTGAGCACCGTTGAGAATATGAGATATATGAGGCCGACCTCTATATATAGGGCAAGTGCCTCATAGGTCCTTGCGACAATCCTCTGTGCGGCCATGAACATCTCCGTGACAGTGATGTTCGCTGCAAGAGACGTATCCTTGACCATGGAGATCACCGAGTTACAGAGGGAAGGAAAGGCGTTCCTCATCGCCTGGGGCATCACTATCCTTCTTATGGTCTGAAGATAGCTCATGCCTACGCAGTAGCCGGCCTCCAGCTGTCCTTCAGGGATGGACTCGAGGGCTGCCCTTATGGTCTCAGCCGAATATGCGCCTTCGTTTATGGCAAAGACGAGAACTGCACACGGGAAAGGCTCCATAAGGATACCTATGTTCGGAAGTCCGTAGAACATCACGAACAGCTGTACGAGGAGCGGCGTGCCCCTTATGACCCAGATATAGAACCTGGCTATCTGCTTTAAGCCCTTTATGTTCGCAAACTGCACGAGTGCAGTCACTATTGCGATGATGAGACCGAGCGAGAACGCCAGTATCGTAAGCGGTATCGTATATAAAAGACCCGGCAGAAGTATCTTCGGGAACGAGTCTATCAGTATGTTTATGACCCTGTCTGTCATATTGAACCGGATCCTTTCAATTATTACTTATTCATTTTACCAAATGTGTCAATACGGGTATAGCCTTCTTCAGCCTCCCGTGATGAGGAGGAGTATCTCCTTTGAAAAAGTTATTATTATCCCTCCCGCAAGAGTGAAGAATCCGTTCGCCCTCTGGGATGCGTCATGACTCTTGAGTGAGAGTCCTATCTGCACTATCCCGAAGCCGAGCATGATCATCCCTACCGCCCTTATTATGCTGAATATGAAGTCCGACAGATTGAGGATGATCTTAAGAGGATCGCTCTCGGCAAATGCCGGATAAATAAAAAGGACGTGCAGGAGCAGACCCGTTACCAATAGTTGTTTCAAAAATCTCTTCATATGCCTCCTTTCAGACATGTATCTCCATTTTGAGCATACGTTTCAATCTTTATGCTGCCTAAGACAGTTCTTTTCTCTTCCTTTCCTTCATGGCCCATGAGCCTGTAGGAAGGGTGCTTTTCAAGGGGATACTTCCTGTCCAGAACCACGTTCTCTCCCCTTATGAAGAGAAGGCAGTACCTGTTGTCCATCACCCTTATCTCGTCCGATGATATAAGTGCTCTTCCGGTCTTTGCATAGTTTATGGTCATGGAACCGTTCCTGCCCCTGTTCCTGCCGAAGGTGTTCGTATCTATGGTCTCCCTTCCTATGAGCTCGGAAAGGTACTTGTGGGTCTCCTTCTCATTTCCTCCGAGGTAGAGGAGCTCATCGCAGTTTCCGACTATCGACTCCCATTCCTTCTCGAATAGTGCCCGAAGCTGAGCCATGTTCTGGAGTATTATGCTCACGCTTATGTTCCTCGACCTCATTACGGACAGGATCTTGTCGAAAGATACAGGCAGGGCCACATTGGCAAACTCGTCCATGATGAAGTGCACCGGCACGGGAAGTGTCCCTCCGTATCTGTTGTCCGCTATATAGAAGAGCTGCTGGAAGAGCTGGGTATACAGGATCGATACAAGGAAGTTGAAGGAAGGGTCATTGTCCGGTATAATCGCGAACACAGCCATCTTCTTTTCTCCGAGCCTGTCGAGCTCCATCTCGTCCGTTATGGTAAGGGAGCTAAGAGTCCTGAGGTTGAACTTCTCGAGCCTTGCCGCCAGGGTTATCTGTATCGACTGGAGAGTCTGCGGAGCACCGCTCCTGTAGTTCCTGTAGTATTTTAAAGCCACGTGGGAGGGATCCCTCTCCTCCAGATTATAGAAGAGGAGGTCCAGGACAGAAGTCTCCTGGTTCTTCTCTCCGGATATCGCTCCCGCTCTCAGCATATCCATCACCATGTCGAAGTTCTGCTCGTCCTCAGGTGCCTCGTAGTGGAGATAGAATATGAGGGCCGATAGGAGCATCTGCGCCGCAGTGTCCCAGAATGGATCGGAGGCGTGCTTCCCTTCGTTAGTGCTGTTGAAGAGGTTCGTCACGAGCTTCTGCACATCATTGTCGCTGTTTATGTATCTGAACGGGTTATAGCAATGGCTGTCGTACATGTGGAGAAGGTCCAGCACCTTAACGGAATATCCCCTGCTTTCCAGATAGCCTGAGGTCATCCTGAAAAGCTCTCCCTTTGGGTCGAGTATCACCATGGATGCATTGGCCTGAAGTATGTTCGGAAGACAGTAGTATCGAGTCTTTCCGGACCCAGATCCTCCGCATACTATGGTATTAAGGTTCCTCCTGTGCCTTAACGGATCAGTCGCGATCCTCACGTTCTCCGTGAACAGCCTGTTCCTCTCATATTCCCTGGAAGAGTATCTCCTTCTTACCTTTACGGGATCTCCGAACTTTGCGGAACCGTATTCCTCCCCGAACCTGTAGTGCTTTCCGTTCGCAGTCACGAGCAGGAATACTGAGGTATATATGAGGAGCACGGCAAAAACTGTGGGAAGAGTCTTTGGGGTGAAAATGAAATCCCTGAAGGAAAGTATCCGTTTCATGTTCAAAAGGATACCAAAAAGCCCCGTATCGATGTACGGGGCCGTTCTTATCCCTATGTATGCCGCCGGCAACAGACCGGCGAGATAATATGCGATCCTTTCTATATATGTCTCTCCTTTTCAGTCATTGATGTAGGACTTGAAGGATGCTGCCGCCTCGGTCGCCCTGTCGACCACGAAAGCCATGTATTCAATATCTGTCTTGAATGAAGGACTGTCATCCACTATCACCCTTGCGGCGTATCTCATGTTGAGATCCTCTTTGTCCCTTAAAGGGGTCTTAGAGAACCTCTCTATGTATTCGTCATTTACCCTCTTTGACTTCCCGATGATCCATGTCTCTATGTCCAGCACGGAATGATCTATGAGGATCAGACACTTAAGTCCTCTGGACTTCAGAAAATCATCGCTGAATGAAAAATACGTATAATCGAGGAAGCCTTCCGTAATTGTACCCACTTCATAATCATAGATGACCGTATCGAAATACCTCCTCAGTTTTTCCATGAAATCCACTATCGTTCTGAAAATACGGGGAATAACGCCATGATTGACCTGGGCGGTATAAGTCTCAATATCTTTTCTGTTCATAGATACCCTCAATCCTTTGTAATCGAATCTCTGATAAATTATATACCACGATAAATATGAAATAAGCAAATAATACAATGCTAAATTAATAAATACACTGATTTTTCGGACGGATTTGAACAAAACGTCCGAAAAATGCACAGAGTACTTTTTTCATGAGATTCCAATATAAAAAGGACACCGAAATGCAGTGTCCTTTATTGGTCCATGTACAGTTTACGGCTTCTTCTCGATTTCTATCTTGATTTCTTTACCATTTGAATCAAAAACTCTTCCCCATTTCGCTGGTTTACAGAATTTATCTGCATCTCTCTTCTTGACTTCCTCACTGAGCTTTGGTGTTTTTTTCTCTTCACTCATAATATATTTCTCCGTACAGTATTAAAAAGTGTTCTTCCTTAAGAACGCGATGACTCTTTCAAAGAGTGCGTCGGTCCAGAAGAGGTTCTTTCCGTGATCTGCCCCGTCCACCTTTATGAACTCCGTATCTACTCCGATCTCCTTCAGTCTCTCGAAAAGCCTGATGCTCTGCTTGAATGGAACAAGAGTATCCTTTGAGCCGTGACATATGAGGACCGGAGGATATTTCCTTTCCTCTTTAAACATGTACTGCGGAGAATACTTTCTTGCGGTCTCCTTATCGTTTATGATGTCCACTCCCGCCACCACGCTCTTTTTGAACCTTTCCTTCAGCTCAGGTATGATCTCTATGAAATCCTCAGCATACATGCTCATGTCTGCAGGGGCGTAGAAATCTATGCAGCCTCTGAGTTTTGGAAGTTCTCCTTCTCCCCTGTCGAACTTATGGGTATTCCATGTTGCGAATACCGATAGAGCCGTATGGCCTCCGGAAGAATCTCCTGACACGAACATGTTATCAGTATCGATGTGGAACCTGCTCTTATTGTCTATAAGGAAACGGATGGCATCGAAGGCATCCTCTATCTGGGCCGGTATCGGGGCCACCTGCTTAGGCCTGTATTCAATGAAGGCCACTATATAGCCTGCTCTCACGAAGGGAGCAAAGTTAAGAAGGCTCCTGACTGTCCTCTGCTTGTTCCATGAAGATCCCTTTACGTAGAAAATCACCGGATATGTGCGCCTGAGATCCAGGGCATCCTCTGGGATGGCAAGGTCCACGTGAAGAGGATATCCGTCCTTTTCTGCATATACGGGTCTTGTCTCAAGAAGCGTCGGAAATACGCTCGTATCATCTGCCCTGACGGTGATCATACCATCCACTTTTTCATCATTATTCGGAAAGCTCCCGAAATTCATCTCCATATCTTTAGTGCCTTTCTTTGCGGTTCACATATATCTGTCCAGCAGCTCATCCACGTGCTTAAGTTTCCTTATCTTCGGACGGCGTATGAGCTCGCCCTTCATCATCACCATTTTTACGTCGCGGAGAACTGACAGATCTTCAAGGGGATCCCCTTTCACGACTATCATGTCTGCCGATTTGCCCTTCTCTATGCTCCCCGTCTCTCTGTCGATGCCTGCTATCTTCGCATTACCGAGGGTCGCCCTGTAAAGGGACTCCTTATTTGAGGCTCCGATGTACTTATGGAAATAGCAGAGCTCTCTCCAGAAGTTGTAGTGGAGCACGAACGGACATCCGACATCGTTTCCGAGCCCCACAGGTATACCGTTCTCTCTGCATATAATGGCACATTCTATGCAACCGTCCTTTACGATCTTACCGTTCTTCTTTGCAATAGGGAGAGCATGGCTCTCCGAAAGCTCGAAATCAGCATACGGAAGTGCAGGAGATATCGTGGATATGAGTGCAGCACCTTTCTTTTTGAACAGTTCCACCATCTCATCAGTGAGCCTTGCTCCGTGTTCGATCGTGTCCACTCCGTTCTCAAGAGCCACTCTTACTCCTTCGGGGCTCTCCACATGGGCTGCGACTTTGTATCCGAGCCTGTGGGCCTCGTCACAAGCAGCCTTTACTGTCTCAGGAGGCATGCGAAGGACTCCGGGTTCCCCGTCGCTCGAAGAATCCATGACTCCTCCCGTGATCATGAGCTTTATGAGATCAGGCTTCGTAGCCGCTATCTTTCTAACGTGCTCTGCCGCCATCTCGGGCGTTTCGGCTTCCGTGGCTATTGAGCCTGCAAAATGCCCTCCCGGGACCGATATCCCGGTATTGGCGGAGAGTATCCTCGGACCCTTAAGAATTCCTTTATTTATCTCGTCTCTCACTCTTCCGTCCATGTCGAGTATACCGGCAACTGTGCGTATGGTGGTGACTCCGCTCATGAGTTCGGTCTTCGCATATCCCGCAGTGAGTCTCTTTATGACCGCAAGCACTAACCTGCTTTTTGAGAGAATATCAAACAGCTTCTTGTAGTTCGGCGGTCTCCTGTCTGCCTTAGGAGGCTTCCCGCTGCTTGCCAGATGCACGTGAAGGTCTATGAGTCCCGGAAGCAGATATGCTCCCCTAAGATCCACTTTCTCATAGACTTCGGGTATATCCTCGTTATCCGTTATATCGGCTATCCTTCCGTCTTTTACCAGTACGGCCTTATCCTTCACGGGGACCATAGCCTCTTTCCCGTCAAGTATTATGCCGTTTATGAGCGCATATGCCATATATCGACCTCCTGATGTCGTTCTTTTTCCGTCATTTATATTTTCAGAACAGTTGATGGAATACCGTTTCCTTTCCGTCTTCCTTTTCGCAGCAGAGGATGTTTCCCTGGATAATGGGGACCGACCTGTCGTAATAGTCGATACTTCCCTCCGAGAGTACAGTCCTTACTGCCGCAAGTATGGCTCCGTGAGAGACTATGAGTATATCCTCATCATCCGTAAACGAGTATTTGCGGAGTGCTCTTCCGGCCCTGTCTATCAGATCATTTATGGTCTCTAATCCGTATGAGGGATCATTAATATCGAGCCCTTCCTTCCATACTGTCCCTTCAAGTAGCCCGCAGTCCCTCTCAATGAAGTCCCTGTCTGTGACGATGCTTCCGGAATATCCTGTCTTTTCCGCTATCATCTCAGCACTCTTCATTGCCCTCTTTAACGGACTCGATATGATCCCGGTAAATGTGATGCCCGTTTCTTTAATCCTACGGGCAAGCTCCTCCATCTGCCTTATCCCGGTTTCATTCATCGGTATGTCCCTGTGCCCCTGAAACCTCTTCTCTTTGTTCCAGTCGGTCTCTCCGTGTCTTGCAAGATATATCTTCATATGTCTCTCCGATTACTATATCTGTCCCTGATATCAAACGACCGGAGCACAAGGCTCCGGTCCGTCTGATCTTTTCCTCTTAACTGTGGAAATAGTCCTTCCTCAGTATCGAATATACATCACAGTCGCAGATCCCCTGATTGTTCCTGCCTCCGCTCCTCAGCGTTCCCTCATACATGAGACCGCATTTCTTCATGACATATCCGGAGTTGATGTTCCTCACGTCATATCTCGCGATTATCCTGTTCACGTCCGTCTCATTGAAGAAATACTCTATGAGACCCATGAACGCTTCCGACGTGACTCCCTGATGCCAGTAGTCCTTCTGTATGCAGTAGCCTATCTCGATCTCCGAGATGTCCTCGTTCATGGCGACCACGCTGATGCTCCCTATAGGCTCCTCCGGAGTCTCTACGAAGCATATTGCCCAGAGATAGAAGTTGTCTTTCTCATAACTGTCGGTCCAGAGCTTCAGGATGTCCTTCGTATCCTCAACGGTCCTGTGAGTAGGCCATGTGAGGTATGTGGTGACCTCGTCGTCGCTGGCCCAGTTGTCGAACATCTTCTGTGCGTCGTCCATGCTGAAACGCCTGAGTATCAGTCTTGCTGTGTATATATCCTGAGTACCTATGTTCTTCATATCAGCACCTCAGTCATATGATTCTCTAGTTTGATTATACTATACTTTCATCCCCGTATGAGGGTCCCAAGTGATTTATTTGCCGAACACGCTCATGTTTACTCCTGTGTCCCTAACAAAGATGTCCTTCATCTTTAAAAGCCTTGCAAATACATAGAGGTCCCCGAAGGAGCCCGCGATGTTCCCCGCCTGCACGAAATACGGCAGCCATACCCAGCTTCCGGGCACGATAAGGCATATCAAAAGGAGTATTATGCTCCATACGGTTAAGGGGGCTAGGGCGACGCAGTAATACGAGAGCTTGTCGAAATAGTCGGCACTGCTGCCGGCATATGCATATAGACCAGTGAAGCCGAACTTCACTTCCTTTGCACCGAACATTTTCATGACTATCCCGTGTGTGGCCTCATGGAGTATCAGATATGCCCCGTATGCGGCAAGGATCAGGAAGATCTTGAGGAAATAGACCAGAAGACTCCCTTCAAGGTCGATGTACGAGGTGAATGGCACTATGAAGTGCATCAGCACCAGCATCAGCACCATTGCGACGTTGGCCGCTATATTGATGATGAGCATGGTCTTCTTGTCGTTCTGTAGGTCTATCTTCAGTTTCTCTTCGTAGCCTTCCGGCAGTTCCTGTAACACGTGCATATGAGATACCTCCCGTTTTGTCCTATCTGATTATATCATCCCCGGGTCATATGGTCATGACGGTTTCTTCCCTTTCATTATCATGGAGGAGCCTCTCCGCCATGTCCTTCTTCATGAGCTCGTCATCTATAACGTAAGCCGCCCTTCGAAAGACGTTCCTCACGGAATTAAGGCAGGTTTTAATGTCCGCCACGTCTTTTATGTCCTTCAGGCCTGAGATGTCCACTTCATCCGGCGATACTTCTATCCTGTATCTTCTCATCACCGCATATATGACCGAATCAGTTATGAGCTTCTTCCTCCTCTCATCGGTGATGCCTTCCCTGTCTATTAGAGGAGAGATCCCTTCCCTAAGGAGCTCAAAAAGTTCATCCCTTATCACATCGTCTCCGAAGGGGAGCCTGTCGCCCGCATTCCTTCCCGCAAGCCTCTCGGCACCGTTTATGAGCTCCTCTATCTCTCTTTTAATGGCAACTCTGGCTCCGAATACTGTGTCCCTTGCATCATAGAACCTCTCGCTCGTGAAATGCTCCTTCCCGTCCTTATCCTTCGTCTTCTCCTTCTGTATCAGGGATACGGGGAACGCCCCGTCCCTTAACCTTATTCCCTCCCTGTACCAGCCTTCGAAGGTCCTGAGGTCGGTGGCCTCGGGCATCTGCTTCTTTATCAGGAGCAGATTGTTTACGGAGAAGTTTGCGAACCTGGAGGAGATATCCAGATATTCAAGATATTCTCCCTTCGAATCCCTTATCCTCTCCGTCTCTTCGGAGGCATATCTCATAAGGGAATCCTTGAGGTCCCTCTTCGTCTTCACGTACACCTCAGTGACTCCCGGAGTCCTGTAGCCTTCAGTCATATGCTCACCCCCATGTCTTCCTTCATCTTCACCTTTCCCTTTCGGATCTTAACTGGCCCTAATTCTCCCATCTTCTTCCTCACGGACTCCCTAGCGTCTCCTGTTCCGAAGGAAGGAGAGCTCCCTGATCCTCCGTCTGACCGAAGGAGGTTTTTTCCGTTACTTTTCACCAAGTCCCTGTCCTTCATGTTCATGCTGTCCAATATCCTCCTCATCTTTTTCTCGTTCCCTGAGGAGAACAGTAAAAGGGCATCCTCAGAGCCTTCGTTTCTCAGTATCCCTGACGGTATGCCGAACCTCCTCGTCTCTTTCAACAGCTCCTCCCCGTCCGTATCCCCGATCCTGAACACGGATATGTCTTCTCCAGATCTCAATAGCTCCGTCACCGGCTTCTTCGTATCCTTCTCCTCTTCCCTCAACTTCTTTGCAAGCATCCTTATGATCTCTTCAGTTATGCTTCCCGATACTTTTAAAGCCATCTCTCCGGCCTCAAGGGCTATCCTTACCGTCTGTTCAGCTGCTTCCGAACTCATGCTCAACCGTTCTTTCCTCCTTCTTCAGTTCGTTCTTAGTATTGTATTCAAGTATCATGGGGAGATCCTTCCTTATCTTGTTAAGGAGCCTCATGTTCCTTCTGACAGAAGTGATCCTTTCCCTGAGGGAGAATATCATCCTGTCATATGTCCCTATATCCTCACGAGATGCATGCCTTCCTGCATGGTCCGCACATCTGTATATCCTCCTTAAGGAAGAGACCTCACGCCTTAACATCCTTCCGGTCTTCTCCATATCCCTTTCATCCTCTATCTTATGCTCCTTCATGAGAGAGAGTTTCATTAAGAGATCCTTGTTCCTGAGAAGCTCGCTCTTCCTTTCCGGGTCCAGCACTGAAAGATCCCTTCCGAATCTCGACAGTGCCCCTATGTCGAGAGCGAACCTAATGTGCTCTCCGTATATGCCCTTCATGCTCCTTATCCTGTCTTCCCTTGTCATAAGGGAATAGGGTGAGGTGCCCGAGAGCATATTGCCAAGCCCTCTCTCATCAGACAGAAGGGCGTTCTCGTCTATCCTCTTCCTTATGGACTCCAAAGAGTACGACTTTCCCAGCCTTGAGAGCAGGAGCCTGTAGTCCTCGTTTACGAGCTTTAGTGACGGATATCCCTTCTTTCCAGTATTTATGAGTTCATAGCCCATCTCCTTCATGAGGAAACGGAAGTCCGAGAAGGTATACGAATGCCTCACTGCCTCGTCTATGCAGTTCATGGCAAGGGACTCCCTGTTCACTATCCCCTTCTTCATCTCCTGAAGGGCAGTGGCATTTATGCTCTCCCTTGGGGTCCCAAGCTCCCTCAACGGTTCGAGACCGTTAAAAGTGAGCAGCAGAGAGGCCACGCTCCTTATGGACAGAAGATCCTCCATGCTGATCCTGAGCCTCCTCCCGTCCGTATGGGACACCGGGTTTATCAGCATGTGCACATGGGTCATGGGTACGTTCAGGTGGACGGAATAAAGACACTGAAACGACGTACCGAAGGTGAGCTTCAACAGTCTCATGCCTATGTCCATCGCCTTATACGGCGGCACGCTCTCTCCAAGTCCCAGTATCATGTGGAGCGCTTTGTTCACTATGTTCCTCCTGAACCTTGACTGAACCATATTGAACTCCAAGGCCGCATTCTCCGCCGAACAGTTGAGTGAGCCGTTGTATACGAGACGGAGATAAGTGAAGTTCCTCTCCCCCTCATCCTTCTTCGTGTATACCGCAGTCGTCTTTACCGGATCCTGGATGTAGCGGATCAATCTCTCAGGATCCTCTTTCACGGAATATAGTTTCAGAGTGCTCACGGTCTTCCTCCTTCGGGATATATGTACATCCTCTCTATCGAGAGGAGAGTCTCCCTGAGCCTCCCCATGAGCTCCGTTATCTCCCTCACCGTATCCTCCCTGTCCTCCATCATGAGGGAATCCCTGAGGTCGTTAAGAAGCCCCATCTTCTCCTCCATGACCGAGAGCTTATATATCAGGGACTCGGGTACCCTGTCCTTAATGCGGAGCCCCTTTACAGCCATGTATGCAAGGAGGGAAGGCTTTATACCGAGCCTGTCTGCATCTTTTACAAGCCTTTCGTATTCTTCCTTCCTGAGCCTCACCTGGACGGTATGCCTGTCCCTTGTGTCTCTTCTTTCAGAGCCTTCAGCCTTCATCTCACGCGTCCCCTTTCAGGGACTGCTCTATCGTCCGGATCGTACTTGATGCTCTCGATCATGCCGTCGATCCTAACGAACCTCTCGGGGAGCCTGAACATGTCCACGTACTTCTCCTTCTGCTCCTTAGATAGCTCCGAGAACTCCGCCTTTTCGATGGGAGCGTTCACTATGAGGAAGCTCCCGCAGATTATGTCCGCTATCTCACCCTCAAGGTCTCTCACTGCCCTGTTCGGTGTAAGACCCTCGAGCTTACCGTCCTCGTTGCAGATTATCGCAGCCTCGTCATCAAAGGGCATGTACTCCTCGATCCTGCCTCCCACGGCTTCCTGGAAGCTTTTAAGATCATTGTCGATATTTATTATCCTGGCCCTTCTTCCCGGCTCCACGAATACCGCGTCCAGAGTGTCCTTCCTGTCCACGACAGAGAACTCGTCGAAGTCCAGGTTCAGCGCCAGGGAGGACCCGTTGTTCCACCTCACGTGTATCTGCCCCACGTCGTCCACGTGCTCCACCGTACCTCTTAAACCTTCCTTCATAAGGGGCTCTCCCTCCATGTGTTTCAGTTCCACGAGCGTTCCCCTCGGATACTCGCTCCTCACCTTTTCAACGTTTACCAATTTATATGCTCATTTCCTCCTTCTTCCGGATATATGAAAAGGAGGCGGTCATCCGCCTCCCTGCTGTCAAATAAGAAGGAGAGCGCTTTTATGCGCTCTCCCCTGATTTCTGCCCGTTATTCACCTTTATCGGGCGAGATGCCGATCAGGATCCCCTGGGAATCCCCGGTCATGTATTGCGGCAGCTTGCCGTCCCACTTCTCGATCCATTTGTCCTTCAATATGTTTTCGGTAATGGACTGTTCGAGAAGCTCGTTCTTCTCAGACTCTGCCTGAGCCTCTATGAGCTCCGTTTCGGCCTTGCTCTCAGCCTTGGTCTTAGCTACCTTGGCGTCTGCCTCAGCCTTGTCGATGGCCTTCTGGTTCTCTATGGCCTGGGTCTCGGCCTCGATGAGGGCCTGCTGCTTTGCGGCTATAGCCTGATTGTAGGACTCATCGAAGTCTGCATTGTCGATCACTATCATGTTGATGTATACGACGCCTTCACCGTACTTCTTGTCGATGGTCGCCTGGAGCATTTCAAGGCTCATGGGCTCGATTATCGAGCGGTTGGTGGCGTCAGTATCCGACAGGTTCTTCGAAGCGGCCTTTATGGACGATGCCACGAGGTTGTCAGTGACCATATTGTTCTCATAGTCAGTCACGTTTGCAAAGATCCATGAGGACTTGTCGGCCACGAGCTGGTATGTGACGGTTATGTTCTCATAGTAGATGGCCGTCCTCTCCTTCGTCTCAGACCAGATCTTGTTCCTGAAGGTAATATCCTGCTGTTTGTTGTTCACGAGCTCCACGCTCTGTATGAACGGGATCTTAAGCGTGATACCGCTCCTAACGGGTGTCTCGCTCACCTGACCAAGTGTGGTCTTTACACCGGTGTATCCGGTGGGGATTATGGTGACTGAATTCACCAGTACTATCACTGCTGCAAGGAGCAGGAACAGCGGGATGCTGGCCTTGGCGCTCATCTTCTTTGAGAGCACTGCTATGAGCAGGAACAGACCGAGTACCAGACATACTGCAACGATCACGAAAGTCAACATTGTACTTTCCTCCTTTGAATTATTTTCAGACCATATCGGTACAAAAAAAGACTCTTACCAATATCGATCCGTATCGGTAAAAGTCTTGCATTCAATCCTAAACGAACAACTGTGTGTCGTGCTGACGTTTCGAAACTGCCTCGCGGCAGCTGCTACTCCCTTTCACTGTTGATACCCTACCATACCCAAAACCCGGTGTCAATACCCCTGATGTAAAATCTTAAGATCCATCACCTGAGGACGATCCCTTACCCCTGAGGCCGGTGATGATAAGGGCCGCACCGCCTGTGAGCATCAGCAGGAGCCCTGCTATCAGCATGAAGTCGGTGCCCTCACCGGTCTTTGGGAGCTCTCCCTCGACCTTTACGGTCTGAAGATCATCATGAGGGTCCTCGTGGGCTGCCAGGAGCACTTCTTCACCGTCCGAGACTAAATATACCTTCTCGTACACAGTAAGAGCGTGGGAGGCCCTGAGGCTGCTGTCAACGGGTATACTGACCGTAAGAGTCATGTCTGAGCTCTCAGGATCAAGCTCCGTCCTTATGAGAGATCCTTCGACGATGTCCCTTAAAGTTCCGTCGTATACCCTTGTCTCGATGACATATGTGCAGCCGGGTACCAGTCCCGTTAAAGTCACGTCGTCGAGTATCACCACAGACTCGGATCTTTTCAGTATCTTAGACCTGTCTTTACTGCTCGCTTCCGTATGCACCGACGGATATACCACCGTTTCATTATCTGGATCCTCATGGCGGCAAATGAGCACGTCCTTCTGATACAGTTCAGTCACCACCTCGTATATCATTCCGGCTCTCGGTCCCTTTATGAGAGGCAGAGCTATCTCTTCCTCGTATTCTCCCGATATCGCCGTAAAGGCTATCCTGAGCTCTGAGCCCTCTACGATGTTTCCTTCTCCGTCCAAGAGCCATGCCTTCAGGATGTACTCCTCTTCAGGCGCCAGTCCCTTTACTGAGATGAGATCCTTTATCCCTGATGAATAAAGGCTTCCCTGTACACTTCCCGTAATGCCGTCCGAGGCCTTCGTTGAAATACAGGGGATCCACACCGTCTGTGAGATGTCGTCGATATCCCTGTGAGTAGCTATCAGCATATCTCCAAGGTATATGTCCTCGTATACCACTATGCGCTCACCGGTGAGTTTCTTCGTATCAAGGGATATATCGGCGGTGAAATATCCGTCGCTAGACTCGGGCGTGAACTCACTCACAACGTTTCCTAACTCTTCTCCCGTCGATACCGATACCGCGGAGGTCCTGAGAGCGTACTTGAGTCCTTTCTCGAGGCCTGTATACATTACCTTATCGGAAATCTCGGTATCCTTCGACACCGTAAGCGTCTTTATCCCCGTATCACTGCCGTATGCACTCGTTCTTATCCCGGGTCTTTTTATGCTTACCGTCTGATCACTGTCCAAGGGATCCTCATGCGATGAGCGAAGCACTCCATTCATGTTGTAAAGCTCCTCATAGACCACTATATCCTCACCCATGAGCTCATATGACAGAGCTCCGAGGTATATTTCGACCTGTATTTCTCCCGAGCTTTCAACGGCAGTGAATGTGACTTCAGAAACCACTTCAGTGCCGTTCCTCATAACAGGGGTGCCGTCTTTATGACGGAGAGATGCCTTTAGCTTATACTTCAGTCCTTCTGTAAGTCCTTCATAGCTTACAGTATCGGTCAATACCATATCGTGTGAAGGATATACTTCCTTCTCTCCGGAGAAATCTGCTTTTGTATGGATCACGGGATTCGGCATCTCCCTGTCGGTAAAGGACTCCGATATGAGTGCGGTCTCACCCGTGACCTCAAAACCGTATTCTATGAGCTCAAGGCCTTCGTTCTCGTCGGTCCTTAGTTCCCGGAGCGTATATCTTCCAAACGGCAGGGAGCCCTCTGTCTTCCTGGACTCTATGGGCGATCTCGTGGAGAAATACCCCTTCTCATCTGTCTTTATGAGCCTCTCCTCACCGGTATCCTCATTTCTGAGAATAAATGATATGTTCTGAAGGGGAGTGCCGTCCTCCCTTAGCTTCGTGAATTCCAGGTCACCGTATATGTATTCGTCATGGAAGGTGATCTCTACTTTAGCTCCGTGCTCCTCTATCCTGAAGCCATGTTCCTCATCATCGATCTTGAAGCCCCGAGGTGCCCTTGTCTCCCTTATGCCGTACCTTCCGTAAGGAAGTGCAAAAGGTTCTGACTCATACCTGCCTTCGCTGTCGGTCTCTATCTCTGTTATCACTTCTCCCGGGAGTATCTCCTTCTCCTCATACAGAATACTCTCCATGCTTCTGTTAATGATCTCAAAAGCCGCAGTCATGTCCTTGTCCGGAACGTCTCCTGTCTTTAAAACTGTGAACCCTCCGCGTATGAGCTCATCTCGAACCATTGCATAGGGTCCCAGGCGCTTAATTATCTCGTTACCGCCTGTTCCCGATATGAAGAGCTCATCGTTTATGAGGAACCCCTCAGGCGCTTTCGTCTCCTTTATGAGGAGGGTCCCCGGAGGGAGCACATATCTGCCGTTCAGTTCATATAACGGATCTCCGCTCTTGAGATACGATGGATCAGGAAATACCCTTCCGTCTTTGTCCGTCCTGAATACCCAGGTCCTCATGGGTTCTAGTCCTGCCAGTTCCTTCACGGTATCCGCATACACCGGATAGTAGCTCACCGTAAATTCCGCTCCCTTGAGTGTGGCATCTCCCATGGGTTCTCCCGATTTAAGTATCATGATGTCAGGGAAGTTCACTACGGGTTCATCGTATATCACTAAAGTATCCTCTCCGCCGCTCCTGACATCGAACTCAGTTATGGTATCATCTATGAAATAGCCTTCCGGAGACTGTATCTCGTATATGAGATATGTGCCCTCTTCCAGGTCATTCAGATACTCTGTATATCCCTTCTCATCCGTCGTAAGAGTACCCATGAGTTTTCCGTCCTTATCAGTAACTTCGAATACTGCACCCTTAAGAGAATACATTGGGTTCCCGTCTGTGATGTCAGGGGTGGCGGATCTCTTCCTGATCCTCAACCTTCCCGTCTTCTTCTCCTCGTATACTCTCGTATACATGTCCTGTCCGCTCCTTATTCCGCCGCTCCCGCTACCGTAACCGGTATACCTGTATGCAGTAAAATCAGACGGTGTTTCCGGAAGCCCTTCTATAAGGGAAATGAAGCCGTTCACTTGTCTTAACGTATCCTCACCGACTCCGCTCCTGAGCGTCCCCTTAAGTCCCTTTAGACAGAGAGCAAAGTGTGTTATCTGGTATCCGTCAGGTCCCGACACCTTCTCTTCAGGTCCGCCCTCTCCGTAGTACAGTATCTTTCTTATGATCTCATCATCCACCTCTTGGAATGTAAGTGTTGCGGTCTGTCCTCTCTCAGCCACTCCTCCGTTGTCGTTGGAGCCGAAGAACCTCACGTCGTCCGTTCCGCAAAACACCGTCTCACCGTCCTCCGTCCTTATGAAGTGGGAGGACTTTCCATACGAGCTCATGCCGTTAAGGGTCCCCACGAAATCGTCCAGCTTCACCGTAAATGTGAGGCTCTCTCCCGATGCCTTAAGTGTTCCCTTCTTTACCGGTACGTCTTCCAGCCCTTCCTCGTATATCCCGGCCATACGGTCCTCTATGCCGGTCTCGGCATATGAGACACCTGTTGCGAGCAGGAGGAAGGATAAAATAAAAAGGACCGTTATGGTCCTTACGATCTTCTTTCTCATATATTGCCGTACTCCGCCATCTCTTTATCCAGAGCCTTGAGCTCTTCCATGCTCATGCGCCCGAGCTTTCCCATGAGGTCGAGGATCATCATCCTCATCTCCTCATCGGGAGCATTCTCCCCGAGCTCCTTAAGTATCCTGAGCTTCTCCCTCATATCCGTATTCGGAAGGTATGAGAGGAGGAGCTTCTCTTCTTCTAGTATCATATTCAAAGCTGATATCCATCTCCAATCTTCTTGTATCTTATCCCTGCGTTATCCATGTCAGTCATCATCCCGAGCTTTCCCGCGGTGTTGACCGCCCTGTTCCTCAGTTTCTCATCCAGAGACTCGTCCTTATATATCTCTCTTAATCTGTCCTCGTGGGAGGATATGCTTCCCTTCTCAAGGCTCAGCCTTATGTCCTCCCTCAGGTCGTTAATGTCCCTCTCCTCGTCGTATCCAGCTTCCTTATAAAGCTTTGAAAGATCACGGGACACGTCTGTAACGAGATCCTTCTTCCTGTCGAGTGCCAGTCTCCCCTCTATCCTCTCTATCATGTCGAGAGCAGTTTCCTTTACCGTGTTCATTGAATCCCGGAGCACCGACATGTCGCTGTTCTCGCTCCAGGATGCTATATACGGAAAGGTGTATTCCGATGCGTCTATCCCGAAATGGCTGCAGAGGAAATATGCTATGCTCTCCGCCTCTATCTCTCTTGTCCTCGTGTCCTTGACTATATTCATTCCCTTTAGGTGATCCCTGTCGTGTATTAGGGAATGCGCCATCTCGTGGAAAAGGGTCTTTATGCACTGAGCGTCATCGAGCCTCTCCGAGAGCACTATCGTCTTCTCCCTGTTGTCGTAGTAGCCCTTGGCATCTCCTTCTCCGAGATCCCTGAATGTCACCCTGCAGGGGCATGCGCTTATGACCGATCTCCTGAAGTTCTCAAAATCCTCTATCTTCTCATTGAGCTCCTTTGCCTTTATGACCGGGAGCGGTTCTCCCTCGGTCTGAGACACGTCGTACACATATGTACTCCGAAATGTCGGTATCCTTATTATGGAACCGTCGCTCATCTCTCTTTTGATGACTGTGGGAGCCATTATGCGTATTCCCTTCTCGCCTGTCTTTACGGATCTCTTGAACTTCGTCTGCCATGTCCTGAAGCCTGCAACGAGCGTTGCCTCTGGATTCTGTCTTGCGATGAGCATGGTGTTCTGGAAGCTGTAGTTTTTGAACATCCCCATCATCTTCAGGTACTTCCTGTAGGCTTCGGAGTTGAAGTACATGCTCACTCCCTCTTTCAGCTGCTCGGAGAACTCGTTCATCTCTTTTCTGTATTCTTCCCTTGTGATGATCCCACCTCCTTTATCCTGAATTTATCTGATACGGATACGGTGTATCACCCACAGGCTCACGGCCTCCCCGACTTCGTCCGGGCTGCCCAATACTGTGACGTGTTCAAGGCAGGAGTATCATTGTAGGCATGAGGGCCTCATGGCCATGTCACAGACACTTTTGGAGAGTGTTTGCCGCTCATATCATCGCGCACTTTATCCGGCTCTTCCCCCATGCTCCGTATATCCGTTAATATTCTGTTTTCACTAATCTATTGCTGAAAAAAACCTGAAAGTGCTGAAAGGAATAAAAAAAACTGGCGTGATATTATCACGCCAGCCAAATAATGAAAAAAGAACGATTGAAGGTAGGTATTTTTTATAGTCTTTTTTTCATATATCCGTATTGATTAGCTTTTGTATACGTCTTTCGGTCACCCGTATCTCGTTTACAATGAAAATATACCAAATGCCAAAACGGAATGCAATACCTTTTTTACTTATTTCGGAAAAAATTATTTTTATACTAAATATCTTATGTGAACAATGATCACAAATCCCAAATTTCCCTTTGTTATCCTCTTTTTATCTCTTCCACCAGAAAGTATATGTCTCCACTTTTCTGAATCCGAGTTTTTCATAGAATGGATTGTCAGATATCACGTACGCCTTATCTGCCCCCATTTCTCTCGCTCTGTTCAGTGCTTCATAAATGAGGCTTCTGGCTATTCCCTTACCTCTATAAGAAGGTATGGTACATACAGGTTCAACATATGCGTAATCCGTTCCGTCCATATACCAGAGACAACAGAACGATACCAGTTCGCCTTTCTCATTCTGTGCTGCTATGCCAAGTTCCTTTTTCAGATACTTCCGCTCTCTTCCCTGTTTCTGTTCTGTCTTTTTGAACTCCTCATAGTCGGTACCATGATCAAAACCCTGCCAGAATAGCCACTGCATTGCTTCATTATCTTTCACAGGATCCGGATTAACCATCTTGAGACCTTCCGGCAGAACATATTCTCTCTCTTTATCGATATCGATCTGCATTATAGTCTCATGCTGATCAACTGGAGCAAAGTCTTTATCAGATAATATTGCTTTCAACTCATCATCTCTATCATTTACTGCGATACCGAGGCCATTCTCGTCCTTCAGATTCTCGTAAGCATAGTCAGCTATCTCGGGAAGTAGATGCCTGTATCCTGGAAGGGCGGCAATAAAGGCCTCGCCGAAATACATATCATATATGGCAGCACCTACGATCTTGTCACCGTCAAACCAAAGTCCTATCGTGTCAATATGATTGTAGTCGGTCTCCGTATGACCCATCATCCACTGGAATCTTGCCCAGTTCCAGTTGATATGAGTATTCGTATTTTTTATTATCGAAATTAGAAAAGAACAAACTCTTCCAAAATCAATATCGCTATATACTCTGAATAACATATTTCACCTTTGTAAAGATAACTCAAATATAGTCTTACTATAAACCAAGAACATTATAAAAGATACCATATATTCCCATTCTATTAGTAATCATTTCGTTGTTTCTCCAAGTGCCACTTGTCAAGTACATTCTGATCAATTTCACAAAATAACCCGGAGTCATTTCGACTCCGAGGAGTAACCCTTTATTCCTTGGTCCGGGTCTGAGACCAGAGCTTTTCGATAAGCAGGGTGAGGATATCCTTAACACTGTGAATAAGTTCGATATACACTTCATCCCCGATGCTTTTCGGCAGTTGTCTTTCTTCCATGACGGTTCCTCCTTCTTTACAGATTGAGCTTCTTTAAAGCGTCGGCGAAAGCGTTCAGTCCAGTAATCAGTCCCGGATAACGTTTTATGAAATCGTCGTCTACGGGTCTGTCCTTACGGAGATAAGCCAATTCATCAGCAAACAACTTATCCAAAGAGATATCAAGCTTGACAGCAAGGATAAGGAGCTTTTCGACTTCCGGTAGGTTATCGCCGCGTTCCCACTTCGAAACGGCTTGCCTGCTCAGTTCTGCGTCGATACTGGCCCCAAGTTCTTCTTGGGTCAGCCCCAGTTCCATGCGTCTTTGTTTCAGCTTTTCTGCAAACATTTTGCTCACCTCGCTTTCTGGTCTCATTATACGTAGCCCGGCAGGAACCGTCTAAAACCTGTTCTTGCATCGCGCAACCTGAAGTTGCGCGCCAATCATATCAAGAATTCTTTGAAAAGTCAAATACGCCAGACTGTATGTCTCTCCGGACCATCCAGTCGATCTTCTCGGCTATCGTTTCGGTCCCGTCCTCGTCATTCTCATCCTCGATGTCCCAGCTGTAACGGTCAAGACCGATGCTGTTGTTCATGTTCCACTTGGTCTTGCGATTCAGTTCAGGCCAGACGAAATCGGAGATCTGTCCGATCTGTTCCTTCAAGATAAATGCCTTCGCCCGGAGTTCTTCATCCTTGAAAGCGGTACAGACCTGCCTCTGTCTTTCCATGGTATCTTTGCCAGAACGTCCGGCGGGACCGACTGCTCCATCGTGCCGATATGGATCAGCGATTCCTCCGGGCAGGTCTTTTTGTCTTTCAGGAGATCTTCCGGTGTCCGGTCTCTGCCGGAATGCCCGGTCTGCCTGTTCCGTTCATGCTGTACTTCGCAGTAATCGAGATAGTTATCCAGATAGTAAGTCCGCTCGATCTGCTCAAAGGAATAAACGATCCTGTCCTCCTGTTCCTGATCCGAGGGAAAGTGGAATCCCTGATAGCAGTCCCAGTAGACATTCTGCTTTACCCGGTCCTGATCGATATGGTCACTGTTGGCGATATCGAATCTAAGGTCATTGTGTTTTGGATTATAGGTTCCGTTCTTGCCAGACCTCCCATTGTGTCTTGTCATTTTCAGCAGCAACTGTAATTCCTCTTTTTTGAAAATCATGGTTTAATCCTGCCTCCTGAACCCACTAAAACAGGAGATAATGTCGGCAGGTAATACCCAGTACTAAGTGACGGTTCCCATCACTTAACTGGGCGGGGCCTTGCCCTCGACCTGCGCCGGACGTTTCTCCCCGGCACCCAGACAAGGGATTGCATCCCCTTGACCTTGCCCCGGAAGGCCTAAACCTCGCTGTTGGCCAGACAGCTCGTTTCAGTTCTTCCGGCTTTTTGCGGAACCGTTCGCCGGACGGTCCCACAAAAAAAGGCGATGTTCCAGGCAGACTGCTTGGATCATCGCCTATGTAATGTGCAAGCCAAAAGCGATCAACTTTTTCACAATTGATCGCTTTTGGCTCGCCTATTTTTCAATTATTGTATTTGCTACAGTGATTCGCATTATACTTCCCTAAGTCCTTGGTACTTACAGTAGAATCCATCTCCTTTAAGCGCAAGGTTTGCCTCAAATCTTGCAGGATCAGTAGACAGGAAACCAACAGGAGCCCAATAGCCTTTTGCATTGTACTTCTCACACATACTTAGCAATTCGCTTCTCTCGGCATCACTTAAAGTAGGCTCTTCCATTGTCGTATATCCCTTGATGTAAATAAACAAATACGTCTTATCGTTTCCGAATATCAAACTCGGCATTGCTCCTGGATAATCACAACCAGAAATCAAGCGATATCTTTGCTGTAATGCTTGATCGTAATCAATAACAGTATGCATAGCAAAGTTTTGAATCTCACCTGCTGTCATTAAATCATCTTTAGTGTATTTTGGAATTCCAGCACCCCAGTCTTTTTGCGGACTGCTACCATTATCTACCTCTGGATATGATCCATGAAGAATACATTTCAACAAGAAATGCTTCTCAAGACAAAGGGATGTTGTGTCGGGATCAATCACAATTCCATCAATATCAGTGTTTTGGAAAACAGGCTCAATTAGTTTATTTATATCAGTTAAGACAATATCGTCCTTTCCTTTATTGCGGATTTCAGATGCATCAGAGTAGAGAGCTGCGAAGTGCTTTCCTCGACTATCGACTATTCTCATGCGAAATCCTTTTTCATACTTTTTACACGGCATATGAATCCATGTGCCATCATCAATATATGATTTCAACACTTTGGCAAATCCCCTCATGTTGTCGGGGCTCTGACTACTCAACAGATTTTGAACCGCTATTCTTAATTCTGATATTTCCGGTTTATCAGATACAGGAATCCCCATATCCATATCTTTATTGGCCTGTGTTGAGCCATAGAGAGTCATATCTAAGAAGGACTGCCTGAGCTGACCATCAAAGTAGTCTCCCTTTGGACTTCTCAGATTGACATATTCAATAAATCCAAAGAATAGCTTTTTGCCGGTTTCATAGCCTTCGTTAATCCAAGCCTGATATCTTGCATCAACGACAGGGATTTTCCCGCTGGTAGATACAGTTTCATCGAACTGGAACAATGTTGTTCCGTTATTACTTTGAACAGCGGTTGCCATTGCTGAAATATATAAATAACCCGCAGCGTTCGAGATACCTTGATTAAAATCTGCGTTGAGCTTTTGCACGATAAAGGTATAAACACGCTGAACATAATCGTGGAAAATATCGTATCGCCTAATATGTTTGCTCAAAACGACGTGCTCATCCATGATACCAAAAGCAAATGCTCTGTATCCAATTGCATCATGAGCGTCCTCCGGGACCTTTGTTACATTGAACTTGCCAGGTGCGGATGTTTTAAAGGTGACTTTGGATGTCGTGTGAAAAGCAAACTGCTTAATATTTCCAAACAGATTGGTTTGGATTGTCATAAAACCTACGCAATTGTATTTGTCAAATTGACACAACGCTACACAATTTGCCCCCACCACGACATCTCTCTCCTCAGATTCTTCAATCGTTGCAGGATATGCAAAGCACTGAACATGGTCACGATTTAATGCGCTTTTTCTCTTTGTAAAGAAAGCACAAACATCATTTTTACCGGTTGCCATTTTGGAACCATCACTATAATAGGTGCAATCAGAAGCAAAATGCTGGAACATGTTATCCATAGTATTATTGCTTATGTTAGCAGCAATGAGTTGAATTAATTCTATTTCTTTCATAATTTATTATCCCCAAAGAAGCATCGATGATATATCAAATGACAAAATCTGACAATCAAGACGAAGATTTCACTCTTTATCTAATTCAAAGTTGTTCCAATTCCTCATCCGTGTACATGTCATAAATGTGAAGCAACATGTCCATTGCCTCGTCCTTGCGATCAGAGAAGCAGATTGGACGAGAGAACATATCACCATAAGCACTGCCACTAGACTGATAGGTTGAGTACGAAAAGCCCTCAATAACTCCGCCTTCAGTTGTAACAACACTCATATGCATGTATGCTAGGCGAAATGCTGACTGTAGAGCATAGGTGTACTTTGTATCACTTCACCATTTCCACCTTCATCAATCATTGCCTGCGGCAATCTTTTTCCGACAAAAGAGAAATCGAGTGGTAACGCTCGTCCCTTAAACAGCAAGCGAAGATCATCAATGACTTTTTCCGGTGGGTAGGAATTATAGTCGTAGGACTTTGTGCTAGGCATCTCCATTCCCGGAATCATAAAGAAGAAGCCACCGCCACCCATCTGCTGTGAACTCTTTTCAATACAACCGCTGTCCTCAATCTCACCATCCTCGTTGAGAACAATGTACAGCAAATAGAATGTATTAGGATCATCATCGTCAACAAAACGCTTTACCCAGCAATCGGCCGGGAGATAATCTGCCAGGCCGCCATCTTCGGATTCATCTTCATCTTCGTCATCAGGTTCGTCATCATTTTCATCCTCATCTTCATCTGACTCATCAAGATCAAGTTCAGAAAAATCATAAGCCGCGTGTTACGAATTATCGATCTCACAATCGGTGTAATGGTAGAAATTTCTGCCAATCAATTGTTCAAAGGTTACACTGTACTCGGAAAGATCATCGACGTCAATTTCTTCCTCTTCTTCATCCTCGTCATCAATGTCGGGAACAATATCATCAAGAATATTTCCATTCTCATCAAGATGAATTCCATAATAGAGTTCAAAGGTTTTGAAATCATTTAGAATATCATCGAATGGTCCGAACTGGTAAGTGTCAGTGATAAGCTGTGCCACCTCACTCAGTTTTTCTTGACGTTCATCACCGTCATACTTTTCCAAGACAAGTGCCAGCGCCAACGCAAGGTTCAGGCTTTCGTATGCATTACCAATACAGCAGGCAGCTGTCATTTGCATCAGTGTTGCTTTCGACAACCATTGTTCAATATATTACCGACGATCGTTCCAATTACCGAACGTGCGAGTCCACCCCGAACTATAACTCTTGCGACAAGTCTAATCTACATGGGTCAAAAGCTGGTGGCCATAATCTGTTCAACACGATCATGACCCATATGCACAAAATTATCGATCATGGTAAAATGCCATGCGAGGATAGACGCTGCTGACCAAAAGTTCATTCGGTAACGATCAAGATCCTTCAAAATTCGCTTTGCCAAAGGCTCATATAACGTCGTTACATTGTTTCCTCCCAGAGTAGTAAGAATCGTATTGCCGTCATAAATGACATACCGATCACCATCCTGTTTATAACTGTAATCGGACACAAAAGCACCTCCCAATAGTTTTCATAGTGAAATTCTAATACCGTCGCCGCTTAAGCGACATCCGCATTGTCCGTCCAAAGTTCGCACTGGGCAAGAACGGTCTGAACTGCATCTTCCATTCCCTCTGGCGGGTATTTGTAACGCCTCAGAAGTTTTTTTACGAGCATACGCATCTTTGCTCTTGCGTCATCTCGCTTCTCCCAGTCAATTGTCTTATTCTTTCTCAGGGTATCTGTAAGCTCCTTTGTAAGTGCAACGAGTTCCTCGTTCTCGTAGAAGTCCTTGATGGCCTCTGGCCTTGTAAGCGCATCATAAAACGCTTGTTCTTCTTCTGACAGGCCAAGATCATCACCGAGCTGCTTTGCGGACTGGATCTGTGCGGCAAGCTTCAGAAGCTCTTGGATGACTTCCTCATTAGTGAGCATACCATTGATGTAGCTGTTCATTACTCTCTGAAGAATCTCGCTGAATTCTTCCGACTTAACAAGGTTGCTCTTCTTATACAGGGCCACCTGTTCTGCAAGAAGTTTCTTTAGCATTTCTACAGCTATGTTCTTCTCAGGCATTTTGGATATCTCATCAAGAAGCTTGGGATCAAAAATGGAGAATTCTTCCTTGATATCAGCGAACAAGTTGATCACGCCGTCGCTGTTCACCGTCTGCTTCAACAGTTCATTGATGCGATCATTGATTTCCTTCAAAGAGAGTTTATGCCTGCCGCCTTCGCTCATTAGACGAAGGATAAGTACTCGATTTGAGTCAAAGAACGCCGCTTCCAGTCTTTCTTCGTAGGGAACCAGTGCGGAACAAAGAGACAGCGCCTGTTTCAAAAGATAGGCTTCCTTGATGAAGTTCTTTCTGGTTTCTTCATCTTTTCCAAGAATGAAGTTTACGGCTCCGCTGATCGCCCTTGCTCTTTCCAAATCGGAATTGCCTCTGAATGCAGAGTAGTCATAACCGTGAAGCAAACATCTGCACACATCTAGCTTCTCGATGAATTTGTTATAGGCAACCTTGGCAACATCCATCTCGCCAAAGTTCTCTTGGTCGCGGGAAGTGTAGTCCTTCATCGCCTGCTTCAAGGCCGCCGCGATACCAATATAATCGACTACAAGGCCACCTTCCTTGTCTTTGAAAACGCGGTTGACACGAGCGATTGCCTGCATCAGATTGTGACCGACCATCGGCTTAAATACATACATTGTGGCAAGGGATGGTACGTCAAAACCGGTCAACCACATATCAACGACGATGGCAATTTTCAGAGAACTGTCATTGTCTTTGAACTTGATCGCAAGCTCTTCCTTGTGCGCTTTATTCCCGATAATATCATGCCATTCTTCCGGATCTTTATTGGAGCTGGTCATAACAACAGCGACCTTCTCCGTCCATCCGGGACGAAGCTCAAGAATCTTCTTATATATCTTCATGGCAATCGGCCGGGAATAAGCGACAATCATTGCCTTGCCAGTCAGAAGATTCTCCCGGTAGTTCTCATAGTGATCAAGGATATCGCAGACGAGCGAATTGATAGTCTTGTCATCTCCGAGAATCGTCTCCATCTGGGCAAGCCGTTTTTTGCTTGCCTCAAGGACTTCTTCCTCTGCTTCTTCCTCAGACTGCATTCTGGCATACTCTTCATCGATTTGCTTAAGGACGTCTGGATTCAAAGAAAGCTTGATTACACGGCTCTCATAATATACCGGACGGGTGGCACCATCAGCTACAGCCTGAGTCATATCATAGATGTCAATATAATCTCCAAACACCTCACGGGTATTGCGGTCCTTCAGAGATATAGGCGTACCAGTAAAGCCTATATAAGTTGCCTTGGGAAGGCTGTTCCGAATGATCCTTGCGATGCCCTGAAGAAGTTTAGCAATCTTATCACCAGTGGCCGTTACAACCATTTTGATGCGTTCTGTAAGCCCGTACTGGCCTCTGTGCGCTTCGTCTGCCATAACAACGATATTCTTCCGCTGAGACAACGCTTCATCGGAAACTTCGAATTTCTGCATTGTCGTAAAGAAAATACCGTTTGCCTGCCGACCTTCGAGCAGTTCCTTCAGATGCTGACGGCTCTTTGCCTGAATCGGTGTCTGCCGGAGGAAATCCTTGCACTTTGCAAACTGACTGTATAGCTGATTATCGAGATCGTTCCTGTCCGTGATCACAACGATTGTCGGACTATCCATAGCCTCTTGCAGGAGATGCGCGTAAAAGACCATGGAGAGCGACTTGCCGGAACCTTGCGTATGCCAGAATACACCTCCACGACCATCTCCATGAGTTCCTGAGGCTTTTTGGGTGGATTCAATCGCTCTGCGGACGGCAAAATACTGATGATATCCCGCGAGGATCTTGAACCGCTTCGTTCCCTCATTGCTGAAGCATATGAAATTCTTCAGGATATCAAGGAACCGATTGCGCTCGAAGATGCCCTCAAAAAATGTATCAAACTGAGCAAGAGCCGTGTTTTCATAACTGCCGTCCTTTGTTTTCCATTCCATAAAACGGTCTTCGCCGGACGTAATCGTCCCGGCTTTGCTGATTGCCTGATCGCTCATAACACAGATTGCGTTATAGACAAACATGGAAGGAATTTCATTCATATAGTTGCGGAGCTGAAGATAAGCTTCGCTTGCATCTGTCTCTTCTCTGGAAGGGGATTTCAACTCAATCACGACAACCGGAAGGCCATTCAAAAAAATGATCATATCAGGTCGCTTATTACTGTTTTCAATGAAGGTCCATTGGTTTGCAATAATGAAAGAGTTATTATCACGGTTCTGATAATCGACTAGATAAACAATGTCCGCTTTCTGTTCACCGCCGTCATAAAAGCTTACCTGAATGCCGTGTTGAAGATAATCCATGAAGATTTCATTCTTCTGGACGAGCTCTCCATTTTCAAAACTCCGCAATTTATACAATGCTTCAGTAATAGCCTGATCCGGCAGAGAAGAGTTGATTTTGCGGACATATTCCTCTAAGACTGCGTCATATAGAGGACTGGTGAAATCTCTTTCAATGTCCGGACCGTAAACATGGGTGTACTCCATGTTTTCAAACAGCTCAATCAGCGAGTTTTCGTAACTGGCCTCCGTATATAATCCTAGCATAGTAGGCCTCCTTAGTATTGGTATCGGTTTTATAAACGAGAATTTAGCGGCTTAAAGGTCCAAATCAGAAACATCCAGCACCCCAGACATTAACAGAGGAAGCAGGGTGTCCCTAAGCTTCGTAAGCTGGACGCATTCATCGATGTTAAGTGCCATCTGTTGGTACATCGATGAAACAGCCTCATCCAGCGGACTCAAAACGCTAAAATCTCTAGGCAGCATTAGTGAATACTCTGGTAAAGCCTTCTTACTGAGATGGAGAACCGTCGTCCCATTGACATAGCCAAGGCAATGCCCTTTGAATTGTTGAGTTTGCAGCATAGCAGCAATAAGGAACTTTGAAACAGCAGGATTGTTCGGCACTACTTTCACAACGTCCATTGAGAAGATGATGTCTTCATATCTTGAAAAGCTAAGGATTGGCTCTGCATTGCCAATTACCTCAGCATTTTGAGTGAGGTCTGTGTGTGCGACAAGGGTATCGAACAACGATGCATGATGTTCAGGCTTCAGTTTACCTGATGGTACGACTTCTTTATATCCATCAAGTTTGAAACCACCTTTTCGGTCAAAGTTTTTGATCGTTGCCATTGCAATAGATGACGGTTGAAGTTCATTTCCTTTGTAGGAATAGCCACTAATAAAACGGGCAAATGACGAAAGAGGCGTTAACTTCCAATCGGCAGGGCAAATGCCATCAAAAGGAATGTAGTCATTAAGCCAAGCATTACAGAGCGTTTGGATTTGCTCAGCTAAATTCTCGTTTAT
>JAFRTU010000006.1 GCA_017439085.1 Clostridia bacterium | reverse complement strand
TGCATAGTGCCTGTTTGCTGTCTCATACTCTACGTGTGCGGTATGTATCGTCATTCCTCTTGCGGTCTCTTCTGCTGTTCCGATATCTGCAAAGTCCTTTGCTCCCGTTCCTGTTCCGAGTGCTGCAAGTGTCATGGTGATTGCTGCCGTAAGTGTTGTCTTGCCGTGGTCAACGTGTCCGATCGTTCCGACGTTCACGTGTGGCTTGTTTCTGTTGAATACCTGTTTTGCCATGATATATTTTCCTTTTATACTAATAAATTATTTTTTACCAATTACTTTTTCGGCTATGCTGTTCGGAACCCTCTCATACTGGGCGAACTGCATAGTATATGTTCCTCTTCCCTGGGTCTTGGAACGCAGATCCGTCGCATATCCGAACATTTCGGAAAGCGGTACCATTGCGTGAATGACCTGTGCACCGGCACGCATCTCAGATCCTTCTATCCTGCCTCTTCTGGCACTGACGTTTCCGAGTATATCTCCGAAATATTCTTCAGGAACATTGATCTCAACTTTCATTATTGGTTCCAGTAGCACACAGTTGGCCTTTGTAAGGGCATCCTTCAGTGCCATGGATCCCGCGATCTTGAATGCCATCTCGGATGAGTCGACTTCGTGATACGATCCGTCATATAGTGTTGCTCTGAAATCCAGGACTTCATATCCTCCGATGACACCGCTCTTTGCAGCTTCCTGTATTCCTTCGTCTATAGCAGGAATATACTCCTTCGGTATGACTCCTCCTACTATAGCGTTTACGAACTCATATCCTGAACCCGGCTCAAGCGGTTCTACCTTTATCTTGCAATGACCGTACTGTCCTCTTCCTCCGGACTGCCTTACATATCTGCCCTCGGCTTCTACGGCCTTTGTAAGGGCTTCCCTGTATGCAACCTGCGGCTTTCCTACGTTTGCCTCGACCTTGAACTCCCTTAGAAGTCTGTCCACCATTATCTCCAGATGGAGCTCGCCCATTCCAGCGATTATGGTCTGACCAGTCTCTTCATCGGTATATGTCTTGAAAGTCGGGTCTTCCTCTCCGAGTTTTATAAGCGCAAGAGTCATCTTGTCACGGCCGGCCTTCGTCTTCGGTTCTATTGCCACACGAATGACTGGATCCGGGAATTCCATATTCTCGAGGATTATGGGGTGTTTCTCGTCACAAAGACTATCGCCCGTTCCAACATCTCTCATGCCGACTATGGCAGCAATGTCTCCGGTCCTGACAATATCGACTTCGTTCCTTTTGTCGGCCTGCATCCTGACTATTCGCCCGACTCGTTCCTTTTTGTCCTTCGTGGCATTGTATACATATGTTCCCGCAGAAAGCTCTCCGGAATAGACTCTTATGAATGCCAGTTTTCCGACGAACGGGTCTGTCATGATCTTGAATGCAAGAGCAGAGAACGGTTCCTTGTCGTCAGCTCTTCTTTCAACTTCCCTTTCCTTCCTTCCGGGTTCGAAGCCTCTGACAGGCTTGATGTCCAACGGTGAAGGCAGGAGAGCCACTACATAGTCCAGAAGAGGCTGGACTCCCTTGTTCCTATACGATGAACCGCAGCATACAGGCACTATATCTCCGGAGATGGTTCTCTTTCTCAGACCACTTAGGATCTCTTCTTTTGAAAGCTCTTCACCATCAAAATACTTCTCCATAAGAACCTCGTCAGCTTCGACTGCTGCTTCGATGAGTTTAGCCCTGTATTCCTCAACTTCTTCCTTCATATATTCAGGAACGTCAACCACCTCAAATCTGGCCCCTGTCTCATCGCCGAGGTCATACATTGAAGCAGTCCTGTCTATTAGGTCTATGACTCCTATGAAGTCATTTTCCTTTCCTACAGGAAGCTGCAGCGGGATGGGGTTTGCCTTGAGCCTTTCCTCTATCATTCCTATTACTCTATAGAAATCAGCTCCGACTATATCCATCTTATTGATATATGCAATCCTTGGTACTCCGAATTTTTCCGCCTGTCTCCAGACAGTCTCGGACTGAGGCTCAACGCCGCCCTTCGCACAGAAAACAGCTACTGCTCCGTCCAGCACTCTTAGGGATCTTTCCACTTCGACTGTAAAGTCAACGTGTCCTGGAGTATCAATGATATTAAGTGTATAGCCTTTCCAGTGGGCAGTGACAGCAGCAGACATGATAGTTATTCCTCTCTCCTGCTCCTGTTCCATAAAGTCAGTAGTCGAAGCACCATCGTGGGTCTCGCCCATTTTGTAATTCTCACCGGTATAGAACAATATCCTCTCGGTCGTCGTAGTCTTTCCGGCGTCTATATGAGCCATGATACCGATGTTTCGTACCAGCTCTAATGGTATTCTTTCAGCCACAGTTCTTCTCCTTTCGTGAATTTCCTTAAACATATATATTGCGCGCCAAATCAGATTTCGCGCGCAATAGTATATAACATATAACCCTGTTTATTGATCTTCAAACACAGATCAGAAACGGAAATGAGCGAATGCCTTGTTGGCTTCAGCAGCCCTGTGCATTTCTTCTTTCCTGCGGACGCTTGCTCCGGAGTTATTTGCAGCATCAAGGATCTCTCCTGCTACTCTCTCACTCATCGTCCTCTCGCCACGGTTTCTGGAGAAGTTTGTCATCCAGCGGATAGCGAGTGTCTGTCTTCTTTCGGGTCTAACCTCCATCGGAACCTGATAGGTAGCTCCACCTATTCTTCTGGCCTTTACTTCCAATGCAGGCATTATATTGTCCATAGCCTGCTCGAAAACTTCCATGGAATCTTTTCCTGTTCTCTGAGCAACTATATCAAGGGCTTCGTAAACTATTCTCTGCGCAGTCCCTCTTTTACCATCAAGCATTATCTGATTGATAAGTTTTGTAACTACTGTACTCTTGTACAGCGGATCAGGCGTAACTGTACGCTTGGGTGTTCCACCACGTCTTGACATGATTAACCTCCGTATATCTTTGTAATATCTTATTTCTGAGTCTTCGGCTTCTTGGTACCGTATCTTGATCTGCCCTGCATCCTTCCGTTTACACCTGCAGCATCAAGCGTACCTCTGATAATATGATATCTTACGCCTGGCAAATCCTTTACTCTTCCTCCACGGATGAGAACTACAGAGTGTTCCTGAAGGTTGTGACCGATACCGGGGATATAGACCGTACCTTCCATACCATTCGTCAAACGTACTCTGGCAATCTTCCTGAGTGCAGAGTTAGGTTTCTTGGGCGTCATGGTACGAACAGCTGTACAAACTCCTCTTTTCTGTGGATTCTTCTGTAAAATCGGCGAGTTGGATTTGTATTCTACTGATTCTCTTCCTTTTTTTACAAGCTGGTTAATGGTAGGCATACCTTAACTTCTCCTTCTAATAATTGTATATCCGGGCAGACATTTACGGGATCTGCCGGCCTCCCTCTGCAGTTAGCATGGACTGCATAATAATATATAAATTCCCTTCAACCCTTAGGGAATAGTTCGCTGAAAACAGCAAAAGTTATTTTATCATTGCATTTTATTGCATGTCAATATCTGTATCCATCTCATTTTCAGACATTTCTTCCCCTTCTTCTGTCCCTTCCGGCTGCCTGAAATCATATGAGAAATAGCAGAAATTCTCTCTTGGTTTCTTCTTTGTGAAGATCATCCTTGTCTTCTCGGCTTCTTCCCTGTATACGAACCAGCCCTCTTCTTCCATCTCCTTCATCTCAGGCACTTCGAAAAGCTTGAAATACTGCTCAGAGCTGTATTTCTTGATAAGCCCCTTCGATATCTGCTTCCCTGCTCCGTAGCTTAACGCCATAACGAAGAGTATGGTTATAATCGGAACTTGTCCATATTGCATGAATCTCGTCTTCGAAAAGATAAGTGTGATAATTATTCCCAGGATAAAGCCCACTATGGCGGAATAGAACTTGAAGTTCTCCGCAAGATTGAAGCGCTTTCTGCAGTCCTTGCATATCGCTACCGGGAAAGGTATCATACTTCCCACGATCTCTCTCTGGGGATTTCCGAGTCCGAATATCATTCCTTTCTCATATTCGGGTTCCGGGTTTGCAAGTTCTATGAGAGCATATCCGTCTTTGGGGTTTCCCGGTCTCTTCTTGCAGAAGAAGCAGGTCTCTGACTCATGGAAGTCATCGACAAAGACCGGCAGATGCTCCTGCGTGAGTTCCCATCTTGCGTTTACCTTCTGTTTCTCGAACTCCTTGACATTCTTGTCATTCAGTGTGCACTTTTCGCATCCGTCACACCCGAGAAACTTGCAGATCTGTGTATGTTTGACAGTACATGTGGTACTGGTTTTTTCGATCTCCATGACGTATCTCCTCTGAATTTCGTCCAAAGGACGGCATCCTGTCTGCGGCAGTATCTGCCGCAGACGGAACCATCAGTCGATTACTGTTCTTCTATCTGACTCATGAGATCTATGGTATCGAATCCCATGGGGTCCAGAAGCGCAGTGTCTATGTTCTTTGCAATCTGTGTATTCTTGTATCTCTTCATGCCCGTTCCGGCAGGAATGAGTTTTCCTATGATTATGTTTTCCTTCAGTCCGATCAGCGGATCGACCTTTCCCTTGACGGCTGCGTCTGTCAGGACTCTCGTCGTCTCCTGGAAGGATGCGGCCGAGAAGAACGAATCGGTGGACAATGCGGCTTTGGTTATACCGAGGAGTATCCTCGTTGCCACAGCCTGTCTCTTCCCTTCTTCCTTGGCTTTCGCATTTTCAGCCTCGAATCTGAAGATATCGACCGTCTCTCCTGTAAGCATCTCAGTATCTCCTGCATCTTCGATCCTGCATTTTCTCAGCATCTGGCGGATGATGACTTCAAGGTGCTTGTCGGCGATCTCAACGCCCTGCATACGGTAGACGAGCTGGACTTCCTTGAGAAGATAGCTCTGCACGCCCTTGACTCCCTTAATCTTGAGTATGTCGGCAGGATTGAGCGATCCTTCGGTGAGCGAGTCGCCCGCTTCGATCTGCTGTCCTTCCTGAACCTTGATTATAGAACCATAGGAGATGGAATAGACTTCGCTCTCTCCGACTTCAGGAGTTACTATGACTTCTCTTCTCTTTTTGTTATCTATTATGGATACTGTTCCTGCGATCTCTGAGATAACGGCCTGTCCTCTTGGCTTTCTTGCTTCGAACAGCTCTTCGACTCTCGGAAGACCCTGAGTGATGTCGCCTCCAGCAACACCGCCCGTATGGAACGTTCTCATCGTAAGCTGTGTACCGGGCTCTCCTATGGACTGGGCTGCGATAACTCCGACAGCCTCGCCGATATCCACGAGCTCTCCGGATACCATGTTGGCTCCGTAACACTTTCTGCACACACCGTTCTGGCACTTACAAGTCAGGATGGATCTTACCTGAACTTCTTCCGCACCGGTAGCGACTATCTTCTTCGCCTTGGAAGAAGTTATAAGCTCGTTAGCACTTACTATCAGTTCTCCCGTTATAGGATCGAAGATATCCTCTACGGATACTCTTCCTCTGATCCTGTCTTCAAGCGGTTCTACTATGTTGTTCCCCGCATAGAGATTGGATACCGGTATGCCCTGTGTCTGTTCTCCAAGTCTTTCAAAGCAGTCTTCTTCCTGAACGATCACATTATGAGAAACATCTACAAGACGTCTGGTTAGATATCCCGAGTCTGCTGTCCTGAGGGCCGTATCTGCAAGTCCTTTTCTTGCTCCGTGTGAGGAGATGAAGAACTCAAGCACTGAAAGGCCTTCCTTGAAGTTAGCCCTGATCGGGATCTCGATGATCTCACCTGATGGGTCTGCCATGAGTCCGCGCATTCCTGCGAGCTGACGGATCTGGTTGATACTTCCTCTTGCTCCGGATTTTGCCATCATGTTGATAGAGTTGAACTCGTCCATGTTGTTTTCGAGAGCTTCCGTGACCTTTTTTGTAGTATCGGTCCAGACCTGAACAACATTGTCCTTCCTCTCCTTATCTGTCAGGAATCCTCTTCTGAACTGCTTCTCTATCTGGGATATCTTGTCCTCTGCTTCTGCAAGAAGCACTTTTTTCTCTTCAGGCACGGTGATGTCAGAGATACTGACGGTTATTGCGCCTATAGTCGAATAGTGATAGCCCTGAGCCTTGATCTTGTCTAGGACTACGCTTGTCTTGCTTGCTCCGAGCTTGTCAAAACATCTGCCGACGATCTTTCCAAGCTGAGATTTGCCGACGACTTCGTTGACTTCGAACTGGAGTTCGTTTTCAGGCTTTGATCTGTCAAGATACCCGAGATCCTGCGGTATTGCTCTGTTGAATATGATCCTTCCGACACTTGTATCGATGATTCCGCTCTTCGTCTCTCCGTTTACCTCACGGGAAACCCTTACTTTAATCGGTGCCTGAAGATCTATGTTCTTTGTCTCATATGCAACAACTGCTTCATCAGGAGATGCAAATACGGCACCCTCTCCCTTGGCGCCCGGTCTTAAGATCGTAAGATAATAGGATCCGAGGACCATGTCCTGGGTAGGAATGACTACCGGCTTTCCATCCTGCGGCTTGAGGATATTGTTAGCAGCAAGCATGAGATATCTGGCCTCTGCCTGTGCTTCCACTGAAAGCGGCACGTGAACTGCCATCTGGTCTCCGTCGAAGTCCGCGTTGAATGCTGTACAAGCAAGAGGATGGAGCTTGATGGCCCTTCCTTCAACGAGTACCGGCTCAAACGCCTGGATTCCGAGTCTGTGAAGAGTAGGTGCACGGTTCAGGAGCACCGGATGTCCCTTTATTACTTCTTCAAGAACGTCCCATACCTGAGGATTTGCTCTCTCGACCATCCTCTTTGCAGTCCTGATGTTATGAGCAAAGCCTCTCTCTGTAAGTTTCTTCATAACGAACGGCTTGAAGAGTTCGAGTGCCATCTCCTTCGGAAGTCCGCACTGATACATCTTGAGTTCCGGGCCTACAACGATAACGCTACGACCGGAATAGTCTACACGCTTTCCGAGAAGGTTCTGACGGAAACGTCCCTGTTTTCCTCTCAGAAGGTCTGAAAGGGATTTGAGCGGACGGCTTCCGACACCTGTTACGGCTCTTCCTCTTCTTCCGTTATCGATGAGGGCATCGACTGCTTCCTGGAGCATCCTTTTCTCGTTTCTGATAATGATGTCCGGAGCCTTGAGTTCCAGAAGTCTCTTTAATCTGTTGTTTCTGTTGATGACTCTTCTGTAGAGATCATTGAGGTCAGATGTGGCGAACCTTCCGCCGTCTAGCGGAACCATAGGACGAAGTTCCGGAGGAATTACCGGAATCACGTCAAGTATGATCCACTCAGGCTTATTTTCCGACTTTCTGAAGGCTTCGATTACTTCCATCCTCTTGATGGCTCTGGTCTTCTTCTGTACAGAAGTGCTCTCAAGATCCTCCTTAAGGCTCTCAGCGATCTCGTCGAGATCCAGTTCCTTTAAAAGGATCTTTATTGCTTCAGCGCCCATTCCGGCCTTGAACGATCCTTCTCCGAAGGTCTCAACTGCTTCCCTGTACTCTTTATCGGTAAGGAGTTGCTTATACTGAAGAGATGTCTCTCCCGGATCAGTCACTATGAATGCTGCGAAGTAGAGCACCTTTTCAAGAGATCTCGGTGAGATGTCCAGAAGAAGGCTCATGCGGGAAGGGATGCCCTTGAAGTACCAGATATGTGATACCGGTGCTGCAAGTTCTATATGTCCCATCCTCTCACGGCGGACCTTGGCTCTCGTGACTTCGACTCCGCACTTCTCGCAGACTATAACGCCCTTATGTCTGATCCTCTTGTATCTTCCGCAGCGGCACTCCCAGTCCTTGGTAGGTCCAAAGATCCTTTCACAGAATAAGCCGTCGTTTTCGGGTTTTAGTGTTCTATAGTTTATGGTTTCAGGCTTTTTGACCTCACCATGTGACCATTCTCTGATCTTTTCTGGTGAAGCAAGCCCTATTTGCATCGATTCAAAATTATTCAGTTCAAACATGTTGTCCCGCTCCTTCCTCAGTCTCATTCATCAGAATCATCGCCATAGATGGAGTCTATGGAATCATCTGAAAGGAGGTCGAGATAACCGAAGTCATCATCTTCCTTCTCTTCCTCGTCCTGAATGCTCAGCATGTCCGTGAGTCCGCTGAAATCGATATCATCTGAGATGTCATCATCTGAGTCTTCATCGATGTCATAGTCCTGGCTGTCGTTCTCGGATTTTTCTGAGTACAGCCTGCCGACATCGTAGACGTCAGAACCGGATGGCTCATCTCCGGAAATGTTGATGTCAAGATCCACGTCCTCATCACTGTCAAGGATGTCAATCTCCTGATTGCCTTCTCCGAGCACCTTAACGTCAAGGCAAAGGCTCTGGAGCTCCTTGATGAGCACCTTGAATGATTCCGGCACTCCTGGCTGAGGAATGTTCTCGCCCTTCACGATAGCCTCGTATGTCTTTACACGTCCGACGATATCGTCCGATTTAACTGTGAGGATCTCCTGAAGAGTATTTGCTGCTCCATATGCCTCCAGTGCCCAGACCTCCATCTCTCCGAATCTCTGTCCTCCGAACTGAGCCTTTCCTCCGAGAGGCTGCTGCGTTACAAGAGAGTACGGGCCTGTTGAACGGGCATGTATCTTGTCGTCTACCAGATGGTGGAGCTTCATTATATACATGTATCCGACCGTGACTCTGTTCTCGAACGGTTCTCCTGAACGTCCGTCATAGAGAACAGTCTTTCCATCAGGCGAAAGTCCTGCCTGCTTGAGCAGTTCTTCAATATCCTGCTCCGTTGCACCGTCAAATACAGGTGTGGCGATCTTCCATCCGTTTGCTTTTCCGACGAGTCCGAGGTGTACCTCCAGGACCTGTCCTATGTTCATACGGGAAGGAACGCCGAGAGGGTTAAGCACTATGTCGAGAGGTGTACCATCAGGAAGGAAAGGCATATCTTCCACCGGAAGCACTCTTGAAACAACACCCTTGTTTCCGTGTCTTCCTGCGACCTTGTCTCCCACGGAGATCTTTCTCTTCTGAGCAATGTATACTCTTACGAGTTCTATGACTCCTGCTGCCAGTTCATCCTTGTTCTCTTTCTTGAAGATCTTGACGTCAACGACGATTCCACCTTCACCATGAGGAACTCTCAGGGATGTGTCTCTGACTTCTCTTGACTTCTCGCCGAAGATAGCTCTAAGGAGTTTTTCTTCTGCGGTAAGCTCTGTGTCTCCCTTAGGAGTGATCTTTCCGACGAGTATGTCTCCGCTGGTGACCTCTGCTCCTATTCTTATGATTCCGTCCTCGTCGAGGTCCTTCAGTGCCTCGGGTCCGACGTTAGGAATATCTCTTGTGATCTCTTCCTTGCCAAGAGCTTTGTTCATGTCTCTGGCCTGGATCTCATATTCCTCTATATGTATGGATGTAAAAACATCATCCTTAACAAGTCTTTCGGAGATGAGCACGGCGTCCTCATAGTTATATCCTTCCCAAGTCATGAATCCCATGAGGATGTTCTTTCCAAGTGCTATCTCTCCCTTGTCGATGGAAGGACCGTCTGCTATGACTTCACCTTCTTCAACTCTGTCCCCCTTGTATACGAGCGGCAGCTGATTGATGCAGGTGCCCTGGTTCGATCTCGAGAACTTGATGAGCCTGTAGATATCATCTGTTCCGTCATCGGCGGTGATGATTATCCTGTCTGCCTGCACCATCTTTACTGTTCCTGCGCGTCTTGCCTTTACAAGGACTCCGGAGTCATATGCTGCCTTTCCTTCGATTCCGGTGCCTACTATTGCTGACTCCGGAACGAGAAGCGGGACTGCCTGTCTCTGCATGTTGCATCCCATGAGTGCTCTGTTAGCGTCATCGTTCTCAAGGAACGGGATCATTGCAGATGCCACGCTCACGAGCTGTCTCGGAGATACGTCCATCATGTCGACCATCTCTGCCGGTACAGATACGAACTGATCCTGCTGTCTGCAGACGATTCTGTCGTTTACGAACCTTCCTTCGCTGTCGAGAGGCTCGTTTGCCTGTGCGATTATGTAGTTGTCCTCTTCGTCAGCAGTGATATATCTTATTACGTTGGTGACCCTTCCGGTCTCCTTGTCGATTTCCCTGTAAGGGGACTCTATAAATCCGTACTCGTTGACTCTTGCATATGTGGAAAGAGATCCGATAAGTCCTATATTTGGACCTTCAGGTGTCTCAATCGGGCACATTCTTCCATAATGGGAGTGATGAACGTCTCTGACTTCAAAACTTGCTCTGTCACGGTTGAGTCCGCCCGGGCCAAGTGCAGAGAGTCTTCTCTTGTGAGTAAGCTCCGCAAGGGGGTTGGTCTGGTCCATGAACTGTGAGAGCTGAGATGACCCGAAAAACTCCTTTATAGCTGCAGTTACGGGACGGATGTTGATAAGATCAGAAGGAGTGATCTCCTCAAGGTCCACCGTGGACATCCTTTCCATCACTACTCTCTGAAGCCTAGCCATACCGACTCTGAGCTGGTTCTGGAGGAGTTCTCCCACTGAACGTATCCTTCTGTTTCCGAGATGATCGATATCATCTGTCGTGCCGACACCGTACTTGAGTCCGAGCATATAGCTGATGGAAGCAAACATGTCTTCCACTATGATGTGCTTCGGAATGAGATCCTGAATATTTTTCTTCAGATTCTCCTTCAATTCCTCTTCATCTTCAAATGCATCAAGGATGGCCTGGAAAGCAGGATAATATACCATCTCGTTGATCTCTGCCTCTTCAGGGTCGAACGGTAGGTACTGGGCGGCATTGACGAAATGGTTCCCTATGACCTTATGTATCTCTTCACCGAAGGCAAGAAGGACTGAATTGATACCGGAATTCTGGATCTTCCAAGCCGTCTCTTCATTGATGATCTCTCCAGACATGACATATATTTCGCCAGTCTTCTGGTCGACTATGTTTTCAGCTGCGACATGGCCCTGTATCCTTGAGGCAAGAGACAGTTTCTTGTTGTACTTGAATCTTCCGACTCTGCCAAGGTCATATCTCCTGTGTTCGAAGAAGAGCCCGTTTAGGAGCATGTTAGCGCTGTCTACTGTAGGCGGTTCTCCCGGTCTGAGCCTTCTGTATACATCCAGAAGTCCTTCGTTCTCTGTTGTAGTCTCATCTTTCTCCATGGTAGCCTGAAGAATCGGATCGTATCCGAAATAATCAAGTATCTCTGCATTTGTGCCGAGTCCCATGGCTCTGATGAATATGGTGATGGGGAGTTTTCTGGTACGGTCGATCCTGACATACATGATGTCGTTGGAATCGGTCTCATATTCAAGCCAAGCTCCTCTGTTCGGGATAACCTGGGATGAATACAGATCTTTTCCGGACTTGTCCTTCTCAGATGTGTAATATGCGCCTGGAGATCTTACGAGCTGGCTTACTATTACCCTCTCTGCTCCGTTGATCACGAATGTTCCCTTATGAGTCATTATGGGGAAATCACCCATGAAGACTTCCTTGTCGATGTGTTCCTTCGTGGTCTTGTTGATTAGCCTTATCCTGATCTTGATCGGTGCGGCATAGTTGACGTCTCTTTCCTTGCACTCCTCTATATCGTACTTAGAGGCATCGGAAACGGTGTAATCCAGGAAATCCAGCATATAGTTCCCTGAATAGTCCGTGATAGGGAACACGTCCTCAAAGACTTCCTTCAGCCCTGTCTCAAGAAAACGTCTGTAGGAATCCTTCTGTATCTCTATAAGATCGGGGATACCGATGGGTTCCTGTATTTTTGCAAATGACATCCTCTTGGATTTGCCGGCAGCAACTTCATGTACCATGCTCAAATCTTTTCTCTCCATTCTGATTATTTGATTTTTGCCTTCATTCATATAAATGGATTCCGAAAACTCCGCAAAAAGCGAACGATCTCTAGAATAATTACATAAATAGTTAGCGATTTTAGAGCTGTTTGGCATAAAAAAATGACAAAGCCCCAAAAGAGCAGTTTAATATTTTAGTGACTGCCTGGGAATTTGTCAATGATTCCGATACTTATTTTTTGTCTATCTGTAATGAAAACCTTTATTTTCCTCTTAAAAATCTTCATTCGAGTCCTTTTCGTGAGGTCTCGTTCCGTTTGTTCACAGTTTGTTTACAATTGGGTTTCGTGTTTTCCGAAATTTCCTTGTTATCCTTCCTGGATCTCACCGAAGACGAGTCTTCCCGCAGATGTCTGAAGCACACTCGTGATCAGTACGTGCACCCTTTCCCCAACACGGTCTCTGCCTTCTTCAATAACTATCATGGTTCCGTCATCAAGATATCCAATACCCTGCCTTCTCTCTTTTCCCTGCCTCAGTATGGTGATTTCTGTCTCGTCTCCCGGAACAAGCAGAATCTTCAGAGCGTTGGATACGTCGTTCAGGTTGATGACTCCTATCCCCCTGATCCCTGCAATCCTGTTCAGATTATAATCGAGCGTAACTATCTTTCCTCCGGCTGCCTCAGCTGCACGCATAAGCGCCGTATCCACATCTTCGTTTCCGACAAGTTCTGCTTTTTCTATTCTTATCCTGGTTCCCTTCAGGTTCTGTCTCAGCAGATTTTCAAGGACCTTTATTCCTCTTTTCCCCTTTTCCCTCTTTACATCATCTGAAAGATCTGCCATATGCTGAAGCTCAGTGAGTATAAACTCGGGAATAACTATCTCGCCGTCCAGTACCCCTGTAGATATAACGTCCGTAATCCTCCCGTCTATGAACACATTCGTGTCCAGATACTTCGGCATGGAAAGCTCCCGTTCCTCTTCCTCATCGGTACTGAGTCTGTTTGCCATATAAGTACAGGCATAGATCGCAAGTATATAAATAATGAGACTGGTACTGAATATGAAAAACCCATTGCCCAGTTTTGAGATAACGGCTGACAATAGATAGCCGATTATGACTCCTATGAAAACTCCTACTATCTCATATAGAAGCTTTTTTCTGCCGGATGTGCGAACATGGTTTTCAAACCTTTTCATCGCCTCTGAAACCATCGAAATGATTCCCTCTGAAAAAACGAACGTGATGATTCCGAGCACGAGAGTAAGGGCAACATAGAGAAGAGGTTCCATCCACTTCCATTCAAATTCTCCTATATACTCTCCAACGAGGAATATTACCAGCCTTGCCATAGCAAAACCGAGAGACGCTCCTGCCATTACCACCAGAAGTTTAACAAGTTTCTTCATTCCGTTCTTTCTCCGATATATCAGAATATGTGCTCCAGCACGTCATATATGGTCCTGACTCCTACAAGCTCTATGCCTTCCTGTTTCCCGGAAAGATTTCCGGCAGGAAGTATTATTTTCTTTATCCCCATGCGTTTGGCTTCCAGGATTCTCTTATCTGCTTGATTGATGTTCCGAACTTCTCCCGTAAGACCGATCTCTCCGAATACCGCCGTATCCGATGATACCACCCTGTTCCTGAAGCTGGAGATAATGCTGACCGCTATCGCAAGATCCATTGCAGTATCGCTGACCTTCATTCCTCCGCCCACATTGACATATATGTCCTGATTGTACAGTTTGAGTCCTATCTTCTTTTCCAGCACTGCTATTATGAGGCTGACTCTGTTATAGTCGACTCCTGCAGTCATCCTTCTCGCATTTCCAAAGGAAGTCTCGCTTACCAGAGCTTCTATCTCCAGAAGTACTGATCTCGATCCTTCAAGTGCACAATATGTACAGGATCCTGCCACGTCCTTTAGTCGCTGATCAAGCATTGCCTTGGAAGGATTTGTGACCTCTTCCATTCCTTCGTTCTTCATATCGAACACGCCAATCTCATTTGTTGAACCGAACCTGTTTTTTACTGCCCTTAGTATCCTGAAAGCGCTCTGTGTCTCTCCCTCAAAATAAAGAACCGTATCCACCAGATGCTCGAGAACCCTCGGCCCTGCAATGTTTCCTTCTCTTGTCACGTGTCCTATTATGACCACGGAAGAACCGGTGGTCTTAGCGTATCTTACAAGTCTTGAGGCACACTCCCTTACCTGCGTAACACTTCCTGCAGAACTGGCCAGTTCGGGATCAAAGACCGTCTGAATGGAGTCTATGATCAGGATCTCGGGCTTAAGATAGTTTGCTGCTGCCAGTATCTCATCAAGTTCCGTCTCAGCCATGAATGATATGTCTGACCTGAGTCCCAGCCTTCTGAATCGTAATGCGACCTGCTCCTGGGATTCCTCTCCAGATGCATAGAGCACCTTGTGTTCTGCGGATAACTTATCTGCCATCTGAAGAAACAGCGTGGATTTTCCAATCCCGGGCTCTCCTCCTGCAAGTATGACGCTCCCTGGAACTATTCCTCCGCCGAGCACTCTGTCCAGTTCTCCAATACCGGAAACAATCCTGACGATCTTCTGCTTCTCGACATTTTTCAGAGATACGATCTTCGAAATGTCCTTTGGTTTTGCCCTTACGGTTCCTGCTGACGGTCTTGAGGTTTCAGGTTCGATCTCGACTTCCTCCATGGATGACCATGTCCCGCACTGGGGACACTTTCCCAGCCACTTTGAGGTCTCATATCCGCATTCTCTGCAAACAAATACTGTCTTTTTCTTTGCCATTTCACTTTTCCCAGTCCAGTATCATGTATTTGATGCTGTTTACGTCATCGTAATCCGTCACGTCATACCAGCATACTTCCCGGCCGTTCACGCTTGAGAGAAGCCCGCTTGAGACAGGTGTATTGAGCCTGTAGAATTTTCCCGAGCTGAGTACGTAGGCATGTATTCCTCCGTCCTTTGTATATGCTATGAATCCGTCTCCGGCTATCATGTTTGTTACATCGCTTACGAGAAGTTTGGGAGCTCCTCCTGCCTCGGAAAGATATATGTCATCAGCAACTCCTGACGCTGATGACAGAAACACTATGTAATTTCCGCAAATCATCGGCTCATAGACGTATCTGTCAAATTCATAGACCGTCTCTGTCCCATCGATAACATTTAGGACCACCACTCTGCTGCTGAAGGTCTCCCCTTCATTATAGAGAACAGAATAGATTATCCCTTCACCAAACGCAGATACTCCTCCGCCTACCATCGCAGAGCCTTCAAAGACCTTATTTGCAATAGCTTCACCGGTGGTAAGATCCACAAGATACAGCCTGTCTGTCTCACTTCCGGCCTGTTGCATGAAAGCAAGGACATTCCCTATGAGTTTCAGTTTCGGCATGGCGTATGCATAGTCTTTTATAATGATCTGGTCACCTGTAGATCGGTCTATCGCACAGATCCTTCCTCCTCCGAGAGTGCTGGAATCGGTAAAAGCAATATATCTGTCATTCATTACAATATTGTTTATGTTATTGTAAAGACACTTTACAGGTATCTCGGTCGAACTCTGGGTCTCTGATGAATATATCTTCAGTTTCCTGTAATTCGTGCCACCGGAAGTGGTGGAATAGACTATCTCCCCGTTATAGTAATATGCATAATTGATGGCATTGTCCCTGATCTTCGCCTCGACCTGCCCGGAACTGAGATCTGTCTCCTGGTCGGTCACTGCCGTACTGTCGATATCGATTATGTCATCGGGAGAGAGCGGATTATCTTCTCCTTTGTCTCTGAATAATAAGACAGCTCCGAAGATGAGCACAACAAGAATGACCGCACCTATGATGATCGGAGTGATATTTGTCTTTTTTCTATTCTTTTTATATATGTAACTGTCTCTGATCCTCGCCATCTTGTGTCATCTGCAGATCATGCAGGTAGCAGAAGCAGCTATCGCTTCTCCCCTGCCGACCGGTCCAAGTTTCTCAAATGTTTTTGCTTTTACACTTATCTTCTCGGGATCTATCTCAAGGATCTCTGAGATCCTCTTCCTCATTTCCCCTTTTTTACTGCCAAGTTTAGGTTCTTCAAGGAATACGGTTATGTCCACATTGCCAATAATCCACCTGTTGCCTCTGACAATATCAGCGGCATCTTTCAGAAGAAGTGCACTGTCTGCTCCTCTGTATCTGTCATCGTTATCCGGGAAATGGTCTCCTATGTCTCCCAGGGATGCTGCTCCGAAAAGCGCATCCGTAATCGCATGTAGCACCGCATCTCCGTCAGAATGACCGAGAAGCCCCTTAGACCCCTCGAACCTGACTCCACCGAGTATGAGCTCGCGTCCCTCGACAAGTCTGTGGATATCGTAGCCCTGACCCACTCTAATATCTTTTGGCATATGCTCCATCTCCGCCTTTTCAAAATCCTCGTAATATGTCAGTTTCTCATTGGAGGCCCTTCCGTCGACCAGCCGGACCTTCTTTCCCATAGCTTCCATGAGAGAAGAATCATCAGTGCCTACTAAGCCGGAATTCATAGCTTCTTCATGGGCAGAGAGAATATCTCTCAGAAAGAACACCTGCGGAGTTTCTATCACGGCGATATGACTGCGGTCAAGAGTCTTCTTGAAGACTCCGTTGTCATCCACTTCTTTTATGGTATCCTTTGCCATTTTTCCCGCGACGCCGCTTCCGTATTCGATACAGCTTGAGATACAGTCTTTTATAAGATCTTCCGATACAAAGCATCTGGCTCCGTCATGGATCACGGCTATGTCCGCCTTATCACGGATTGCGATCAGTCCGTTGTATACCGAATCCTGTCTCTTATCTCCCCCTGACGTGATGACGATGTTCTTTTTTATCCCTTCCGTTTCTCTCCTCACTATATCGGATTCTTCTTCTCGTGAGACCACTGCTATTCCGTCGAGTTCCTGCACTCCCGAGAAAGTCTCAAGACATCTCCTGAGAGGAGTGGTTCCCGCAAATTCCTGAAACATCTTGTTATGCTCAAACCCTGCTCTTTCTCCTTTGCCAGCGGCAAGGATGAGAGCGTATATCCTGTATCCGTTCTTCATATCCGTTCAGTCTCACTCATTAATGATTTCATACATGGAGTCTGCTTCTTCTTTTCTTACAGTCTCGGACACACGGAGGACCCTGAACTTCAGCACTGATTCTCCAAATGCCACCTCAATTACGTCACCTTCCTTTATCTGATGACCGGGTTTGGAAAGTCTCCCGTTTACTGTCACTCTTCCGGCATCTGCAGCGGAAGCGGCAACAGTCCTTCTCTTGATCACTCTGGAAACCTTTAAAAATTTGTCCAGTCTCATATGCATCCTCTCATTATGTTTTCCTTAGTATTATATGTCATATGATAGCAGAATCCTCTTCGTTTTTGAAACGGCCGTCTATTCCTCCCGCCATGAGAAAGCAGGCATTACATAGATAAAGAGGAGGCATCGTCATACCCGACAACGCCTCCTCTTTAACGATATCGTTATATTATCTTATTTCAGAGCATTCTTGAATCCCTGTCCAGCCTTGAAAGCAGGAACAACTGACTCTTTGATATCGATAGCTTCTTTTGTTAAAGGATTGATTCCTTTTCTTGCAGCACGTTCACGAGCTTCGAATGTTCCAAAGCCAACAATCTGAACTTTGTTTCCGTTAGCGAGTTCGCTGATGATGGTCTCTGTTAACGCGGTAACAACCTTCTCTGCATCTTTCTTGGAAACTCCAGCCTTGTTAGCAACTGCTGCTACTAATTCTGTCTTGTTCATAGATTCCTCCCATAAGAATGTGTTAATTGAGTTGTTTGTGACTACTTTTCAATTTCGAAAATGATTATAACCAATGCTCTGGTATTTTACAAGTACTTTAATCTTAATTTCGGCGATTTGGGAGCTTTTTGTCATTTCTGTCCATTTTCTTCCGTAAAATCCCCACAACCATATGATTTAACGGGGTTTAATCCGTCTTTTTCTTCCATTATCCGTTTTTTCAGGTCCCGATTCATATCTCTTACCGCCAGCTCAGGATCAAACCCACGCAGCCAGAACAACAAGAGCACTGATAAAAGCAGATCCTTGTCGGAAATATTATCCCTACCATTCCCTGTCATGCTGTTTATCCTCTTAAGAAGTTCATCTTCCGTAGGAAGCCTTGTTCCGAACGCCTTTAGCTTTTTCAGCATCTTCCCGAATCTCATGACTTCCGAAAAGGAACCGGGGATCCTGTCAACGGATTCTCTCAATGTTTCGTGTTTTTCTTCCAGTTTTTCTTTTTCCCAGTCAGGAAGTTCCTTCTGCTCGAGAAAGACATGGGGATGTCTTCTGATCAGTTTGTCTACTATTCCGGTCACAACATCCGTAAATCCGAACTCTCCGTGCTTTTCAGAAAGCTTTGAGTGGAAGATCAGTTGATACAGGAGATCCCCAAGTTCCTCCTCCAGTTGGAAAGGGTCTCCGGAATCTATTGCGTCAATGGTCTCGAGCGTCTCCTCCATAAGATACGATCTCAGACTCTCATGAGTCTGTGCCTTGTCCCAGGGACAACCCCTTATTCCAAGCAGCCTGTCCATCACCTCTTCAAGATCCTCTATGGAATGGGAAACCCTTTCGCTCATGTCTCCACCGGGAACGAACACTGAGGTTGAATAATCCCATTTCTTTATGTCATAAAGATCGGAAAGGGTCTTCTTTTCAGCAACCTTGCCACGGACGAGAAACACTTCCTTCTCCTCATTGAATACCTGCATTAGTTTAAGAATGATCTCTGAAGCAAGATATTGTGAATCTATCTCGGTTATCACAGTATCCTCGTTTCCGTGAAAATGCAGATTGCAAAAATCATATCCGTTAGTCATAAGTATACCCTTTGCTCCTGACGTTCCTCCGGAAACAGATGCAGTCACAGAAGCGGGTCCGAGCCCCGGATATATCCTGCATGAATGATTCTTCATCATCTCTTTTGCAAACATGCTTGAGAATATGTCTCCCAGTATGCACACCGTTGTCCCGTCTTTAATATCCCTGATATGTTCATACAGATCATCGAAGGATTCGGAACCTTCATACCAGTCATCCATGGTCATATATGAGATCCCCTGTTCTCTGAAAAATGACGCTATCGGCAGATTCTCCGTCTGCAGGAGGATCCTTTTAGCCTTTTTCATCTTTTCCAGGGCACCTATGGTGATGTCTTCTCTCTCTCCTGTACCTATTCCTATGAGTTCTATCATATGTATCATCCTTTCGGACACGGACTTCCGGTGATCTTCCCGGCATATTGATTGTATCATATCCCCTTTTCTCATTCAGTTCTTGAAAAATGTGAAAGTATGCGTTTTTTTGTTTGACATTCTTTTTACTGTATTGTTATAATACGTTCACTTAAAAGCTGAGACGGAATTATGGTTTCATTTTTTGATATCAGAGAGATACTGGCCGGTGAAAAGTATCACGCGAATGAAAACCAGCCTCATTCCCGAGCTGAACTTCCTAATTACAATAAGAAGTTCCGGATGTCCCGTTACCAAGACTAGAGATTAAGACACGATCTCGAACAAAGAGGCTTTTTTAAGCGAACAAGGGTGGTACCACGATAATTCGTCCCTGGAATCATTTATGATTTCAGGGCTTTTTTTATGGAGGATTAATAATGAAGAAGGAAGTGTTCATCACTGACGTCACGTTAAGGGAGGAGTCCCACAGGATCGACAATGCCCTGTCCTTTAAGGAGAAAATCGAGATAGCAAAACTACTATCCAGATTAAACGTAGATGTGATCGAGTTTTCAAGGCTCATGGATATCAACACAGATACCCTGCTCATACAGACAGTATCTTCTCTCGTTGAGAACAGCACGCTTTCCATCCCTGTGGATCTTTCAAAGGATTCCATCGATGAAGCTGCAAATGCTCTTAAACTTGCCAAAAAGCCAAGGCTCGTTCTTTCGGTACCCACTTCTCCGATCCAGATGACATATAAGACACAGAAGAAACCTGCAGCTCTGATCTCAATAATTGATGAGCTTATCAGATATGCAGTTTCAAAATGCCCAGATGTTGAGTTCGTGGCAGATGATGCCACAAGAAGCGAAATGGATTTCCTCTGTTCCGCTCTTGATACGGCCATTTCAGCAGGTGCCTCCGCAGTCACTGTCTGTGATAATGAAGGCATCCTCATGCCGGATGATTTTGCTGAATTCATAAAGGAGATACGGAAGAGAGTACCTTCAGTCGATTCGGTCATCTTCGGTGTTGAGAACTCTGATTCTCTCGGGGTCGCCACCGCATCAGGAATACAGGGGATATTTGCCGGAGCAAACAGCATAAAGACTGCTATAAGCTCATCTTCATTTGCTTCTTTCTCCTCCATAGCGAACATAATACAGTACAGAGGCGACCGCCTTTCTCTTGGCTCCAATCTCCGCTATACAGAACTTATGAGGATCGCGTCCCAGATAGACTGGATCACTAATACCAGACATAAGAGCACCACGCCATTCGACAACGGTGCCGGTAATACGGATGTCCACATTGCTTTGGATAAATCCGACTCCCTTGAGACCGTCATCCAGTCCATCAAGAAACTCGGATATGATCTGAGCCAGGAGGATAACGTGCGCGTATTTGAGGCTTTCAGAGCAGAGTCCCAGAAAAAAGACATTGGCGCAAAGGAGCTGGATGCCATTATTGCCTCAACCGCTCTTCAGGTCCCGGCTACATATCAGCTCGTTTCATATGTCATTAACAGCGGTAACATCATCAACTCCACTGCACATATACAACTCAAGAAGAATGACGTTCCCCTTGATGGTCTGAGCGTTGGAGACGGCCCTATAGATGCGGCATTTCTGGCTATAGAACAGATAGTCGGAAGACATTACGAACTCGACAATTTCCAGATACAAGCCGTCACCGAAGGCAGAGAGGCCCTCGGTTCTGCTTTAGTGAGACTCCGCTCGAACGGCATGCTTTATTCAGGCAACGGTATCTCTACTGATATAATCGGCGCAAGCATTCGGGCATATATAAACGCACTCAACAAAATCATATATGAGGAGGATATCCAAGGATGAAGCTCTCGTTTTCAACAAAAGGATGGACTGGTTACAGATTCCCCGAGTTCATGGATATAGCTGCTCAGCTGGGTTTTCAGGGTATAGAGGTATATGATCTTGACGGGCTCAACTTCAATGAAAAATACAGTCCCGCGAATCTTGTAATGTCTTCAGCAATCAAGCATGACCTCAGAGACAGAAAGCTTGCCATCCCGTGCATAGATTCGATAATCGACATCGGATCCCCTGATATGGAAGCGGTAAAGAGTGAGCTTGAGTATTACATAATCAGAGCTGCAGCGATCGGATCCCCATACGTAAGAGTGCGCTCTGCAGAATCAGAGGATGAATGCATATCCGAAAGGACCATAAAGAACCTTGAGAACATACTCCCGTTTGCAGAAAAGAACGGCATCATCATACTGATCGAGACTGCCGGCTATTATTCCGATACTTCACGTCTCAGGGATGTCCTCAATCACTTCTCCTGTGACAATATCGCTGCACTGTGGGATCTGAATCATCCGTTCAGGAATCACGGAGAGTCTGCTGAGACCACGATTCAGAACCTCGGCGCATATACCAAACACATTCACATCAAGGATTCAGAGATGGTGAACGGGTCCTTGGAATACAGACTCATCGGACAGGGATCACTTCCCCTTGACGAGATGATCAATGCGATGAGATCCGTGAACTATAACGGTTTTATATCTCTTGAATGGGACCCTTTGTGGATACATGAAATAGATGATATAGAGATAATCTTTTCTCATTTCGTGAGTATAATGAGCAAATTCGAACAGCCTTCCAGAAAGAAAGAACACCTCTACCTCAACAAGGCAGGGAATGGTGAGTTCGTATGGAAAAAGGATCAGCTTATTGACTTTACCTTTCCTCAGGTACTGGATAAGATGGTGGAACAGTTCCCTGATCAGCTGGCGTTCAAATATACAACAATGAATTATACGAGGACCTATTCAGAGTTCAGGGATGATGTGGATACTTTTGCACGGGCTCTGGTGTCTCTTGGTGTTAAAAGCGGGGATCACGTTGCCATATGGGCCACCAATCTGCCCCAGTGGTATATCTCTTTCTGGGCTACCACAAAGATAGGTGCCGTTCTGGTCACCGTCAATACTGCTTATAAGATTGCAGAAGCGGAATACCTGTTACGTCAGTCCGATACACACACTCTGATCATGATAGACGGCTTCAGGGATTCAAACTATGCCGAGATAGTCTCAGAGCTATGCCCGGAACTCTCAAACACCAGACCTGGCGAGCCTCTCCATTCCAAGAGACTGCCTTTTCTCAGAAATGTCATAACCATCGATTTCAGGATGAAGGGATGTCTTACATGGGATGAGGCCATCTCCAGAGCATCGAAGGTCCCGGTGGAGGTTATTTACAGCATGGCATCTCAGGTGGATGTCAATGATGTCTGCAACATGCAATACACTTCGGGAACTACAGGGTTTCCCAAGGGAGTCATGCTCACACACTATAATATAGTGAACAATGGAAAGTGCATAGGGGACAGGATGGATCTTTCCACTGCTGACAGAATGATGATCCAGGTACCGATGTTCCATTGTTTTGGAATGGTGCTCGCCATGACAGCTACGATGACCCACGGAGGAACACTTCTTCCTCTGCCTTACTATTCTCCTAAACCTGCTCTGGCATGCATAACCAATGAAAGGATCACTTGTTTCCACGGTGTTCCGACCATGTTCATAGGCATGCTCCAGCACGAGGACTTCCCTAAATCGGATTTCTCGTACATGAGAACCGGAATCATGGCAGGCAGCCCATGCCCTATAGCCATCATGCGAGACGTGGTGGAAAAGATGCATATGACTGAGATAGTGATAGTCTATGGACAGACGGAGGCATCCCCGGGCTGCACTATGTCCAGCACTGACGATCCCCTTGAGGTGAGAGTTGCTACCGTTGGCAGAGCAATGCCGGAGATAGAATGCAAGATTGTGGATCCGGATACATATGAAGAGCTCCCGGACGGTGAGATAGGAGAATTTGTTGCCAGAGGCTATAACATCATGAAGGGCTATTATAAGATGCCTAAAGCTACAGATGCGGCTATAGACAAAAATGGCTGGCTCCACACTGGAGATCTTGCATGCAGGAATCCTGATGGAAACTACAGGATAACAGGAAGACTCAAGGACATGATTATACGCGGAGGAGAAAACATCTATCCGAAAGAGATAGAGGAATTCATATATACCCATCCGAAAGTACAGGACGTGCAGGTGATAGGTGTTCCCGATGAAAGATACGGCGAAGAGATAATGGCCTGCATCATCCTGAAGGAGGGAGAGACGTGCACTCCCGATGAGATAAAGGCATATGTCAATGCGAACATGGCAAGGCACAAGGTCCCGAAATATGTGGCGTTCATGGAAGAATTCCCTATGAACGTTGCAGGAAAGATCCTAAAATACAAGATGCGCGAAGACGCCATTAAACTTCTGAATCTGGAAAAGGCAGCTTCTATTGAAACGGCATAAACAAATACTAAATCATAACCACCCTTCAAAAGGGTGGTTTGCACTGAGGCTATAAGCCTCCGTTACCGGCCAGCGCCTAAAGACGCTGGCTTTCACGTTTTGTTCAAGCCCTATTGCCTTTGTCTCTCGCTGCCCCTTGACAGGGCATTT
>JAFRTU010000021.1 GCA_017439085.1 Clostridia bacterium | reverse complement strand
CTCCCACCAGCTTATATACCTTAGCAGGAGACATTCCTTCCGTATCTTTTACGCAGCGGTATTTTTCGATCAGTTTTTTCAATTCCGGTGATATTCTCATTTTAGCCATTTATTATTTCCTTCCTCTTTTCTACAGTATTTAAAGATACCCCAAGAAGCTAATTATAACAAGACGAACTCCAATTCACTGTTCCTTGCATTCTAAAACCTTAAATACCAGAAAACAGCTTTTTCAAAGTTGTTTTCAAAGTTGGCGTATAACATAGTATCGACGGAGCCGATTTTGAAACCACAATTATGATAGAATTTACAAGCTATAAGGTTATTGTCCTGGGTTTCAAGCATTAGTCCATGCAAGTTTTTATGCTTTGCCCATTCTATAGATATATTGATAAGCGCGCTGCCTATGCCTTGCCCCCTGAAATCCTTACATACGGCGATATCTTCTATATAAGCGTACCGGTTCCAATTTTTTCGCAGTTTAACTTTTCCGACGCATTTATCGTCTTGGTAGTAAAGATATATTATCTTATCAGTATTGTCAATATATTCAAGGCAATCTGCCTCCTCATCCTCTTCATCCTCTTCGTCTTGGTAGCTTTTTAAATATGGCGCTTCATAGAGTAATTCTGTAAAGGTCCAATTCTCGTTTTCATACCTCGGTATAATCTTACCTATCACCTCAAATGGTTCGCTGGGTTTATCGATATCTTTCAGGTGCCCTGCTTTCATTTCTGTAATCACTGTTCCCGCCTCTCTTCTATATCAGCGGCATATGTGCTATCCAGGCAGCCGGTTTTACCAGTGTATTTTTTATACATGTCCCTGGTATATTTTGTTATATTCCTATCATACTCCGGATAGGCATAATGAAGCCTTTCCGCCACCTCACCGGATACCGCCCTGAACAATTGATGGCATAGAAATAATGCTTCCCATATGTTTTCATAGGAATCCATCCGGTAGGTGGACAAAAGTTTCTCCCACAAATCCTCGGATATATACCTTTCAATAAACTTATAGTTCTTGCCTACACTTAATTTAAAGCCTGTTTCGATGCCGACCTTCCATGATATCATTCTCAGCAGCTCATGGCGAACAATCTGATTAAAATGATCAATAGCAAATAAAATTTCCTTACGGCACAATCCTTTAATAACATAAGGTGTTACATTCCAAAATTCATTGCAGCAATCATCATACTCCCTTGCGCTTGGCTTTCTTACATGATAATCTATATCAGTCGGAACTATGTCCCTTTTAATTCTACAATCTTTATCAATTAGAACCTTTATTAATTTATCGCCCTTTAGGTAATTATCTAACTCTTCCAAGGGCAATAAGGTAAGATCAATTTTATTGTAATCATCAAATAGCATAAGATAGGAAAATCCCTTTTCTTCAGGTGGGAATAATTCCATATCCTCCGGCTTTTGCATCATTATTATATTCCCAAATTGATTAAGCCAGTCATCATTAGATATAAACGGTTCTATATCACTTACAAAATATGTAATATCATAATCCTGAAATTCATCTTTAGGTATATTAATATTTGCGCGTGACCCCTCAAGGGTCACAATTCGAATACGTTCATCCTGTTCTGCTAAAGAAAGTACTAAATCCATCATTTCTTTTTCTGATCTCATTTACATACTCCTCGTTTATTTTTTCTATATTATTACATCTTCTTTTTTGCCGATACAATCAGCATCATTGGGCGTCGCATTTCATCCGCCATCCCCGGAATATCCATCATGTTCTCTGGCGGCTGTGGCTCCACAATCTGATTTATTATAAAACTATTTGAAAGCAGTGTGTTTAGATATGTGGTCAGTGTTCTATGATATTTTGTAACCTTTTCTTCCAAAAACATAGCTGTCCGTTTGCCCTCATAATAATAATTGTCCACCGGGAAATGCAGTATTTCTCCTTTTTCGTTATAATACCAGTCTTGTGTTCCATGAGCAGTAAAAACAGGATGTTCAACTGTAAAAACTAAATTGCCACCAGCCTTCAGCATCCTATATATCTTTTTTATTAAATTCTCATAGTCTGCTACATAATGAAACGCAAGCGAACTTAGTATTACATCAAAGCTCTCCTCTGGGAAATCCACATCTTCTATGGCACAGCATTCATATTCAATCTGTGGAAAATGGGTTTTTCCTTTTGCTACTTCGAGCATTTTATGAGAAATATCAACACCTACTACAGAGGAAGCACCGTTTTCCATCGCATATATACAGTGCCATCCATAGCCGCATCCTAAATCAAGCACACGCTTACCCTTAAAATCAGGTAGCATCTTTTTCAAAGTCTCCCATTCTCCCGCACCAGCCAGTCCTTTCTGCGAGCGACTCATTTGACTGTATTTTTGAAAAAATATATTATCATCATATTTGTTTTCTTTCATCTGAACTCTCCTCGTTTAAAAAGTTATTTATCTCCGATACAATTTCATTCACTTCATTATAAAGCTTCTCGGTCATGTCGTAGCATTCAAAAAGTGAGATACCGAGTACTTCAAAAATATGATTTACCTTCTCGGTATATTTTTCAGGTTTATGTTCAAAAGTTTCAAGCAGTTTTATAGCTTTCTTTTCGTTGATACAATAAGCATTATTACATGCAAATAACACTTGATTTAAACATGAAACTATACGAAAAACATGACCCGCAATATAATATTTATCGTCTGTTCCCGAATTTGCTTTTACAAACATTAAAGAGAACCCTGCTTCAAACATAAAAAAGTTAACTAAACTTTTCTGCAAAGCATTGGGATAAGTTTCTGCCTGTTTTTTTAATTCGCATAAGCTTTCATTCTTAGCATATAGTATTTTGCTAATCGCTAATTCTCCTCGATACATTGCACTAATATAACCATGGGGATGCCCAGTCTGATAATTGGCAGTAACAATTCCGTGCTCTGTATCTTTCATTATTTGTTCCACACGTTTAATATCACGTAAAATTAAATCCACATGATACCCGTTTATGACTAACCATCCGCCGCCATTAATCCAATCACCCCATGCTCCGGGAGGTACAACAAGGTTATTTCTATGCTCATCATCCAGCTTTGTAGCGAATTGATTAATAGTATTTATGTCAAATGATTCTGAATTGTAATAGATGCCGATATCTATATCCGAATCCTCTGTATGGGTGCCCCTTGCACGTGAACCACCTAAAACAATACCTTCTATATAAGACAGAGAGGATAATTTCTCTGCTACTGATTTAATAATATTATCTACCATCAAGCATGCTCCTTTTATCGATTCACTGCTGTAAAAATTCCAAGCCAAATCTTTTGCTTCTACTCAACATATTTATAATTTTTTTAATTTCACAAAAGATAGTTAAAACTTATCAATTGTCTTTTTATACCTCTGCTGATTAGATGAAGTCTTTTCAATAGCCTTTAAATTACCATTCATTTTGCTAACATGGTTTAAAAATAACGTTCCAAGCAGAAGTCGATCCTTTCTGGGTATCCTATTCCACACATATCCCTTGAATAAATCTTTAACAAGAAAAACTTCGCCATCATTTAGATTTTCAGTTTCTCTAATAGCTTCTTCCAATAGCTCATTTACATCAATCATGTTGTCCACTCCTTATTAATAATAATATCAACAACATTGTTGATATTATTATACGTATATTCACAGTCAAAGTCAATCCGTAAATAAGAAAAGCCACCAATCAAGGAAGTAACACCTCTCATTTGGTCGCCATTTCTGATATCCTATATCTCAATATCTATTTCAACACCTGATTTAAATTCAACAGTGAGCTTATCATCAAATACCGTAACTTTTTCAATAAGCCGCCTTACTAATTGCTCATCATATTCCTCCAACTCGCAGGATTGTTCATTTAAGAAATCAGTCATTTCAGCGATTCGTTGCCTTTTTCCTTCACGCTCTGCATTCTCTGCAAGTGCATTTTGCTTCAATTCTCGAAGGCGGTAAATTTCATCAGCCACATCTTCATAGTCATTCTTGGACTTTGCTTGTATAAGAAGCTGTTGTTGTAATTCTTCCAATTTGCCATCAATATCATCGGTGGCATTATCATTTTCTTCATTAAATACAGTAGCTATGTTTTTCTGCAAGGTTGAGAGGAAGGGTTCTTTGTTAGCCAAAAGCTCGTTAATAGCCTTGACCACTGCTGTCTGCAATGTTTCCTCGTTTATGGTAGGAGCAGTGCATTCAGACCCTTTTTCCTCCAATCGGCTAACACATCTCCAAACAATAGACTTGTAGCCTCTGTTATTCCAATGTACCCGTCGGTAAATATCGCCGCAGTGTCCGCAGTAAACAATACTCGATAAAGCATACTTGCTGCTATAGACTCGCTTTTTACCGCCTTTGCGGCCACGAAGATTTGCTCTTCGAACCATCTCTTCTTGAACTTGCATAAAAAGCTCCCTTGGAATAATCGGCTCATGGCTGTTTTCTACATAATACTGGGGAACGATGCCGTTATTCTTGACCCGCTTTTTAGAAAGGAAATCAACCGTATATGTCTTTTGTAGAAGGGCATCACCGATGTACTTTTCATTCTGCAATATCTTTTTTAGTGTTTCTGGTCTCCATTTGGCTTTGCCTGCCGCTGTAAGAATACCGTCTGCTTCTAGTCCTCTTGATATTTGTAAAAGACTAGCTCCTTCAAGGTACTCTCTATAAATCCGTTTAACAACCTCTGCACCCTCGGGGTCGATGACTAGTTGCTTGTTTTCATCCTTGGTGTATCCAAGGAAACGCTTATGGTTGACCTGGACTTCACCTTGTTGATATCGATACTGAATGCCCAGCTTAACGTTCTGACTTAAGGATTGGCTTTCCTGTTGGGCAAGGGAAGCCATAATAGTCAGCATAATTTCACCCTTGGAATCCATGGTGTTGATATTTTCTTTTTCAAAGAATACAGCGATGTTTTTATCTTTTAACTGACGGATGTATTTAAGGCAGTCTAACGTGTTTCTGGCAAATCGGCTGATGGATTTTGAAATGATCATGTCTATTTTTCCTGACATACATTCCTCAATCATGCGGTTGAACTCTTCACGCTTTTTGGTATTTGTACCTGTGATACCATCATCCGCAAAAATCCCTGCCAATTCCCATTCCTTGTTTTTCTTAATATAGTTTGTATAATGTTCAATCTGAATTTCATAACTTGAAGCCTGCTCCTCACTATCCGTTGAAACACGACAGTAAGCAGCCACTCGTATTTTGGGTTTGCTCTCACTAGTTTTATTATTTCCGACTCGTTTAATTGCCGGAATCACTGTGACATTTCTACTCACTGCCACTTGTTACACCTCACTTTCTATCAAACTGTAGGCATATTCCGCCTGCTTGTATGGGTCTTCATATTTTTGCACCAGAGGTTTTGCTTTGAACTTTACAGGGTAATCCGTTTTCGGTTCATCTTTAGGTTCCCTTATCCTCCCGAGCTTTTCTGCTCGTTTTCGTTTTTCTTCTCTGGCTTTTTCAAATGTCTCCTCATCAATAATGGGAGGGTAAAATTCATCGCCTAGGTAGTGCTTGTTCTGCAACATCTTACCTGCTGTGGCATGATAACAATCTATCCCAGCTTTTTTAGCAGCTTCCTTCAAAGAAAGGTTATCCAAAAGCCCCTGTACGATTTGTACCACCGCTGAAACTGCAGCGGGAATTAACTGTGGCAGAGCTTCTGCAATTCCACTTATTATGGTGCCAATCATTTGAATACCTGCTGTAATTAGCGCTGGAAGTGTTTCAACCAAGAGAAATGTAGAATCTGAAGATGACTCAAAAAACGTGCAAACCGGGTAAACGAGAATGAACTCTTTACCCGGCTTTTATATTACGGGACAGTTCATTTAAATCGTACCGAAGAGGAAACATGGCTTACACCTATTGGCTTGCTTATCGGTATTTACCGTTTGCTTTTTGTGCTCTAAAGCCAATTGCAACAGGAGCCCCTCCATCCTCACTGGTTGAAATGAGTACATGGTTGTCATCAATGGTTGCTCCTGTTAAATCTCCTGCAGCTGCTACCCCTATATCATCAATACCGAGAGTTAGGGTACCACTTTTAAATTCTTTGACAATTTCAGCGGCACCATCATCGGCATAAAGAGTGGCCTCAGCAAGCTCAACGGAAAGTTCTGCACTGATTGCTTTTGCCAGCGGCATCGGTGTATCATAGGTTTCATCACCGTTGTCATCTTCGGTGATTTTTGCATAATAAAGTCTATCAAGACCGATTGTAGCCATGTTTTATTCCTCCTTTTCCAATTGAAATTCATATGGTTTAGCCACATCTATGGCATAATGATGATAATCGGTATCATCCTCATGTCCGATGTATCGACGATCCGTTATCGTAAAATCCGCACCTAGAAGAGTGCGGACAATTGCATTTTTTATAGCTGTATAACTACCTTTAACAAATAAGGAAAGTCTGGCTTCCTGTACTTCATATCCCGGTGTGTTATCCGCATGAACCTCAAACAAATCAATAAGAGGTGTAATACCAGCCTCGATTATTTGAGGTATTGCGCCTATAACAAAATCTACTATGCCAGTAATAATGGCTGGCAAAGCCGCGATCAGCACTGGAAGGGCATCTAAAATACCTTGAGTTAATCCAAGTACAAGTTGCAGAGCTGCTTCTAAAACCATAGGAAGGCCTGCCAAGTATCCGGAAAATAATTCTTTTACCTGCTCAGAAGTCTTTTCATCCACAACAGCTTTTCCATCTTCAATTCTATATCCATAGGGTGTGTGACCCATCTAATTCACCAACCTTTCCTTCAATGTGATTCCACATTTTAATTCAAAACCTACTTCCTCCCGTGAAAAGACAATAATCCTCTCTACGTAATCTTCAAACAACTCATCCTCATAAGCTGTGAGCATTTTGGACTTAGTGGCAAACTTAAGCAGACGGTCAACTTCATCTACTTTAGCAAAATTGCCATTGACGGAACGAGTAAGTTGATCCTTTTCGGCAAGAAGCCTTTCTCTTTCTGCCTCCAGTGCATTCTTTTCTTTATTAAACAGAGCAGGTTCCAGATACCCTTTGGCCATTAAACCTGTCAGTACTTGGCTCTGCTCCATGTTGTTTTCAATTTTAGTTTCCAACTCTTCAATTCTACGAAAACTCGCTGCATTGTTTTGGTTACGTAACCCATGAAAAAGTGGTCTTAATATAAACTTCTGACCGAATATGAGTTTATTCATCATCGTAACAAATGCAGTCTTTATATCTTCATCTCGAATGAACTGCATGGAACATTCCGTTATATTGCTGATATGCTTACTGCAGCACCAAGCAATGTATTTTCTTGTACCAGATGAATGAATCCGTCTTTTAAAGGTATCATTATTTACCTCTACGGGCAGTCAACAGTCGTTCCATTACATCATCCTGTGGATTTGCACCGGAATACTCTGTCGCACAGTTTTCACGAACGATCTGATATATTTCCATCCAGAGTCTGTTGGTTTGGCTCATAAAATTATGGCTCATGGAAACGTATGGACTTTGGATAGCGTTGCCAGTAGTTGGATGTTTAGCAAGAAAACCAAACTCACTTATTGCTTCCTCACACTGTATCCACCTAGCAGCACTCATGGCATATCTTTCTAATAGCTGTGGTAGAACTAGATGTGCACACCCTCGCTCCTCAAGCCATTTCCACGTAAGCTCATAAATTTCGCTAGCTACTAATGTTTTACCATCCTTTTGTACTGCTGAAAGCATAGCCCTTGGCTGTGGCATCTCCTGTCCTTGAAGTTCTGCGGTGTTTTTAAATTCAATAACTTCCAGTTTTCTTTTACCGGGATTTCCCTCAGCGATTTTATCTATAAGTGCTTTCTTTTTCTGACCAGATCCAATACGGGCACCACCTCGATTTGTACCATCTTTGGCCATTAACTCACCTCATTTCTTATTAAGGGGGTATTACCCCGTTTGAAACTGCGCCTTTTTGCACGAAGCCCCACGCCCGTTGTCCACTTAAAAGGCTGTAGAGATTCGACTCCCCCCTACCGGGATGGCCAACGGTCTCCATCTCTTGCTGTGATAGCAGAGTGACAAGGAGTACAAAGAGCCATTAGGTTGCTTTCATCGTGTGTCCCACCTCGTGCCAAGGGGAGGATATGATGCACTTCAGTTGCTGGTGTCAGCTTTCCTTGTCTTTTACACTCTTCACATAGTGGATGGACTGCAATGTAACGGTCACGTATTCTTTTCCATGCACGACCGTAACGCTTCCTCGTTTCAGGATCTCTCTGATATTTTTCATAACGAGAAGCTTCCTTTTTGGCATGCTCCGGACAAAAACGTCCATCTGTCAGTTCCGGACAACCAGGAGAAGAACATGGTCGTTTTGGTTTCTTTGGCATTTCGTACCTCCTTTGGACATGCAAAAAGCCCCCGCGGTATTTCCACGAAGGCTCTCTACAATTTTTCACAATACCATTGTATTATGGATTTCTAATAAAATCGTCCATGATATTACTCATTACTTTCCATAGAGTAGTAGCGCAAGATGCTGAAGCGCTCGATTCTTTTTGTTGTATGCAGAAGAACGTTCAATATTGAAGTGATCACAAATGTTATACACTGCATCAATCTGCTTTTGTTCATCATCCAAATAAAACTCCTTTAACACATACTGCTCATCTTCTGTTAAAGCATCCCATGCCGGTTGAAACCAGTCCATGTATTCCAGTGCTTGACGATAACGTTCTTTCAATACATCAATTTCATTGATGCAGGCAATGAGCCTTTACCTAATCCCATATCTAAGAGCACTGCTACTATAGGATGATTGAGGATATACTCAGTGGCATAAGCCTGATATTCATGAGGCTTGTATTTCACGAAGTATCCCTCCAATCTGTTCTATGTTATCCAGGCAAAATACCAAAAAGCCAAGTGCTTCTAACTGTCTTTTTCGTTTTTCCTGTAGAGGCCTTAAAGATTTACCTAGTGCTTTTACCTCTACAAATGCAGCTTTTCTATTAGGTAACAAAATCAATCTATCTGGCATTCCATCAAAACCTGGTGATACAATCTTTAGTGCAATGCCGCCTATATCTTTCACTGCTTTTACCAGTTGCTGTTCAATCCATTTTTCTCTCATATATCCTCCATGTTCCCTAAATCCAAAAAGTCTCTATACGCGCGTATATACGCGTCTGCAGGTAATTTCTTCTTTTTGTCTTTAGGATTATTTTTAATAATAATTATTGGAACAATGGAACAGAGGTTATAAAGTAGTTTACTTTACTAGGGGCTGCCGCCTGTTCCGATGAGATGTACCAAAAGACTGTTTTTGTTTCAACGGAACAGGTGAAATCTGTTCCCTAGAAAAAATTGTTCCATGTGTTCCAAACTAAATTATTCTTTGGGAACATAAACCCATTGTGGTCCATAAAGCGGGATTCGTTCTTTTTTTACGAGACCTGTCCATCCTCCAAAGCGGAGTTATTGATGAAGAACTAAAAAATGGCGCTATTTGCTGGTTGCGTAATCTTGATCGTAAAAAATGGTCACTCGAAATTCCGTATGAAGTTAACGGCGTTACCACTTCCATGTTCCCAGATTTGGTAGTTGTGAGAGCTGATACAGAAGGTTATGTTTTCGACATTCTTGAACCTCATGACCCTAGTCGTAAAGACAATTACCCCAAAGCTGTAGGATTAGCAAAATTTGCTGAGAAACACTGGGATAAATTTGGTAGGATTCAACTTATTCGACTAAAAAAAGGTGTGGATGGTCGTGACCATTTCTATCGTCTTGATATGGGAAAAACAACGGTTAGAAACAAAGTACGTGGCATTATATCAAATGAGGAGCTTGACAGAATTTTCGATACAGATGCGGAGAGAGAAGATTAAATTCTACATCTATCCTGTCAACTCAACCCCTACAAAAATAGGCGTTATCTAACCTGTCAACTCAACCCTATCACTTTCAGGGCAGTTGATATGTTACCTCAAACAATAAAAATAAGGGTTTCCTGATATGAGAACCTCCGGCAAAGTAGCCTATAGAAAAGCTCAATGTCTGGAAACCCTTTATTTATATAGGCATTTGCAATCCTTCTACTTCTCCACCCTTGACATCAAGACAACACACTCCACGTGTGTCGTCTGCGGAAACATGTCAAAAGCTCTAACAGACATGATTCTATACCTGTCAGAGAGTAATCTCAGATCCCTTGCCAAAGTCGAAGGATCGCATGAGACATACACGATCACAGAAGGATCCTTTACTCTTATGTATTCCAATGCCTCCCTGCTGCAGCCTTTTCTCGGAGGATCGATTATTATGATTTCCGGTTTGGTACTGATTTCTTCCTCCTGTTTTCCGACATTCCCAAGAGAGAACCGTGCATGGGATATTCCATTATCTTCTGCATTGTGACGAGCATCTTCCACCGCTCCCGGTATTATCTCTATTCCGGTAACGGATTCTGCCAAGTCGGCCAACTGCAAGGAGATCATGCCCACCCCACAGTAGAGATCCAGGATCTCGGAGATTTGCATGTTACTGATCTCTTCTCTGATGAACGAGAACATCTTCTCAGCAACATCGGTATTCACCTGGAAAAAGCTTTCCGGACGTATCCTGTATCTGATCCCGTTGACGGTTTCTTCCAGATATCCTCTTCCCTTGATGTTCACAAGCTGGTCATATACATTGTCCTCGGTATGACTCCTGTTGATACCTACAGTAATGAAGAGCTTTTTCAAGCCCGCCTCACCCGCCAGCCTATCTGAGAGTTTTCTGATAGGCTCCAGATTCCTGGATGCTGTTTCAAAGAGAACGGAAATGCCTCCATTTCTGGTTTTCCTTATATTTATTCTTCTGAGATATCCTCTTCTGGCAGAAGGATCATAGGCCTCTATACCTTCCTCCTTTATCAGTCCCGATACGATAGACAGCATCCGGTTCAGGTCATCATCGGCAAGCAGGCATCTGTCTATCGGCACGAGTCCTTCGCCTTCGTTTGAAGAATAACAGAGAGCCAATTCTCCTCCGACTCTTCTGACCTGCACCGACAGTTTGTTCCTGTAACCCATTCTTTTCGGACTCTCTATGATGGTATCCGCCGTGATATCTGTTTTTCCAATCTTCTCAAGGCAGTCGTTCACATGCTTTAACTTATATCTCAGTTGTTCCTCATATGCCATGGAAGACAGGGAACATCCTCCGCATTTGCCCGCATAGGGACATTCGGAACGTACACGAAAAGAAGATGCAGAGAGGATCTCTTCGACAGTTCCCAAACTGATTTTCCCTTTTTTCCCCGTGATGCGTATCCTTGCTCTCTCTCCCGGGATCATCCCTCCGGCAAAGACAACGTCGTTTCCGACCCTGGCGATCCCTTTTCCGTCTACAGAGACATCGGTACACTCACAGATATATGTACTTTCCTTATCCAGCATACTTGCATTCCCGTTTATATGTTCATTATGTTTATTATATCACTTGGCTTATTATAAGAAGAGGATGCCTTCTATTTTAGAGTACGAAATAACGGACTTTATATGTGCTATCATTATTCTGAGAAATACTATTCGGAGGTGCATTATGGAAATAGCATTACTTGTATTGGTATCCATAGCAGTCATTCTTCTTGTAATAATAATGATCTTCCAGTTTCTGAGAAGACCGTCTTCAGAAGTCATCCAGGATGAGATGGCTTCGATAAGACAGGAATCAATCCAGTCCCAATCCAATATGAGAAAGGACGTGAACGATCATCTGAGGTCCCTTAACCGTATAACCCTTGAGACGGTCTCAAGATCTGCTGAGACTTCAGCGAGGAATGCCGAACTGATGCGTAATGCCATAGATTCGAGACTTAATGACATACGCAATGAGAACAGGGAAGCTCTCGAGGCGATACAGACATCGGTGAACGAGAAACTCTCTGAAGAGCTGTCGAGCAGTCTTGAAAGATCTTTCAAGAGCGTTAGTTTCCAGCTGGATCAGGTATCAAAAAACCTGCACGAGATAGAAACGATAGGAACTGACATAAATGGTCTCAAGAACGTCCTTTCAAATGTTAAGAACAGAGGTACCTGGGGCGAAGTACAGCTGGAGTCAATACTAGAGGACATACTGCCCCCGAACCAATATATGACACAACACTCCCTTGAGGGGAGAACTGAAAGGGTCGACTTTGCCATCAGACTTCCGGGAAAAGACGGATCCGAGATCATTCTTCCAATCGATTCAAAATTTCCAATGGACAAATACGAGTCATTTCTGGAAGCGGAAGCCGGAACCGATGCCGCCCTTAAAGACAGTGCAAAGGGTCAGCTCATATCTGCTATAAGGAGTCAGGCAAAGAGCATTTCGAAAAAGTATATCGTTCCACCGTATACTACCGACTTCGCAGTCATGTTCATCCCCTCGGAAGGTCTCTACAACATTCTGATGTCTGACGCAGGAATCTATGCAATGCAGCAGGAGACACATGTCCTCATCTCCGGCCCCGTCAATACTGCCGCTCTTCTGAATTCGCTCCTGATGGGTTTCCGCACCATCGCCATACAGGCGAGGACGTCCGAGATCACAAGAGCCCTTAAGGATATCAGAAAAAACATGGATAATCTTGTGGATCTGGTACAGATCAGCCAGAGGAATGTCTCCTCCGCATCATCGAATCTTGACAAACTCTCTTCTTCCCTTTCAAGGCTCAGGACAAGGCTGGAACGGATCGAGGATCTGGATGACGGTTCCGGGGAGGCTGATGAATAGAATGCTTTGAAAAAAGTAAGGGCTTTATGCGTCTGCATAAAGCCCTTTGTTGTTTTAGGTATTAAAGATCATCGATCACGATGCATCAGACACCGAGCCTTGCCTTTCTGAGCTGCTCGGCCTTTCTGAAGTTCGGGTTGCCCTCTCTTCCGTTGAGCGGAAGGAGCTTCTCGTTTATGGCATCGAGTATCTCATCGACCTGCGGGAAGAAGTACTGATCGTACTCTGAAGCAGGTGTTACCCAGTTCTGTGAACCGAGTACATAAGGAGCTGCATCGAGATAATCGAAGCTCAGCTGCGCGATGTTGGCTGCCATGTCATTGAGCACGCTGCCTCTTGTAACTGCTTCGCTCACGAGCAGGATCCTTCCGGTCTTCTCTACGGACTTGCAAACAGGCTCATAGTTGAACGGAACGACGCTCCTTGCATCGATGACTTCTGCTGATACTCCGTACTGTTCCTCAAGGATCTTAGCTGCATCGAGTGCCTTGTAAAGTGAAGGTCCGATAGTGAGGATGGTAACGTCATCACCATGTCTCCTGATAGCGGGCTCGCCAAGCGGTACTTCATAGTAGCCTTCCGGCACACCGGTCTCGACGAACATCTCGGGCTGATCATAGAAATTCTGGCTCTCGAAGAATACGACAGGGTCGGTTCCGGAGAGAGCTGCGTTCATCATACCCTTAGCATCGTAAGGAGTTACAGGATAAACGACCTTGAGTCCCGGGATATGAGCACAGAGAGATGTCCACTCCTGAGAGTGCTGTGCACCGTATTTGCATCCTACTGCAACACGGAGTACAACAGGCATCTTGAGGATGCCGCCGGACATTGCCTGCCACTTAGCCAGCTGGTTGAAAATCTCGTCTCCGCAGCGGCCGATGAAGTCGCCGTACATGAGCTCTACTATTGCTCTTCCTCCGCTTACTGCGTATCCGACTGCGCTTCCTACGATAGCTGCCTCGGAGATCGGGGAGTTGAACAGTCTGTGGCGCGGTACGGAATCGACCATGTTCCTGGAAACTGCGAATGCGCCGCCCCAGTATGCAACGTCCTCACCGTACATTACCAGTGTCCTGTCTACATAGAACTTGTCGAATATAGCCTCGAAGATACCGTCTCTGATACCGAAGCACTTGATCTTCGGAACAGCCTTGCCGTTCTTCATGTAATAACGCTCTCTTCCCTTGAGCTGCTGTACTCTCGGGTTGTCTTCCTTAGCGGTGAGCATGTCATCGACAGGAGCATCGGTCATGGAATCCATGTGCTCATTGGAGAACATGAGGTCTTCGATGAAGTGAGGATTCTTCTCATAATCGGTATAAGGAGTGAGGGTCTTGTCGGAAGCAGCCTTGAATACTGCAAGGTTCCTTGCGATGACTGCCTTCTCGAGATCCTTGATCTCTTTCTCGGTAGCTACGCCTGCTTCGATCAGTTTAGCTGCGAAGGCAGGGATCGCATCCTGCTCTTTCCATGCGTTGATCTCTTCCTCTGTACGATATGCGTTGACGTCTGAAGGAGAGTGTCCGCCGAATCTGTATGTCACTACGTCGAGCATTACAGGACCGTCCTCAAGTGCTTCAGGGATCTTTCTCTCATAAGCATCGATGACTGCCATTACGTTGAATCCGTCAACACGCTCTACATGGAGCTGTGTCGGGGAAACACCTGCAGCAAAACGTGCGATCATGTCATAAGCCATCGTCTCGCCCTTTGTCTGTCCGCCCATTCCATAATGGTTGGTAGCAAAGTTGAAGATGATCGGGAGGCCACCCTTATTGTATCCCTCTTCCCAGAGATACTTGTACTGGTCCATGGCTGCGAAGTTGATTCCTTCCCAGACAGGTCCGCATCCGAGGGAACCGTCACCGAGGTTTGCTATTGCGATACCGGGCTTCTGGTTTACCTTCTTGAAGAGTGCAGCTCCTGCCGCCACGCATGCAGATCCTCCGACTATTGCGTTGTTCGGATAGATACCGAAGGGCTGGAAGAAGGCGTGCATCGATCCGCCGAGTCCTCTTAAGAATCCGGCATCTCTAGCAAAGATCTCAGCCATTGCGCTGTAGAGGAAGAACTTCTTTGCAAGGTCCTTAACATCAGTGTGCTCGATATTCTCCTTGACGAACTTATAGATATGTCCGCCGAGGAAGTTCTCCATGATGCTGGTCAATTCTTCTTCAGTGAGCTTATGTATAGCGGAGAATGCCTTTGCGATGAGCTCGTTGTGGCTTCTGTGGCTTCCGAAAGTGAAATCGTCAACAGTAAGATAATAAGCTTCTCCGACTGCGACTGCTTCCTGACCTGTTGAAAGGTGAGCCGGTCCTTTATAGCTGCATGCTATGCCTTCATATTCACTCTTAGTCTTGATGTCGTTCAGCATGAGCTCAAACGTACGGATCGTGAACATGTCTTCATAGATGCGCATGAAATCTTCTTTCGTGAACTTGGAAGATTCTTCTTTGATCGTCTTGTTGTACTGATTTACGGGAATGTCTGTAAAGGTTATCTTTCCAGGCGCTCTCATCTCATTAGGATCTACATAAATCGATTTTGGCATATTATTTTTCCTTTCTTATTTTAAAAGTAATACCCATTACTTCATCTGCATCATGTCATAGTTCTCAAGATAAGCTACGAGAGCTTTCAGGAACTTGGCTGCATCTGCTCCGTCCATAGCGCCGTGATCGAAGGTGAGGGACAATCCCATTGCGGGATATGTCGATCCGTCTCTCTTGAGCCTGTATGTTATCGTATCAACACCCAGGATTCCGGTCTGAGGAGGATTGATGACAGGAGTGAAGGATTCGATTCCGAAGGAACCGAGGTTGCTAACGGTGAACGTAGCCTGTCTTGCATTGTCAGCAGGCAGTTTTCCTTCCTTGGTCAGTCCTATGAGAGTCTTGAGTTCCTTTGAAAGTGTGAGCAGTGACATATCGGAAGCACCGATAACTGCAGGAACGAGGAGTCCCTTCGGTGTATCGACTGCAACGCCGATGTTTACCTTCTTGAACTTTCTCATGGTCTCGCCGTTCAGATGAGCATTCAGCATCGGGAAATCTGCGACGACCTTTGCAGCTGCATGTACGACTATGTCGTTCAGCGTGATGCCTGCAAACTGTTCGTTCTCCTTGAACTTCTTGCGGAGGTTCATGATGACCGTTGCATCGAAGCTGGAGTTGAGCGTGAGCTGCGGGATCCCCTGGAGAGAAGCAGTCATGCTCTTCTTGATGTACTTCCTTACGCTGTTGAGCGGTTCGTCCACATATTCGGTCTCTGCGGCAGGAGCAGCCTTCGGTGCAGGAGCAGCTGCGGGAGCAGTCTCTGCTGCCTTGACGGGCTTGGCCTCTTCGACCTTCTTTGGAGCCGTAGCGGCAAATGCCTCGACGTCTCTTGCTATTATCCTTCCCTCAGGTCCCGTAGGAGCGATTCCTGAGAAATCTTCTACTCCGAGCCTTGAAGCAAATGTCTTTGCTCTCGGAGATACAGGTGTATCGGTAGAAGCCTTGCCTGTTGACTTGACTTCTGCCTTCGGGGCTGCTGCAACGGGTGCTGCAGTAGTTTCTTCTTCTTTCTTTGTTGCGCCGCCACCGCGTGTATATGCGGTTCCGGGCTTTCCGATGACACAAACTGCATCGAGGCACGGTACTACATCGCCCTCTTCATAGAAGATGTCGAGCAGTTCGCCTTCGAATTCCGATTCCTGATCGATTGCAGTCTTGTCTGTCTCATAAGAGAATAGGATATCGCCCTTCTTAACGGGGTCTCCCACTTTCTTATGCCATGTCGAGAGTATGCACTCCTCGACCGTGATTCCGATCTTAGGCATGATGACGACGTCGACATCGGGGTTCTCGGTCTTGACATCAGCCTTAACTTCAGGTTCTTTTATCTCTTCCTTCTTCTCTTCGACTTTTTCCTGAACGGGAGCTTCAGCTTCTTTCTTCTCGACCTTTTCTCCGGCTTCTCCGATCACACAGACAGCCTCAAGGCACGGAACCACATCGCCCTCTTCATAGAAAATCTCCAGTAACGTGCCGTCAAATTCGGACTCCTGGTCAATAGCAGTCTTATCGGTCTCATAAGAGAAGAGGACATCGCCCTTCTTAACGGGGTCTCCCACTTTCTTATGCCATGTTGACAGGATGCACTCTTCGACCGTGATTCCTATTTTAGGCATGATAACAGTATTTGCCATATTACCCTCCAAAAATGAATATTCTAGAATAGTCACCAAAAACGAGGAAAATCCTCAGAATTTCCTAAATTTATTATATCTGAATACCCCTGAATGTCAATTGAAAGAACCTTTTTTCAAGCATCAGAAAAGGGGTTTTTCAAAAGCTTTTCTTATTATGTCAAGAGGTTCTTCCGGTTCCTCTCCTGACTGCTCCGCAGATGACTTGTGAAAGGCCCTTTTTATTGACTTTTGTGCCCAAATGCCATAACATTTATTGTGAGATAGAGGGATTATATACAGTTATAAAATTTCCCGCTGGTATCATTTAAATCTATATAAAAGATTAGGAGAATTCTATGGAAAATCGTTATGATGTTGCAGTCATCGGCGGAGGCCCTGGCGGGTACGAGGCTGCTATAAGATGCGCTCAGTACGGTCTGAAGACTGCTCTGATCGAAATGGACAAATTAGGCGGAACATGCCTCAACAGAGGATGCATCCCTACAAAGGCTCTCCTTCACGGAGCTGAACTTTATCAGGAAGCTAAGAACGCAGCCTCATTCGGAGTAAATGTAGGCGACGTTACATATGATTATGCCAAGATAGCCGCTCATAAGGACAAGGTCGTAAGCAGACTCGTCGGCGGTGTCGGTGCACTTGAAAAGGCAAACGGAGTCGATGTCATAAACGGCTTTGGAAAACTCGATGACGCTAACACCGTTGATGTCAACGGACAGAAGATAAAGGCAGAAAACATAATCCTCGCCATGGGATCCACACCTTCAAGGCCTCCGATCCCCGGACTTGACGGAAAGAACGTCATGACCAGCGATGATATCCTCGCTCTTAAGGAGATCCCGGACAGCTTCGTCATCATCGGCGGTGGTGTCATCGGAATGGAGTTCGCTACGGTATTCGGAACTCTTGGAAAGAAAGTAACCGTGATAGAGATGCTTCCTTTCGTCATCCCGGGAATCGAGGAAGAGATCCGTTCCGCACTCGTAAAGAACATGAAGAAGATCGGTGTCAATATCATCACCAGCGCAAAAGTCACCTCCATTGAAGGCGGAGATACAGTAAAGGTCAATTATGAACTCGACGGAAAGCCTCAGACAGCTGAAGGTGCCTGCTGCGTGGTAAGCGTCGGCAGAAGTCCTATGACCGCAAACTGCGGACTTGAGGAAGTCGGCGTCAAATTTGCAGAGAGGAACGGCAGACCTACAAGATACATCCAGATAGATGACTGCTGCCAGACCAATATCAAGAACATCTATGCTATCGGTGATATCACCCCGAAGATCCAGCTTGCTCATGTTGCATCCGCTCAAGGTATGGTCGCAGCTGCGAACTGCGCTAAGAGGACCGCAACGATGAACTATGACGTAGTACCTGCATGCCTCTATACATCTCCTGAGATCGCATATGTCGGTCTCTCCGAGGAGAAGGCTAAAGAAGCCGGATATGAAGTCGAGACCGGATCATTCAACGTTGCCAACAACGGAAAAGCCATGGTCATGGGAGAGAACCAGGGAATCGTGAAGATCATAACCCAGAAGACCACAGGAAAGATCCTCGGTGCTCAGATGTATGCTCCAAGAGCAACAGACATGATCGGCGAGGTCGCTGTCATAATGAAGAAGGGCGGAACCTTTGAAGACATAGCAAATACGATACATCCTCATCCGACAGTTTCCGAGACATTGATGGAAGCTGCTCATGATGTTGAAGGCATGTCTACGAATGCTATGCCCAAGAAGTGATAATTGAATCCTATACAAAGAACAATAAAGGCCATGTTTTTTATAAAGCATGGCCTTTCGTGTTTTCTTATATTATTATTTGAACATGTCGAGAAGAGAATTGATCTTTAAGATGAACATCACATCATACTGATACATGGGATCATCAATCTCTCCCTCTTTATAGATCTCAAAATGGCAGTTATCAACTATCTGATATCTCCTGTCTTTCAACCATTTTGTAGTCAAGTACTCAATATTCCTATCTATAGTCTTAAGAAGAGGCCCCGTAAAAGAAAACACTATACACGTCATTGGAGGGATGCTTCTGTGGAACTTTGGTTTATCATTCCTTTCATAGCTTTTCTGGTAATACAGTATGGTATTTCTGCCATCAGGGATTCTAAAGACCATTGAGGGCAATGCCGATGATTTTACTTTATTTTCCTCAATATATCCCTGTCTTCTGTTATTTAATGTCTTTGTATCGATATCGGAATTCACAACGTCAACAACCAGCTCTTCGGTGAATCCATCGATATCCACGAATTTAAACTCCGGATCCTCTCCTCCCGAGATTATTACATCGAAACTGATGGGATTGAATCGTCTAAATGGTTTTATGTGATTTCGAACATCTTTAACTGAGATACCATGAAAATTTGCAAACGCTTTATAAAAGCTCTTTTCTCCTGTATATCCATATATTTCTGAGAATTCCCGATCTATAATCGCTCCAGATTCTATCTCTTTTGCCGCCTCACACAGGCGTCTCGCGAAGATATACTTATTAATGCTCATTCCTAATATTGCCTGAAATTCTTTTTCTATTCTTTTTATTTCATATCTTCTAGCAATATCCTCCAGCAGTGTAGGTTTGCAAAGATCCTGTTCTATATTGTTTAAAATATCTTTGATTTCCAGTATTATGCTGTTATTCATCATTTTTCCTGCTCTATCATTCCGTCCTTCATTAGATATATATGATTCGCATATTTACAAAGATCCGCGTCATGAGTCACCATGATCAAGGAAGCATCATATGTTTCGCATATATGGACAAGAAGTTCCATAACTTTCTGTCTATTATTCTCATCAAGATTCCCTGTAGGTTCATCAGCAAAAATAATCTTTGGTTTATTAATAATTGCTCTTGCGATGGCCACCCTTTGTTGTTCCCCGCCTGACAGTGTCTCGGGCATCTGATTCAAAATACTCTTGATTCCTAGATGACTGGTTACTTCATTAAAGTGTTTCCGGTCTTTTTGCTTGATGATGTAGTTCGGAAGCAGTATGTTATCTCTTGCACTTATCTCTTTTATCAGATTAAAGGACTGATATATATATCCGAATTCATGTCTTCTGATATATTCCAGATCAGCCTCTTTGTATAGATCCATATCATCATATATGACTTTGCCTTTGGAGGGAATGAGCAGAGTTGCTAGCATTTGCAGCAGTGTCGACTTTCCCGAACCGCTTTTCCCCATGATTATATTGATTCCATTATCAAATGAGATCGTCACATCCTTTACTGCCTGAATCCTGCCATTAGAGTATGTTTTTGATATCTGCTGGGTCTCTATGATCTTCATTCTTTTTTATCCCTCCCCAAAAGTGGTGTGAATTCTCCGACTATTCTTTGTTCCTGATTGTGTCAGCTATATCCTTCTTGAACATGCTGTTCACACTGACAAATGCTAATGCAAGTACCAGGATCAGTGCTGTAAAAACCACTCCTATTATCACTATAATGTATTGCAGTAATACAGGCATCTGTATCGGATAGAAGCTATTTGAAAAAAGCTTTAGGGATGCAAAGCATAATATCATACTGAGCAAAAAACCTATTAATACGTATGTTACATATTCCATGATCTTAATCTGATAATAGCTATGTCTGTTCATCCCAATTGTCCTTAAAATGGCTGTATTTAGCCTGTCCTCCCTCATATCAATGTATATTAAGGAATAAAGAGCATATCCGACCGACAGTATCACAAGGATAAGTACAACAATGCTAGATACGTCGATTGCAGTATAAAACTTTTTGTAGAAATCCTCGGCAAATCTTGACTCTGCAATAAGGGCGTTTCTCGAAGACAAAGCTATCCTATTGAATATATTCCTGATATTGTCGTAATCATCATCCGAAACTGTTTTATCTATATGGCATGACAAACTTTCGATTTTATTCAAATTACGGTTCATAGAAGCAGTCTCTTCGGTCCAGACTATTATCGGCATGCCATATCCACCGGTTTGTGTATATTCATCCTTATAATCAAAATATTCCCTGACGACCTTGCTAATGACATATTCTTCCTCATAAAATTGAATGGTATCATGATCGCTCAGAGCTTCTGAATATGTACCCGTATAATCTACAGAGGCCAGCTTTATGGTATCTCCGTCCTTAAGATAATCCTCTGTCAGTTCTATGGTCCCGATGCTGACAGGCTCGCAGAAAATAACGATCTTACCTGGTGCCAGATCTGTTTCTATATCGATTTCTGGATAAAGGGATCTGAAAACATCGATATTGTTATCTTTCACGGTAAAAGTCCCAAAATAATCTGTAAAACTGATGTCATCAGGAACACTGTCAACTTCTTTTTGCTCTATACAGTTAGGAGTCCCTACAAAAGCTAGATAGCTGCTTCTATTTTTCAATGTATTCCAATACTCTGAATCTGTTTCCGGGATCTCAATACATTTATCTCCCGATATAACATAATTAAAATATACGCCATCATAACTAGATAGTGCTTCCTTCACTTTGACAATATCACTAAAACCATATGAAGAACTTGTTGAATTGAGTGACATGCCAGCCACATAGATAGACCTATATCCTCGTGATGAGTTTGCATTTATAAAATAGTATTTTCCTTCATAGTTCAAAAACTGTCCGTACTGTCTGTCATAATCTATACATTGAAAGAGAGATAGAATCACTCCAATCAGTATTATCAAAGCCAATACTCGTTTTACCTTTCTTTTTGTGAATACAGAATATAATTCTATGATATAGTTTGATGTAAATTTATACTGCTTTGTCTGCTTTTCAGAACCTCTCTCTATACTTTTCAGTAAATAAACAGTAATAAAGGACAATACATATGCAATAATGACCAAATAAATATAGATGATATTGGAAAAAACATATCCGAAATAAATGCCTTTTTCAAAAAGCATAAAAAACAATACATAAAATGCTGTTCCTGTTATTAATCCAATAAAAAAAGGCCATACAGTAATGCTGCAATTTAACACAAAAAAGTCTTTTCTTGATGTTCCGATTCCGTATAGCACATCTTTTTCCTGTAGCAGAGATAACAAGTGCATCCTCTGAATCATATATAGGATGTATGTGCCCAATAATAGATACAACCCCGAAAAAATAAAAGTATATCTTTTTATTGGCTCCTGAAGAATCATAAACCCAGAAGAATAAACTTCGTCATTCGAAACAATCCTGTCCGTATCATAAATACCTATGATCTTTTGAATATTACTAAATTCTTTATAGTCCATTACTCCAGAATAATAGAGCATTATAGACTCTGCTGTTTTATATTTCTGTGCAACCTGTTGTGCCACGAGTACATTTGGATAGTCATTCTCTCCTATAACTATCTCATCAAGATTATTCCAGTATCCGGAATAATCCTTTATAAACCCCGAAATCTTGAAAACGATCTGTTCCTCATCAATATCAAGCTTTATCAAGTCTCCTATATTAAGGATCTTATCAAACACATATCTATAGCGTTCTTCAAGGCAAATTTCATCTTGAGACAATGGAAAAGATCCTTCTGTTAAGGATATTCTTCCAAGTTCCAGTGCGCTTTCGTCATACGATCCAATAGATACATAATAGTCTGTTTCATTGATTGAATAATTACCAGAATGAGTTATGATGCCGTATTGTGTCAGTCTTTCATGCTCCAGGATGATATCCAAATCTTCCTGCGATATGCCATGTACAAGATAATGATATGAACCATATTGATCTAAAAGGGTCTCCATGCTGTCCTTGTTGGAACTGTTTATCAGCATGTTTACACATAGTAAAGTTATGGTAAACAGCATCACAAAGAGGGCCATTGTAAACCATGTCCTCTTGTGATACTTATTATATGCATTTACCAACCTTCTAATCATTTCATTCCCTCTTGTCTATAGCAATATGTACAAATTTTCTAGATTTCTTGTTTGTTGAAGGGACATCAAGTATTGTTATTGCTATAAAAATAAATTTTCCCTGTCACTCCAACTGTCAGCGATAAATCATTTTTTCTCGCATATGCAGAGTAAGTGGTCCCTCCCGAAACAGCAAAAGTTGAATATCTAGTATATAGCGTTCCATCAATCTTTATCTGTGATGTGAAATGAGTAGTACCAGATGGAGAAACTGTATAATATTCTGTCATCCCTGTTGGATTTGCTAAATTAGCATATGACTTCATATATAGTTTCCCTGAAGGTATGTTGAATGCCGAAACCCAATTACAGGCATTGCTATATATTCCATCTATTGTAATGGAGAACGATTTACCTGCATGATAAGTATCAGCATAAAGAACTCCCATATATACAATCATAATCATCGGTAATATCAACAGCATTAATAATACTCTCTTCGTTTGCTAATCACTCCTCTGAAAAAGCTTTATCTTGCATTCATCAATACTATCTCTGTGCACAAATTACAGATTTCATCAAATTCCAAAGGTTTTTTTGAATACAGTTCATAAGTCTCAAAATTATTTCCCATATTATATGCTATTGAATACTGAAGATCCTCTCCTTTATTCTCACTTACATACCCTCTCAGATTAAAAGAATACTTAGTATCCGGAACATCTACAGCCCTTCCATATCTCTCTTGACTATTTTCTGCATTTGGATGCAGTTTCGACTCCCATTCAAGGACCTGTTGACATGACGAAGCCTTGCCCACCAACATCAGTGTGTTGTATTCTCCTAAATACTCAACAATGGCTACTTCATCAGAATAGTAAAAGTACCTGATCTCATCATATCCATCGATGTGTTCTGGAACTCGGAATATTTGAATCCTGGTTTTTTGTAATACTTCTTCTAGCGATCCATATTCGACAGCTTCTTCAGGGATCATGCTCTCTTTTTCTTTATTACAAGAAGAGACAAACAAGAGCATAACCACCATTATGATTGATATAATATGTTTTTTTCTCATAGTCATTCCTAACCGACATCAAGAGTTATTCTTGCTGTAGAAATAGATCTTGCCTGTAATGCTTACCGTCAGTATACTATCCCACTTTATAGCATGAGCAGCATAAGAAACTCCTCCGGTAGCAGCCATAGAAGTTGATCTGGTATATAGGGTCCCGTCTATTGGAATCTTAGTTGTCGTATACGAGCTTGCCGAAGGACAAACTCTATAATATTCTGTCATTCCTGTAGGATTTGCCAGATTTGCATATGATTTTACATACAGGTTCCCCGAAGGTATATTGAATGCAGGCGTCCAGTTACAAGCATCACTCTGTAAATCGGAGCCTGGTATGGTAAAAGATTTGCCAGCATGATAAGTATCAGCAAAAGCAATACTAATGAAAACAATTGAAACAAATGAAATCAAAACCAAAAGCTTAAAAAACTTTTTCATTCTATAAACTCCTATCTTCATTTTATAATTTAATTTTATTTTTTCCCAAATTATATGTCCAGTATCTTTTTTTACTAATAACGGATACATGGAAAGCACAAAAATATGAAGTTTAATCTTTCGTTTTTGTAAACAACTGTTCACACACATAGCAAGTTTTAATTCATAAAAAGGGACGACTCTACTGTCGTCCCTTTACTTTCAGTTTGTTCCATCAGAACTTCACGACTTTTGAGAAATCCTCCCCCTTGAGGCTTGCTCCTCCGATAAGACCTCCGTCTATCTCGCTCTGAGCCATGAGTTCAGAAGCGTTCTTAGGATTCATGCTCCCGCCGTACTGGATCCTTATCTTGTCAGCACCTTCTTCCCCGTATATCTCCCTGACTGCATTCCTTACAGCAGAGATGGTCTCGTTTGCTTCAAGAGCAGTAGCTGTCTTGCCTGTTCCGATAGCCCAGATGGGCTCATATGCGATGACAACATTCTCAAGTTCTGCCTCTTCGATGCCATTGAGAGCAAGCTTTGTCTGCATGCTGACGAAATCGTTAGTTATCCCCTTCTCTCTCTGATCGAGAGTCTCTCCGATGCAGATGATGGGTCTGAGCCCGGCAGCAAGAATGGCCTTTGCCTTCTTGTTCACGTTCTCGTCAGTCTCGTTGAAATACTGTCTTCTCTCGCTGTGGCCGATTATGATATACCTGACTCCGGCTTCCTTCAGCATATCGATGGAAACTTCTCCGGTATATGCTCCGCTCTTCTCGAAATATACGTTCTGAGCTCCAAGCTCTATGTTCGTATCCTTGATGAGTTCCGCTACTGCAGCGATACTAATATATGGAGGACATACCACCACTTCAGCCTCAGCATCCTTTACGAGAGGAATGAGTGCCTTTACGAGTTCGACTGCCTCTGAAGGAGTCTTGTTCATCTTCCAGTTTCCGGCTATGATTGGTCTTCTCATGTGTTCCTCCGATCACTTGTCGTTGAGGGCAGCGACTCCTGGTAGTTCCTTGCCTTCAAGGAATTCAAGGGATGCTCCGCCACCTGTTGAGATGTGGCTCATCTTGTCTCCGAATCCGAGTGCCTTAACTGCTGCTGCGGAATCGCCACCACCGATTATGGTGATGGCATCCTCTGCATTGGCCATGGCTTCAGCAACCGCACGGGTGCCACCTGCGAAAGCGCTCATCTCTGCAACTCCCATCGGTCCATTCCAGACTATGGTCTTTGCCTTGCTGATCTCTTCAGCGAATATGAGCCTTGTGGAAGGTCCGATATCGAGTGCCATATATCCGTCGGGGATGTTCTCAACGGGAACCATGACCGTCTTTGCATCGTTATCGAATCTGTCTGCTGCTATGACATCGCTTGGGAGCAGGATCTTTACGCCCTTCATCTTTGCTTTGGCAAGGAGTTCCTTTGCGACCTCTATGCTGTCATTGTCTACCAGAGAAGCTTTCATGTCTATTCCCTGGGCAGCAATGAAAGTATTAGCCATGCCGCCGCCGATGATAAGGGAATCCACCTTGGTGAACAGGTTGTCTATGACACCGATCTTGTCTGCTATCTTTGCTCCGCCGAGTATTGCAACGAATGGTCTTACAGGATTCTCAAGAGCATTTCCCAGGAATTGAAGTTCCTTTTCGATCAGGAATCCGGCAACTGCCGGCAGATACTGAGCGATAGCTGCAGTGGATGCATGTGCCCTGTGAACGGTTCCGAATGCATCGCTTACATATATATCAGCATAGCTTGCAAGCTTCTTTGCAAATTCAGGATCGTTTTTTGTCTCTTCCTTATGGAATCTGAGGTTTTCGAGAAGAACTACCTCTCCGTTCTGAATATTCTTTACTGCCTCATCTGCACTCTCTCCGATCACGTCTTTTGCAAATACGACTTTGTTGTTGGGTAAGAGCTCCTGAAGTCTCTTGGCAACAGGTGCAAGTGAGAACTCCGGCTTGAACTCTCCCTTCGGACGTCCGAGGTGCGAGCAAAGAATTACTTTTGCGTTCTGCTCAAGCAGATATTTGATGGTTGGCAGTGCAGCCTGGATACGGGTCTCGTCGGTTATCTCTCCGTCCTTCAGAGGAACGTTGAAGTCTACGCGCACTATGACTTTCTTTCCGGCTACATCAATATCTCTTATAGTCTTTTTATCCATTTTGAGTCTTCTCCTCATAATAAATATGTACAGAAACTATTTTATTATACAGAAAAGGACAGGGCAACAAGTTTTTGCCTGTTGCCCTGTCCATGGTCACCTTCCGTGTGCTCAGTGCAGCGTCGGATATCCTGCCTGCCTCAATGCCTCATAGAGCCCTATCGCGACTGAGTTTGCAAGATTCAGAGATCTCAGTTCCGCTCCCATGGGTATTCTCACTGCATGCTCCGGGTTTCCGTACACCAGATATTCGGGAAGACCTGCGCTCTCCTTTCCGAATACGAGGAAATCGCCATCTTTGAAATCCGCTTCAGAGAACACTTTCCCGGCTTTTGTTGAAAAATACCAGAACGTGCCCTTGCACTTGTTCTCTTCCCTGAATGTATCAAGATCCCTGTATACCGTAAGATCCAGCTTGTCCCAGTAATCGAGACCTGCCCGTCTCACCTGTTTTTCATCGATGCTGAATCCCATCGGCTCCACAAGATGGAGCCTGCTCCCGGTCACTACACAGGTCCTTGCTATGTTTCCGGTATTACCCGGTATCTCCGGCTCCACGAGGACTATATTGAACATCCTAATTAAGTCCTCCTATGAAGTCCCTTATCCTCTTCACCGCTTCCTCAAGATTCAGCATGGAAGTGGCATATGAGCATCTTATGAAGCCCTCTCCGCTTTCTCCGAACGCAGTTCCCGGCACACAGGCCACCTTTTTCTCCAAAAGCAGTTTCGTGCAGAAATCCTCCGATGAGAGCCCCGTGGGCGAGATGTTCGGAAAAACGTAGAATGCACCTTTTGGCTCATAGCACGGAAGACCCATGGATCTGAAGCTGTCGACGAGGAACACCCTCCTCCTGTTGTAGCTCCTGACCATTTCCCTTATCTGTGAATAGTCTCTGTTCATCTCGGATGAGAGTGCTTCCACTCCTGCATACTGGCTGGATATGGGTGCGCAGAGCATCGTATACTGATGGATCTTTAGCATCGCCTGTATGATCTCTTTAGGACCTGCGGCATATCCGAGCCTCCAGCCGGTCATGGCAAAAGCTTTTGAGAATCCGTTGATGAGAACCGTCCTGTCCTCGAATCCCTCTGCAAATGACTGATGCATTCGTGAATAGGTAAGTTCCGAATATATCTCGTCGGCTATCACGAAGAGATCGTGTTTCAGTACCAAGTCCTGAAGGCGAATTATGTCCTCCTTATCCAGTATGGCTCCGGTCGGATTATTGGGATAAGGGATAATAATGAGTTTCGTCTTCTCCGTGATCACTTTTTCTATGTTCTCGGGTTTTATAACGAAATCGTCCTTTTCCTCAGTGACAATGGGTATGCTCACTCCTCCTGCCAGTTTCACTCCGGGCTCGTATGAGACATACGAAGGTGCGGGGATGAGCACTTCATCTCCGGGATCTATAAGCGCCCTGAAGGCAAGATCAAGGGCTTCACTGGCTCCTACGGTGACCAGTATGTCATTCATGTCGTAGTGTACGTCATATCTGTCATTCAGATACTCCCTGATGAGCCTTCTTAGTTCCGGAAGTCCGCTGTTGGAAGTATAATGTGTGAGCCCTCTTTCCACCGAGTTGATGGCTGCCTGTCTGACGTTCCAGGGCGTCACGAAGTCAGGCTCTCCGACACTCATGGAGATGACGTCTTTCATCCCGCTTGCAATGTCGAAAAACTTCCTGATACCCGAAGGTTTTATCTCCCTGACGCTCTTTGCGATCAATTTTTCGCTCTTCACGGAGTCACCACCAGCCTGTCATTGTTTTCTGTCTTGATAAGGACCGTTCCATTCTCCTTGTATTTCTTCATTATGAAGAGTGTCTCTGTGCTCCTTACTCCTTCGAGTACGGCCAGTTTCTCCCAAACGAAATTGAATATCTCCTTCATGGTCTTTGCCTCTACCCTGATGGAGAAGTCATATCTCCCGCTCATGAGATACAGAGCCTTGACCTCCTGGAACTGATAGATCCTCCTTGCGATGTCCTCGTATCCGAAATCGAGTTTCGGCTCCACCTTGATCTCTATCATCGCTTCTGCAGGAGCATGCTCTCCCATGGCCTCGGAATTAACTATGGCCCCTATCTTGACTATGATCCCCTCTTCTTTAAGTTTAACTATCTCTTCATGCACCTTTCCCTCTTCTTCTCCGATCATCTTTGCGATCGTATCTTCGGATACGGATGCATCATCAAGCAAGATATCAAGTATCTCTCTGCGCAGATCCATTTTTACCATTCTCCTGGAATTTTATTTTGTTAAAGTATAATTCAAAGAACATGCCTTTTCAATGAAAAAAGGGATAGCGCCGCTATCCTCTTTTCCCTGTGTTTCCATATCTTATTCAAGTTCGCTGAAGAACTCCCTTATCCTCGTTAAACCTTTTACGATGTTCTCCTCTGAAGTTGCAAAGGAGAGCCGGAAGCATTTGTCATACCCGAATGCCTTTCCCGGCACTACCGCCACCATTTTCTCCTTTAGTAGTATCTCGCAGAAAGAGGCTGAATCCGTTATCTTCTGCCCTTTGTATGATTTTCCGAAAGCGGATGAGATGTTCGGGAAAGTGTAGAATGCTCCTTCCGGCTTCATGAAGCTGAGTCCGGGTATCTCACCATACAGTTTCGCGACCAGGTCTGCTCTTGCCGAAAAGACCTTTGCCATGTTCCTGAGATCCTCCTGCGGGCCTTTAAGAGCTTCAAGAGATGCATACTGGGCTATGGAGTTCGGGTTTGATGAACTGTGGCTCTGATATGCCGACATGTATTTCGTAAGCTGTTCATCGGCTATGGTATAGCCCATCCTCCAGCCCGTCATGGCATAGGACTTGCTCATACCGTTCACTATGACCGTCCTGCTCCTTGCGTCCTCTGAGAGAGCTGCGATCGAGACGATCTCCCTGTCATAGCAGAGCTCGTCATATATCTCATCCGAGATGATCACCAGATCATGCTCCCCTGCAACATCGGCTATCATCGAGAGGATGCTCCTGTCATATATCTTTCCGCACGGATTCGATGGATTGGAGAACATTATGCCGACCGTTCTGTCGGTGACCTTTGCCTCTATCTGATCTCTCTTCGGAACGAACATATCCTCTTCTTCCGTTTCCACGATCACCGGCACTCCTCCCGCCATTTTTATGATCTCGGGATATGTTACCCAATATGGTGAAAAGATGATCACTTCATCTCCGGGGTTCACCGTTGCCTGTATGGCATTGAAAAGTGCCTGTTTAGCTCCGGTACTCACGACCACGTTAGCTCCGGTAAAACTGAAGCCGTATTTCTTGTTGTATCTCCCGGCGATCGCATCCCTGAGTTCGGGGATCCCGGGTGCAGGTGTGTATTTTGTCTTTCCTGCATTGACTGCTTCTATTGCGGCATCCTTGACATACCTTGGAGTATCGAAATCGGGCTCACCTGCTCCGAAATTGACAACATCCTTGCCTTCCTTCTTCATGGTCTTTGCAAGGCTGTCTATTGTCAGGGTCATTGATGGGGCGATCTGTCTTACTCTTTCGGAATATCTCATTTTTCATTTCCTCCGTCTATAGTTGAGTGCGAATAGAATCATACTACCCTATGCTGATATTGGCAACACATTTTTGCATATTTACAAGAACGCAATTTCATTATAGTTCGGTTTTCTCGCATATTTTCTTCTATATTCAGCTGATTATGCATTTTTTTATGGCTGAATTTTCTTTTTCGCATCATAAAAATACCGGTGAGACTTTTTTCTCGCCGGTATTTTTATTACCTTTCCGTTCAGAATGGAATCATTCTTCGGTTTCCTCTTTTTCATCGGCTTCTTCAAGCGGGATGTCGGATGTGCAGAACGGGCACTTGACTGCATCGTCAGCCACTTCCTGTTTGCAGAACGGGCATATCCTCTTTGGAGCTTCGGGCTCTTCCTGTGCCTTCTTCAAAGCTTTTGCCTTGTTGAATGCCTTTATGAGCAGGAAGATAACGAGTGCCACGATCAGGAAGTTGATGATAGCAGCTATGAATGATCCGTACTTCAGTACTGCAGGTGTGGTCCCGTTTGCCTCTGCCTCAGCGATCGCTTCGTCACTTGCAAGTTTGATCACGAGAGAGGAGAAATCAAGACCTCCGGTCACGAGTCCGAGAAGCGGCATCAAAAGGTCGTTGACGAGAGAATTCACGATAGCCGTGAACGCACCGCCTATGACGACGCCGACTGCCAGATCCATAACATTGCCCTGAGCGATGAAATCCTTAAACTCCTTCAGCAGCTTTTTCATATTATGATCTCCTTAATATATATTCCTTATTGTCATCAGACAATGGATTATCTTTACTGTGCGTCCTCGAGCACTCCTCTTATACGCCTGACTCCGGCTGATGAGCTCTGCTCTTTGACCAGCTTGAAGTGTCCGAGTTCTCCTGTTCTTGAAGCATGGGGTCCTCCGCAGATCTCCTTGCTCCATCCCTCTATATTATAGACCTTGACGAGTTCTCCGTACTTGGCTCCGAATACTCCGACCGCGTTCTCTGCTCTTGCCTGTTCAACGCTCATTTCCGTACACACTACAGGCACGTCAGCCTTTATTGCCTCGTTCACGAAATCCTCGACCTTCTGCTTTTCCTCATCCGTAAGGGGACGCGGGAAGTTGAAGTCGAAACGAAGCCTCTCCGCAGTTATGTTCGAGCCCTTCTGCTGTATGTTCTCGTCGTTGAGGACCTTCTTGAGTGCGGCATTCAGAAGATGTGTTGCCGTATGGAGCCTGGAAGTCTGGACGCTGTGGTCTGCAAGTCCGCCTGCAAACTTCTCCTTTGCTCCTTCATGGGACTTCTCCTGATGCTTCCTGAAAGCCTCATCGAATCCGGCCACATCTACCGTGAATCCTTTTTCCTTTGCCAGTTCGAGAGTGAATTCAAGCGGGAATCCATAGGTATCATACAGCCTGAAAGCGCTCTTCCCCGGGATCTCCGGAGTCTGAAGATATCTTACCAGCTTGTCGAATTCCTTCATTCCCTGATTGATGGTCTTTGTGAATCTCTCCTCTTCGAGAGCGATCTCTGAAAGGATCTTCTTGTTGTTCTCTCCGAGTTCCGGATATACGTCCTTATACTGGTCCACGACCTTCTGTGCGATCTGGGGAAGCCCTCCGGCCTCTATGCCAAGCTGCATGGAATAACGTATGGCCCTTCTGAGAAGTCTCCTAAGGACATATCCCTGGTCCACATTAGAAGGTGTGATACCCTTTTCGTCTCCGAGCATGAATGTCGAGCAGCGTACATGATCCGCCACTATCCTGAAGGCTTTTACGAATTCCTCATCTTCTCCGTACTTCTTTCCGGACAGTTCTTCGATCTTTGAAAGTATACCTGTGAACACATCCGTATCATATACGGATTTCTTGCCCTGAAGTATCCCTATCGTCCTGTCGAGTCCCATTCCGGTATCGACGTTCTTCTGTGCCAGCGGTACGAAGCTTCCGTCCTCGGTCTTGTTGTACTGCATGAAGACATCGTTCCAGATCTCCAGATACTTGCCGCATGAACATGAAGGATTACAGCCCTCCGAGCACTTCGGCTTTCCTGTATCTATGAACATCTCCGTATCCGGTCCGCAGGGTCCCGTCTTGCCTGCAGGTCCCCACCAGTTATGTTCCTTGCTGAGATAGAATATGTGATCATCCTCCACTCCGCAGGACCTCCATATATCATGGGATTCGGTATCCTTCGGGGCGTTCTCATCCCCCTCAAAACAGGTAAAATACAGTTTCTCTTTCGGTATGCCGAGCCATTTTTCATCCGTCAGGAATTCAAAGCTCCATGAGATGGCCTCTTTCTTGAAATAATCACCGAGAGACCAGTTTCCGAGCATCTCAAAAAAAGTACAGTGCGAGCTGTCGCCGACTTCATCTATATCTCCCGTCCTGACGCATTTCTGTACGTCCGTGAGCCTCGTGCCCTGGGGGTGCTTCTCTCCGAGAAGATACGGTACCAGCGGATGCATTCCTGCAGTTGTGAACAGCACCGTGGGGTCGTTCTCTGGAATCAATGATGCAGATGGTATCACCTTGTGTCCCTTGGACTTGAAGAACTCAAGATAAAGGCTGCGAAGTTCGTTACTGGTTAATTCTTTCATATGCCGTTGTTTGTGCTTCCCGCACAAATCCCTCCGTATATATCGTATAAATTTATACAAATTATATGCTTCCTCTCCTCTTATTGTCAACGAAGGGGAACTGCCGGGAACAGGCATCTCCCCTTTACAAAAAGTCCTTTTCCAATTACTATTTACTGGATCGCGAAAAGCCCCAGGGATCCGCTCACGAGACTTGAAAGGAATGGAATATGAAATACTTTTTCTTCGATTACGACGGTACTTTTCTGATACCCAGGACGCCTGCCATGTCAGAGAGGAACAGAGAAGCTCTCCTTGCTCTGAAAAAGGCCGGGCATAAGGTCATACTCTGTACGGGGAGATGCAACGGGCATGTGCCGGATGAGCTCTGGGACCTTGACCTTGACGCATACTGCACGTCCTGCGGAGCCTGTATTATAGCTGACGGAAAGGTGATCCGGGACGACCGTCTGGACAACGGATTCGTTAACGAGACCATGAAGTATTTCTGGGACTTGCAGCTCGACGGTGCAGTGGAGGGCGAAAAAAGGATAAAGTTCTATAATATAGATTCATACGACAAGCCCAGGATCCCGGATGTCCATTCATATGATGAGTACATACGCCTGTACTCCCTCATACCGGTGCACAAGCTTACTCTGTACGGCGTGCCCATGAAGGAGGAGGTCGCAGAATACCTCGTAAGCAACGGACTCGAGATCATAAATAACAATAACGTTTATTACGAGATCATCAAGGTCGGAAACGATAAAGGCCGTGCCGTGAGAGACACCCTCAGGTATTTCGGTGCAGACGTACTGGATTCCTATTGTTTCGGAGACAGCATGAACGATTCCAGGATGCTCATGAACGTCGGACATTCCATGGTCGTGGACAGTGCTCCCGATGATGTGAAGGAGATGGCAGATGAGATAATCCCATCCGTATATGACGACGGTCCGGCGATCTGGATAGAGAATTTCCTGAAGGAGAGCTCTCCCTGTCTTTAATTGTCAAAGCCCCGCAAATGGATTAAAATTATGATGTTGGGATTTAAATACTTAAGCAATAAAGGAAAGGAAAAATGAAAATGTTAAGATCAATCAATGATGTTACTAAGCTCAACAACGGTGTTCTGATGCCGTGGCTCGGCCTCGGAGTTTGGAAGGCTGAAGGCCAGGATGTCGTCAATGCAGTCAAATGGGCAGTCGAGGCGGGATACAGGCATATCGATACCGCCGCCGTATACAGGAACGAAAAGGAAGTCGGAGAAGGCCTCAAGAACTGCGGAGTCTCCAGAAAAGATCTCTTTGTTACCTCCAAGGCTTTCAAGATGTCCTACAGGGAAGTCCTTGATCAGATGGACCAGACCCTCATAGACCTTCAGACAGATTATGTCGATCTCTACCTCATCCACTGGCCGCATCCCGAGCTCGGAGATGCATATCTCGACGTCTGGGCAGCAATGGAAAGAATATATAAGGAAGGAAAGGCAAGGGCTATCGGCGTAGCCAACTTCTATTCCGAGTACATCGACAGGATACTTGCTGAAGGAACGGTACGTCCTGCAGTCAACCAGTTCGAGTGCCATCCTTATTATCAGATGCCTGAGCTCCAGAAATACTGCCGTGAACAGGGCATACAGTATCAGGCATATTCCCCTCTCGGAGGCGGTGCCATCTTCGGTGATGAACGCATCCAGAAGATAGCAGACAAGTACGGAAAGAGCATAGCTCAGGTCGTCCTCCGCTGGGATCTCCAGAAGGGCATCATCGTCATTCCGAAGAGCGTAAAACAGAACCGCATATTGTCCAATATGGACGTGTTCGATTTCGAACTCGAGGAAGAGGATATCAACACCCTCAACAGTTTCGATATAAATACCAAGATCACATGTGCAAGACCTGACCAGCCATGGCCTGAATTCCTCAAGGAAAAAGAGGAGAGAATGGCAAAAGGCGCAAGATTCTGAGCATAAAGTACCCGGGGAGGCTTAGTGCCTCCCCTTTTTTGATATGGAGGACAACATGTTATTTACACGAGAGTCAGGCAGGACAGGTTTCACGATAGAGAGCAAAGGTGCAGAGCTCTGCTCATTCCGTATTGATGGAAAAGAATATATCTGGCAGGCGGATCCCAAGGTATGGGGTCAGCATTCTCCCATCCTCTTCCCTGTCGTCGGAGCGATAAAGGATGACAGGATAAGCATCGCGGGAAAGGAATACGGGATCAGAAAACACGGTTTCATAGCCTTCAAGAAGTTTTCTCTGAAGGATGAGGGTCCTAAACACGTCACCCTCTCAAGAACTGAGGATGAGGAGACCCTGAAGAGCTATCCGTTCAGATTCGAACTCAGCGTCACCTATGATCTCAAAGAAGACGGTTTTGAGACGACTTTCGGGATAACGAACAATTCCTCTTCTGACATGCCGTTCTGTCTCGGCGCACATCCGGGCTTCATATGCCCGATGGAAGACGGGCTTTCATTCGAGGATTATGAACTCGTGTTCGATCCTGATACGGACAACAGGATAGCAGTGTGTCCGGATGGTATGATAGTAAAGGGCGAACGGGCTTTTGAAGATATGAAAGATGGCAGGATCCCCCTGCGTCATGAATGGTTCGATGAGAACGATGCCCTCATATTCCCGCATGTAAAAACAAAAAAAGTAGCTCTTGTCTCCCCGAAGGGAAAAGAAGAGCTCACCATGGAATTCGATTCTTTCGATGTGATGTCCATTTGGACGAGGCCCGGTATGAGAGCGGATTATGTCTGTCTTGAGCCGTGGGCCGGGATCAATCAGTATGAGGATGAACCCAGCGTGTTCGAGCAGAAGAAGTTTGCAGCCATACTGGCTCCCGGATCATCGAAAAAGCTTTCCTACAGAGTCAGGTTCTCCAGGCTAAGGGCATAGGCCTTCCTTGCCACCACGAGTTCCTCGTTTGCAGGTATCACCAGCACTTTCACGGTACTGTCAGGAGCTGAAATAACCGTGGGAGTGCTGTATTTTTCTCCCGTTTCATTGAGTTTCAGTCCCATATATCCGAAATACGAGCAGACCTTTTCCCTCACGAGGGGGCTGTTCTCTCCGGTCCCTGCAGTGAACGCTATCACGTCAAGCCCTCCCATAATAGCTGTATATCCTCCTATATAGCGGGCTATCTCCCTCGTATATATGTCTATCGCAAGCGCTGCATCATGATCCCCTGCATCTGCAGCCTCCGTGAGGTCCCTCATGTCTCCGCTGATCCCTGATATGCCCTTGAGCCCGCTCTCCCTTTCCAGAGCATCCTTTACCTCTTTCATGCTCAGGCCATGCTCTTCCATCATATAAAAGATGATGAAGGGGTCCATGTCCCCGCACCTGTTGCTCTGAGGCACTCCCGTCTGGAGGGATAATCCGAAACTGGTATCCACACCCTTTCCGTTCACTATCGCCGCAAGAGAACTGGATCCTCCAAGATGGCAGGATACTGCCCTGTATTCCTCTCCGAACATGTCCCTTATGATTCCCGCCACATATGAATGACTGGCGCCATGATATCCGAAACGTCTCACTCCCATCTCGTCTCTCCATTTGAGAGGAACGGGATAGGTATATGCAGTCTCGGGGATATCCTTATGGAACTCCGTTTCGAAAACGCCTATGAGAGGTATGCCCGGGAGGAGCTTTTTGAAGACTCCTATGACTTCAAGATAACAGGTATTATGCACTGGGGCCACGGCCATATATTCGTGCATCCCTTTTATGACTCCGTCATCTATCAGATGAACTCCGTAATGATCCTTAGAGAGCACGGTCTTGAAACCCACGGCATCCACGCTCTTTATGATCTTCTCCCCGGCAGCCTTCAGGAACAGAGTGAGTCCTTCCTCATATGAAGCGATCATCTGTTTTTTTTCAATCTTTCCGTTACGGTCTTCAAAAAGAAAGGAGCCTTCCTTATCTCCGCCTATCCTGTCCATTCTGGAAGTGAGTACCACCTCTTCCTCCGGCATCCTGAACAGTTTAAGTTTAAGGGAAGTACTCCCTGCATTGCATATCAGTATGTTCATATCGACCTCAGTTTATGTCTATGATTACTATCTCCGGATTGTTGAACAGTCTCGGTACGATAGTGGTCTCCCTTGCCAGTCCCCTTGAGACTATAAGTTTTCCGTTCGCCAGTTCGTATACACCAGCGGTTATCTTGGGCAGTATCCCCTGATGAGGCGCATACACTCCCTCGATCAGTCCTGGGATCCTCCACTGTCCTCCGTGGGCATGTCCCGAGAGCACAAGATCAATATCGTATCTGCCATAGATATCCGTCTTTTCTGGCCTGTGTGACAGAAGGATCCTGTACATCTCCCCACTGGTCCCTTCAAGCGCATTAACGATATCGCTTTCCATGGTCTCATCACCGTAGAGATACGGATCTCTTGCACCAAGAAGAGCAATATTTCCTATCATTACGTGCTCTCCTTCCAGTACCGTGATCCCAAGATCTCTTATATGCTGAAACAGGTTTTCGAAATCCTCCCTGTAATACTCATGATTCCCGCTCACATAGAAACAGGGGTATTCCTCTGCAATCCTTGCAAGAAAGACATCGGCGTTCGTGTCCTTGAGCTTATGATCGTATATGTCTCCTCCAAGAAGGATATAATCGGGTTTGCAGGAAGCTATGGCCTCCACGAGTTCCTCCATGTCCCTTCCGTATCTGCAGGAATGAAGATCCGTTATGAGAGCGAACCGGACATGTCCGCTCACCTTATCGGTACTGAGGGAATAGAAAGTCTTCTTCAGTCTGTAACCTCCTGCTATCAGCAAGAGGATGATGACCGTAAGAAAAACCGCGATTATAATGATTACACCTGTTTTTCCCATAGTCTTACCTCATAAAACCGTTTCCCTGAGTCCTGAGGGCAACACCTTCCACCTGACCCTGCCTACCAGGGCTTCGGCAGGCACGGCCCCGAAATCTCTGCTGTCATATGAGTCGTTCCTGTTATCTCCGAGGACGAAAACACACCCGTCACCTATGACGATCTCCTCCATGTCCCTTATCGTCTCTTCCTTTATATAGTCTTCCTGGAGCACCTCTCCGTTAAGATATACCTTACCGTACTTGATCCTTATCCTGTCTCCCTCCAGGCCTATGACTCTCTTGATGTATACATCCGACGATGAAGTAAGCCTTATAAGGACTATGTCCCCCCTTTTACAAGACGGGCTGTTTGGATCTGCCTTTTCCACCACGACCGTCTCTCCGTCCTTTATGGAAGGAAGCATGGAATCTCCCTCGACCGTGAACAGTTCGTATCTGCTTGCTATTGAAATGAATATCAGGGCTACCGTCAGGGCAATGAGTGCCAGAAAGACTGCCAGTACCTTAACCGTTTTCTTTCTCATCAGACGAGATCACCTTTTTCACTCTTTTCCTGAAGTCCTCATAGGAGAGCATGACGATCCTTCCGCATCCTTCGCATCTGATCTTGAAATCCGCGCCGGTGCGTATGACTCTCCACCTCCTGCTCCCGCAGGGATGCTGCTTTTTCGTCTCTACTATGGAACCCAGTGTAAAATCCATTTTTGCCCCTGTTTCATAAGGCCTCAAAGCCCTGTCAAAAGGCTTTTCAGGTCTTCCGCTAATTTGCTTTTGTATGGTAAACATATTATAATTCATTTGAGTTGAAGTTGTTTGAACTTGTGACCAATTATTTACATAATGCCCTCGAAAACCGGCAGGAAGACATCTTCCCGCACAACAGAGTTTGGAGATAATATGGAAGAAAAATTCGTTATTAACGGCGGGATCCCCCTTAAAGGAGAAGTCTCCGTCGGAGGTGCAAAGAATGCAGCCGTGGCAATACTGCCGGCTACACTGCTTGCAGCCGATGAATATACAATAGAAAACGTTCCCCATATAGATGACGTTCTAATACTTCTTAGCATACTTAAGAGACTCGGTGCAAAAGTCGAGTTTCTGGACAGGAATACCGTACATATAGATACCAGAGCCGTCTCCACCGGCAGGGTCCACATGAAGCTGGCAAAGAGGCTCCGCGCCTCCTATTATTTCGTCGGTTCTCTGATCGGAAGATTCAAGGATGTTGGCGTCTATCTCCCCGGTGGCTGTGATATCGGTTCACGCCCGATAGACCTTCATATAAAAGGACTTAGGGCACTCGGAGCGGAGGTGGACACGAAGTATGGCATATTCCACGCAAAGGCGGACAAGCTGACCGGCGCTGAGATCTATTTTGACCAGGTCTCTGTAGGAGCAACCATTAACGTGATGCTGGCTTCAGTTCTCGGTGAAGGCACTACCGTCCTCAAGAACTGCGCAAAGGAGCCTCATGTCGTCGATGTTGCAAACTTCCTAAACCAGATGGGCGCAAAGATAAGGGGCGTCGGTTCCGATGTCATAAGGATAAGAGGCGTGAAGGAGCTCCATGGCTGTGATTACAGCATCATACCGGACCAGATAGAAGCCGGTACCCTTATGATCGCTGCGGCTGCTACCAAAGGAGACGTACTAATAAAGAATGCATCTCCCGTGCATATGGATACGCTTTCCACAAAGATGAGAGAAATGGGTGTCACCGTTGAGGAATATGATGACGCCATAAGGGTCACCTGCAACAAGAGGATCAATGCCGTCGATGTCAAGACGTATCCGTATCCCGGTTTCCCGACGGATCTTCAGCAGCCTACCACTGTGCTCCTGAGTACAGCCAACGGAACGAGCATAATAGTTGAGAACATATTTGAATCCCGTTTCAAACACATAGATGAGATACGAAAGATGGGAGCCAAGGTCACTATAGATGACAGGATGGCTGCCGTCCAGGGAGTCGAGTGCCTCTATGGAAGCACTGTTAAGGCAAGCGACCTCAGAGCCGGAGCAGCTCTCATAAT
>JAFRTU010000005.1 GCA_017439085.1 Clostridia bacterium | reverse complement strand
CCTTAGTTGTCGTCCTTTTCCTTCTCCGTCTTAAGTATCTTTCCGGTAACGGCATCTATGTCATATTCGTATTCATAGCCGTTATATTTGAACTCTACTTCGTAGATCCCGTCCTCCTTATCAAGGGTGCACTTGAGTTCTTTTGCATCCTTTGCCTTTATCCCGGCATTGGAGAGCGCGATGCTCTTTGCCTTTGATGCTCCTATATATGACTCGCTCTTTTCCGGCTCCTTGACATCATCATCGTCATCATCGTCATCGTCGTCCTTATCGGGCTTTACTGTACCGGAAGGCTTATCCTCCTTCTCCTTGTCCTTTTTAAGGATCTTACCGGAAAAGGCATCTATCTCGTACTCATATTCGATATCGTCCGATATGAACTCTATCTCATATATGATCTTTCCGTCCTCTTTCTCAAGAACTGCCTTTTCGAACAGGGCCTCATCCTCCCCGACTCCGGAATCCCTGAGAGCTATCGCCTTTGCCTTGGAGACCCCTATAGCTTTGTCTTCGGTATTGGCAGGGATCTTCTCATCATCGTCATCGTCCTTTTCGAGCTTCTGTTTCTCGTGTTTCAGGACCTTTCCGGTAATGGCGTCTATCTCGTAATCGTATTCATATCCTTCGTATGTGAACTCTACTTCATAGCACATGACTCCGTCCTCAAAGTCCAGTTCTGAAGGACCGTCGAAGTTCACGCTTTCCCTGTCGGCTCCTGCATGGGCAAGAGCTATATCCTCCGCTTCCTCTGCCGCCATGTATGCCTTGCTGCTCGCCTCTCCGCTGCTGCTAATTCCTGCAGGGGACTTCTGTTCCTTTCTTCCTAGGAGGAGGTTCAGCTCATTAACTGTCATCTTGGATAGCTCTTCCAGGGAATGCTTCTGATCCTCGTCGTGAACTGCGGCTATGAGCCTTGCCTTTCCCCTTGAGATCCCGTAGGTCTCCGCTATCTCGGAGAATCCGTCATCCTCTTTTTCCTCATCCGTTACGCTGAGCACGGCCGGAAGGAAATCCCCTTCCTTAAGATAGCTGTCTATCTCAGAGGAGAGCTTCTGCCTCAGGGTCTCGGCATCTTTTCCCTTTACCGTCAGCAGTATGGAGTTCGAGAGCTCGCTCAGATATCCGTTCTTCAGCATCGATCCGAGAAGAGCATTCACGGTGACCTCGAGGCTGCTGCCCCTGAAGTCCATGCTTCCAATTATCTTCTTTCCGTCCTCGTTCTTCGGAGTTACCGTGAGGACCTTCTCCTTCCTGTTCACCTCGATCTCGACGCTGGGGTTCACGTCAAGGGACACGGTGTTAACGGATCTCATGTTCCTGTCGTATACGGCATAGCCTGCGATTCCCGTTACTATGAGGAGCAGTACTGCCGCTACGGAAACGATCCTCCTCATGGCCTTCCTTCTGTTCCCTATATCAGCCACCTTCACGCCTTCAGATTTATCCTTTTCCATCATGACTTCTCCTTTCCTTTCAGGAAGATCGTTCATGATCCTGTCCGAGATGTCGGGCACGCTTAACTCAAATGCGTTTTTTACCTTTTCTTCTATCTCTTTTCCGTTCATTTTGATTCCTCCTGAGAGAAGAGCCTGTTAAGTTTTGTTATGGCTCTCCTGTATTTTGAAAGGACGGTCCCTAAAGGCATCTCTGTCAAGGCTGAGATCTCCCTGAACCTGAGCCCTCCCGAGGCTTTCAGCACCAGTATCTCCCTTTCGTCGTCATTCAGGCTGTCAAGGCATGCTCTTAACACCATCCTGTCCTCCACTGATGAGGAGACCGTGTCGGGAAGCGCGTATTCCTCCGGCATCTCGGCCGTATTCCTCATCTCACGGAATCTGGAGTAGCAGATGTTCCTCGTGATCGTGAGCATCCAGTTCATGGCCTTGTTCCTGCCTTTATAGGATGGTGCGCTCTCGTAGACTTTTATGAACACGTCATGCAGAGCGTCCTCCGCATCGGAAGCGTTCTTCAGTATGGACAGGGCATAGGAATATATCCCCCTAGAGCATTCTGAATAGAGCTCCCTCAAAGCCTCTCTACTGCCGCCTGCTATGTCGCTTATGACAGCATCGAGATCCGTTTTTCTCCGTGTTTCTGATATGGTTCCTGAAATCATCGTCGCCTGCATATCTTCCGTCCTTTCACTTAATTAACGGACGGAAGCCCGATTTTATTGCACCTTTCCGAAAAATATTTTATATATCCCCTTACATGGACATACGCCCCGAGAAGAGGCGTATGTCCATGATTATCTTCGATATATCAGAGGCTCCTTGCTATATCGACTATCCACTTTATCCTATCATGGTCGAGCCATGTGGCGATCGTACAGTCTCCTCCGAGCATAAGTCCCCTCTTTCCGAAGGTAAGGATAGTATCCCTCGTGAAGTCCTCTATCTCCTTCTTCTGTCCGGAGTACATTATGCCCTTGTATTTCCCGAGGCTGGCATCAAGATGCAGTGTCTCGAAGCCTCCGAGGATCGCCTTGTCTCCGAAGAATGCCCTGCCTTCCGGAAGAGGAAGTTCTTCCACGAATACCGCCCAGTTCACGCACTTCACGGGATAATCCTGCCAGAGTTCTATGTTGTTCTTGGCCCCGGCCCATCCGCAGCAGTGCATTATGTTATAGTCGGAATATCTGTTGGCATGCTCGAGCACGTAGAGGTCGCTCGGAGCCACTATCTCCTTATACTCCTCTATGGTGAACCTGTCCTTCTCACCGCCCTGTACGCAGTAGTAGATCCCATCGCATCCTGCCTCCTGTATGAGAAGCTGTGAAAGCAGAGCAGCGTCCTCCGCCACTATATCTATGGCGTGCATCACTGCCAGCTTATCCTCACGAAGGAAATCCATTATGAGGGCGTTCCTCTTGCCGTTCCTTATGAACGAGAACGGAGCAAACACGTTATAGAAGACACATCTTTCCTGACCTATCTCCTCCACTATCCTCTTTGCTCTCCAGACCTGGTCCTTTATCCAGGGGTGGTCCTTTCCGAGGGGCTTCAGATCCCAGAGATCCTTTGCCGTCTTCACGGTATCCGGCAGCGGATATGAGGAGTATCCGTCGTTCATGATCTTCAGGAAATCGAGATCCGTCTCTCTGTAGTATCTGAGGTGAGCCTGTACGCACTCCTCTCCCTTTGTCTCTTCTCCGTCAAAATGGAACCAGAACCCGACGGGCACATGATCGACGGGAAGCTTGTCCATAGCATTCAAAACTCTTGTCCTCTTATCCATACAGGGGCCTCCTCTCTTTTATACTATTATTATACAGTCCGTGCCGCTTCTCTGATACGCAAAAACCTCTCCTGCGGCAGAAATTACCGCAGAAGAGTTTCGATATCCTGACCGTCTCAGACGATCGCTTTCCCGTTCACGTAAACCGTGAAACCATTGGTTATAATATTTGAAGTATCTCCCTCGAACTCTGTGATGTAGGAATCCCCCGTCAGTATCCATTTGCTTGTGGAATCAAGGGTGACCTTCACGGTTCCTGCTTCAGTCGAGACTGTTTCTCCCTTTGCATTAACGATCTCTCCTGAAACATATCCTTCAAAGGTGCTTCCTTCCGTAAGCTCCAGGTTCAGCGTGGAATCATCGCCCACGAGCACCGCTCCCTTGAGTTCCTGGGATCCAGCTATAAAGGTCGCTGTATTCTCCCCTCCGCTCCAGCCGTCATCGCAGACCGAGATTAGGACATTGTCACTGTCTTCGTTAATTATGCTGACGCCCTTCAGTGTTATGACTGCAGAGGTATTGGTGACATGGAACACGTGCCCGCTCTTGCTTGTAAGAGAACCTCCCGTCATGGTGAAAGAGGATGTACCGCTGTCTGCGTCTCCGGACATCGACTGATATATCATTATCGTATCCAGGAAGGTCGCATTCCCGTTGCATTTCGTGTTGCTGGCTGTAAGGTCACAGTCTGTGAGTTCAATGGAGTTCAGTCCTTCTATGCAGACTCCCTCGGAAAGATTCGAGACCAGAGTCGCATTGGCAACGTGGATCTCCGCTGTGGAGTAGATCGCAGGAGAACCGAGTCCGTTCGAGGTATAGGTCCCTCCGTCCACATATACCTGTCCTCCTCCCCTGTCCGTCCTTATGGCTGCGGAGGACCTTCCGCCTGTAGTCACTGTCAGGTCATAGGCGTATGTGATGCCTCCTCCCGTGGTCATTATCCCTCCGGATCCGTTTCCTGTGGTCGTGATGGTGGAATCCCTGATGACCACCGTAGTCCCGTCTCCTTCTCCGCCGTTTTTGCCTCCGTTGCCGCCATATGAGAACACTCCGTTCGCTCCTTCAGCGTCTGTTGTTATGGTGCTTCCTGATATCGTCGTCACGGATCCTCCCTTTACGAGTATCCCTGCATTGAGTCCATAGAAGTTGCAGTTGTCTCCGCCATCCGAATCACCGCTCTTTTCCACCTTGACGTTTTCAATGGAAACTTCATCTGAAGAGGATATCAGTATTGCGCTCTCATCACTGCTAGACGAAGATATCTCCTCATCCTTTAATTCTGTTTCCTCGGTTATCTCGACAGCTCCCGAATACTCTATATCTCCTGATGATGATCCTCCGGGGCCTCCGTGTCCTTCAGGCGGCTTCCCAGGACCTACCGATCCTTCATGACTGCCCTGTTTCTGTGTACCGGAAGATGAACCGGTGCTGTTGCTGCATCCCGAGATCACGGAGATCATCAGCAATGCTGATAATATGATGCATATGAGCTTTTTCATAATGACTTCCTCCATTCTGTTTCTATTGAGCCAATGATAAGACATCAAACTTAAAGGAACCTTAAAGAGATCGCAATATATGGGAAAAACGGATGATATTGCCATAAATCTGCCTTACGGCGTATAATTATGAAAGATTGAATCAGTAGTTCATACCATTGCACCGAAGTGCTCTTTTTATTGATCCCAACATTTTATATTTGCCTGAAGGCACATAACTAATACTTGAAAGTATGACTTTATACCATATTCAAGGAGGTTTTTTATGCATATGGCAGACGCGCTACTCGCTCCGGCGGTAGCAATAACCATGTACGCCGCAAGTGGCGTAACAGCTGGTATTTCAGCTCACAAGCTGAATAAGGATGAAGAAACGAGCAAGCTTCCTACGATGGCAGTCACAGCGGCACTCGTATTCGCAGGGCAGATGATCAACTATACCATTCCCGGTACCGGATCATCGGGACACATGTGCGGAGGTATGCTCCTCTCTGCTCTCTTGGGACCTCAGGCAGGATTCCTCTCAATGGTGGTGATCCTCGCTATCCAATGTCTTTTCTTTGCAGACGGAGGCCTTATGGCCCTGGGTGCGAACATCTGGAACATGGCCTTCTACGGATGCTTCGTGGGATACTATCTCATATGGCGGCCCATCATGAAGAGCAACCTGTTCCAGAAGATGGGTGAGGCTGCGGCGACAAGGGCTAAGATAATACTTGCTTCCATACTGGGATGCGTAGTGACCCTTCAGCTCGGAGCCTTCTCGGTAGTCCTTGAGACGACGATCTCAGGTATCACTGAACTCCCCTTCGGGACTTTTGTAGCCCTCATGCTCCCGATCCATCTCGCCATCGGACTGGTGGAAGGACTCATCACGAGTGCCGTTCTACTGTTCGTTAACGAGGCAAGACCTGAGCTCTTAAGGGACAACGAAGTCAGTGAAAGGGACGGCAAGAAGAAGATGTCCTTAAAGGGAGTCATCGCAGTCCTTGCAGTCGTGACTCTCGTAGTCGGCGGCGGACTCTCCCTCATCGCAAGCTCCAACCCCGACGGACTTGAATGGGCTCTCTTCGGAAATGAAGACGGCGGATATGCTGCAAATATGGGACTTGATGAGGAGGAATTCGGTCTGTCGAGCCCGCTCTCCGAATCGGCCCAGAAGGTCCAGGACAGCGTGGCATTCCTTCCTGACTATGCATTCAAGGATAACGAGTCGGCAATAGGAACTACCGTATCAGGGATCGTCGGTTCCCTGATAGTTGCAGCAGTAGTAGTCATAATCTGCATACTCGGCGGATTCTTCAGAAAGAAGAAGACTGCTGTTGCCTGATAAGAAGACAAACGGGTATATAGACAAGGACAGATAATGGAGATAAACAGAAAACTCAGCGACCTCCGCAGGCTGGACGAGCTTTCGGCAGGAACAAGTTACATACACGGGATACACACTCTTTTCATTCTTCTTGTCACGTTCATATACATCGTGACCCTGATGTCCTTTGATAAGTATGATCTGACCGGTATCCTTATGATGTTCCTCTACCCTGTTTTCATGTTCCGCCTTGCGGAGCTGAGTTTTTCCGAGAGTCTCCGAAAGATCCGATACGTGCTCCCCTTCATACTCTTCATGGGTATACTGAACATCTTTTTTGACAGGGATCCATATCTCGTCATAAACGGTTTCAGGCTGTCAAGGGGAGCCGTTTCCTTCTTCACGATGACGGTAAAGGGCTTCCTGGCCGTAGAGGCCTCATATGTCCTCATAGCCACGAATTCCATATATGACATATGCGCAGCCCTTTCGATGCTGAGGCTTCCAAGGATACTCATCTCTTTATTCCTCCTGACGTTCAGATATATAACCGTCATGATTGAAGAGGTCGCGAACATGACCGAGGCGTATTCGCTCCGTGCTCCGGGACAGAAGGGGCTCCACATTTCAAGCTGGGGATCCTTCCTGGGACAGCTTCTGCTCCGAAGCTACGACAAAGCCAATGAGCTCTATCTCGGAATGGAAGCAAGAGGATACACCGGGGATCTTCGAAACTATGACATAGGAAAGCCGGTACTCAAAGACTATGTATTCCTCATAGTGGTGTCGGCCCTCATCATCTTATGCAGGCTCATTAACGTTCCCGTCACCATAGGGAACCTGATACGGAGGTAAAATGATCAGATTCGAAAACGTAGGCTTCAGCTACGACGGGAAAAGACAGATCCTAAAGGATATCTCCTTCGAGATAGACGACAATGCTTCCGTGGGTCTCATAGGCGCGAACGGAGCGGGAAAATCGACTCTCATAAGGTCGGTGCTGGGTTTCCTGGACTTTTCCGGAAAGATTACCGTGGACGGGACCGAGGTCACTAAAAAGACCCTCCCCGAGATCAGAAAGAAGATCGGCTACGTGATGCAGAACTCCGACAATCAGATGTTCATGCCGAGGGTAGTGGATGATATGGCATTCGGTCCGAAGAATTACGGGATGGATAAGGAAGAGACCGAAAGAAGGATAGACGCGATACTGGAAAGGCTGTCGATAAGCCACCTGAAGGAAGCATACAATCACAAGCTCTCCGGCGGTGAGAAGAAGATGGCGTCCATAGCCACTATACTAACCATGGAACCATCCATACTCATAATGGATGAGCCTACCTCGATGCTGGACCCGTATAACAGAAGGAAGATACAGGACGTCATAGTATCCCTTCCCCAGACGAAGCTCATAGCGTCCCATGACCTTGACTTCATATGTGATACCTGTGAGAAGAGCATACTCCTCTATGACGGAGAGATAAGGGGCTATGATCTAACCGAAAGGATAATGAGAGACAGGGATCTGCTTGAGGGATGTCATCTGGAGCTTCCGTACAGATACCAGTAATATTATCCCTCATATGAAAACGAGACTGTTTCACACAGTCCCGTTTTCGTTTGCCTCCTCCGCTTTTATAAAACGCCTTACCGCGGCATATATCAGGAATGCCGCCAGTACAATGAGTGCGAGATATATGATTATCTCAGGGATGATTCCCAGCTTTTCGGCTATATAGTCGAATACAGGCTGGTCGGTCTTGTAGAAAGGCGTTATGAAGAACATGTCCGGTTCGCGGTTTATGTTCCTCATTAAAAAATGCCCTATCACGTTTATGACTTCGGCTATAACAGCCATTATGAGGAACATTACCACCGAGGGTCTGAATCTGTATTCTTTCCTTCTTGACACAATAATCATGGCACACAATGACTCCGCTATCATTATCTCGTGATATATGAAGCCGTGCAGTGTGAAAAGCACCTGTTTTCTCAGCATATCGCTTGGCACCAGAAGAGCCATTACGGCTGCAAACAGTGAAAAAGTGGACAGAAAAACAAGTGATGCCTCCTCTGTCTTCCCTTTGAGGAAAGGAAGCAGGGATGACAGATACATTGCCATAGAGCAAAGCTGCCATGGGAAGAACCACATAGTATACCTCTCATATATGTATGTGAATATGAACCATTGCTTCCATATCTCCAGCACGATCATGATCATCCCCATCACATGTATCGCTTTCCTCAATGTCTTCTCGGGCTTCTTTTTCAGGAACAGGAAAAGCAGCACGTCTGTTACGAGAAATGCCGCCAGAATGGATATGTGAAATGCCCCGTACATATCCGGAGCCTTTGAGAAGCTGAAATCCATATTTCCCCTTTTTACCGTCGTACTCAAGTATCAAACATGATACCTGAATGGTCATATAAAAATGGTGGAGCATACGAGATTCGAACTCGTGACCTCCACACTGCCAGTGTGGCGCGCTAGCCGACTGCGCCAATGCCCCATCCATGTATCATAAGCAAGATAGATTATATCATATCGGTCTCTTGATTGTCACAGCGTAAAAGATTTGATGATATAGAAGACCACGCTCAGGAAGCAGAGGAACACAGGCAGGAAAAACAGGTATCTCTTCCATCCTGTCACCTCTTCTTTAAGAGCAAAGGTAAAAGCCAGTGTATTTGCTACTGCAAGAGGAACAAGACCTATCATCAGCACAGTTCCTCCTGCTTCCCAGGTCTGAAAGGGGATCATGGAATCCGGATTCTTTACTGTCGTATCTCCCGAAAAAAGCATGCCCATGAAAAAGATCATGCAGATGATACCGATGATATTGATGACTATCAGTATGGCTGATATTGTCTTGCCGCTCTTCATTTCTTCACCTCTATGACTATGTTCCCCGTAGTGGTCTCTATCATGAACTCCACGGTACCTTCGGATTCAGGGACCTGTATCTTTCCTATGGCCGTATTGGTGACGAACTGTTTGCCCGAGAGGAGAGTTCCTCTCACATTTCCGGATTGCGTCCTCAGATACGATTCAAGCTTAGAGTCGCAATCCTCAAATGTGACGTTTCCCGATTCCGTTATTATCAGGAATCCTCCCCACTCTGCAATCACGTTCCTGATCTCTATATTACCGCTTGAAGTGTTTGCCCCGCAGTCCTGAGCCCTGATATCCGACATTTTCAGGTTTCCGGATTCCGAATTGGCACCGACGGGCCCGCGACAGGTTACGGAACTGATCTCGATGTTCCCTGAAAAAGTGGACACCTCGGTCCATTCGATCGGAACGCTCTTTACGCTGCAGTTTCCCGTTTTTGCGTTGATCTTCAGTTTTCCGTAGTTTTCTTCCGGACCCTCAGGGTGGGTCTCAGGCAAAAAGAGCTTTATCTCCAGGCTTTCCGCTACGGGGAGCATCCTGTCTATCCACGACCTGTTGTCTTTCTCCTCTATGATCAGGTTCTGTTCTTTTTCCTCACCATCAAATTCAAAACGGTATTCATGGGTTATGCTCCTGTTCCCCGTGAACTCAAGTCTCACTTTTCCATCTTCCGACGGGCATACGGTCACTCTGGAAACGTCAGCTGTTATGATGATCCCCCGAAAGTCTTCCGTTATCACATTTTCTTTTGACGTTGTCTCTCCAGGTTTTATATGTATTATCCCCTTCTCTACGAGCTGAGAGTACCCGAAAAAGCCTGCCACTGCGAGCAGTGCCACAGCTACAAGTATCCCGATGATCGTCCTCACTGTCTTCATGAGTTTTCTCCTGTTCCGGATGATGTGGTAATCTCAATTCTATCACCTGTGATCTTTACTGTCTAAATCATCCTTTGTTTTATGATAGAAAAACCATACTGGAAAATGGTATTATAACAATAATTCAATATGTAAAGGAGAAACAACATGGCAGTCAATCGTTTTGTATTGAACGGAATATCATATCACGGACACGGAGCCATAAAGGAGATCCCCGGGATCATAGCTTCAAGAGGCCTCAAAAAGGCATTCGTGGCTTCCGACCCCGATCTTGTAAAATTCGGTGTCACAAAGCATGTTACCGATCTTCTCGAAGAGAACGGTATCCCCTATGAACTCTATTCAGACATCAAGCCTAACCCGACCATCGAGAACGTACAGCACGGAGTAGACGCTTACCGCAAGTCCGGAGCTGACTTCATGATCACGATAGGCGGCGGATCCTCCATGGATACCGGAAAAGGCATTGGCATCATAGTGAACAACCCCGAATACTATGATGTCCGTTCCCTTGAGGGAGTCGCTCCCACAAAGCATCGTACGGTATTCACCATTGCAGTCCCGACCACGGGCGGAACAGGAGCTGAATCCACGATCAACTATGTCATCACTGACGTAGAAAAGAAACGTAAATTCGTCTGCGTAGACCCTAACGACATCCCCGACATCGCAGTCGTAGACCCTGACATGATGTCCTCAATGCCGAAGGGACTCACAGCCTCCACGGGAATGGATGCTCTCACCCACGCCATAGAGGGATATACCACCGCTGCGGCATGGGAACTCAGTGACTGTCTGAATCTCGAGTCCATACAGCTCATAGCCAAGAACCTCCGCGCTGCATATGCCAACGACCCTGACGGAAGGGAAGGCATGGCCCTCGCTCAGTATGTGACGGCTATGGCATATTCAAACGTGGGACTCGGAATAGCACACTCCATGGCACATACGCTCGGAGCAGTGTATGACACTCCTCACGGAGTCGCCTGCGCAATGATGCTTCCTATAGTCATGGAATTCAACAAGGAGTTCACCGGCGAGAAGTATAAGGCTATCGCAGAAGCATTCGGAGTAGACACGGAAGGAATGGATCAGGAGACCTACCGCAAGGCTGCAATAGATGCAGTACAGCAGCTCTCCGTCGATGTCGGAATCCCGACCAAGCTCGAAAAGCTCAGGGAAGAAGATCTCCCGTTCCTCTGCGAATCAGCTGCAGCTGACGCATGTGCACCGGGAAATCCGCGTCATGCTACCCTCGAGGATTTCGAGGCTATGTTCAGAAAGCTCATGTAAAAACTGAACCAGATAGAAGAGAACACACCTGCTCATGCAGGTGCGTCTTTTATTTGCAAAAACATACAGGTATTCAAGTTGTATGCATCATAATACTATGGTCTTTGAGACCGTTCCCGCCTTCTCTGAGCAGGCAGTTACGGTGATCTCGTCTCCGATATTTCCCTTCACTATCCAGGACAGTTTCTTTTTCGCCTTCGCATTGGCATTCGTGGAGATGTTTCCGTAGAAGAATACTCCCGTCTCAGTCCTTCCGAATCCTGAGAGGTTTCCTATGCTCTCGGTATCCTTTCCGGAGATAACTTCTGCACCCGAAACAGAGACCTTTACCGGCTTGTCCACCTTTATGGTGACGGCCTCATCGCTTATGTTGGTCGGCAGATATCCGAGGTTGCCTACGATCGTCTCCACCTTGAACACTCCGTCAGCCACTTCCTCTGTCTTTACTTCTTCTATCGTGAGCTTAGGCATTGCAAGCACAAAGCGCATGTTGAACTTTGTATCGTTCTCGCACTCAGGGAGCAGGAATTCCTCAGGAGGATTCTGTAGCGTCCTCTTGAAGTTGAAACCTCCTATCTCCACCTTTCCGAAGGTCGGATGATCGAACTCTTTCCAGTCGGAATAGTATCTCGGAGCATGCTCCTTTATCCATGCCATGCAGGCGTTGAACCTCTCTATGGTCTTCTCATATCTCGGAGCCTTCTTCTGTCCCCACTCCACGGGTACTCCGGCCTTTCCGGCAAGGTTCCAGAACTCCACCGTATAGGCTATGATGCCCTGGGTCTGGTACATCCAGTCGTCGAGAGCTCCGCTGTCATAGTGGCTCTGATCCGACATGAAGCTGTCGAATATGTTGATCGGAACGTATCCGAGTTCCTCCTTCCCCATATCGGCTATCTGATGGAAGCTCTCCGCATCCTTTGGAGAGATACTGGATTCGGGTCTGGTCCCGGGAGGCGAGAGCAGGAGTCCTCCGCTCGTATGCCCTATTGCTGCACCTCCGATATTAGGATGTGCAAGTACGAAATCAGCTATCGCTTTTGTTTCTATGTTGCTCAGAGGATACTTTCCGGCACCCTTCTGACGGTGATCTGCAAACCACCCGTACGGGAAGTTTCTGTTGAAGTCGAGTCCCCAGTCGGCTTTCTTCTCCTTCAGGTTCTCGTCTCCGTCGAATTCCTCCATATATCCTTCCTTATATATATCGTAGAAGTCGCCTTCAATGTCACTCGGGCTCCTCTTGACCATATGGTCCTTGTTAAGGGGATCTATCTTCCAGGCTCCGTACGGAGTCTTTATCCTCATCATCCTGATCACTCCGTCGTCATCCATGTCCTCAGGCACTATGCCGCCGTTCTCGGGGAGATAGCTCCTGTTCACGGATCTCAGCGAATACGGTGTCTTGAGATATGTCTCGGCTCCGTCGGGAGTGACTCTCGGGATCACGTATACAGTGTATTCGTCCAGTATCTTCTTTGCCATCTTGTCGGTGGCATAGTTGGTGAGAAGATAGTCTATGGTGTGCATGGCACACATGGATGCGGTTATCTCTCCTGCATGGATGTTCCCATCGAGGTACCAGCCCGGCTTGGAAAGGGCGTCACCTGTCTCCTTGTTTGTGAGAGTCACGGCATACTGGTTCCTCCCCTCTTCCGTCACACAGTTGACTTCCTTTACGATGAGTCCCGGATACTTCTCCTCGAAGAACTCGAGGTTGCTCTTTATCTCTTCGTAATCAAAATAATGATCATACTTGAATGTAGTTTTCATATCTGCCTCTTTTCATGATTTGGTCAAAGATATGATATCAATAAATATGCACGAAATCAATACTTTTCTGCATATTTATTCTATATTTTTCGAGTTTTTCAGTGATTTTATGCACATTTCAACCGTTTTTGGCATAAAAATACCGGGCAACGGCAGTTCCGTATGCCCGGTATCCTGTTTTCTTGTACTAGATCATCAGATGTTCAGAAGGTCACTGTATTCCTTGAGAGCACCGTCAGTGTCATGTGCAAGCACTCTCTTTGCGAGCACCTTTCCAAGCTGAACGCCTTCCTGGTCGAAGCTGTTGACGTTCCAGAGGAATCCCTGGAACATTACCTTGTTCTCGAAATGAGCCAGAAGCGCTCCGACAGCTGCAGGAGTGAGCTCATCTCCGACTATGATGGAGGATGGGCGTCCGCCGTCGAATCTCTTGTTCGGGTTCTCATCTGCCTTGCCGCATGCGAATCCTACTATCTGGGCCGCAACGTTTGCGCAGAGCTTTGCCTGGGATGTGCTGCCCTCTATCTCTATATCCGTCTCAAGCTGGGACTTCCTGAAGCCTATGAACTGCATCGGGATCACTGTCTTTCCCTGATGGAGCAGCTGATAGAAGGAATGCTGACCGTTGGTTCCCGGTTCTCCGAAGATCACGGGTCCGGTCACATAGTCGACTGCCTCACCGAAGCGGTTCACGGATTTTCCGTTGGACTCCATGTCCAGCTGCTGGAGGTGTGCCGGGAAGCGTGCGAGTGCCTGCGCATAAGGAAGGACCGCAGTGGATTCATATCCGAGGACGTTCCTCTCATATACTCCGATAAGTGCATCGAGCATCGAAGCGTTCCTGAGGGGATCCTTCTCCTTTGCCATCTTATCCATCTCATGGGCTCCCTTTAGGAAGCAAGCGAATACTTCAGGGCCGAATGCAAGTGACAGTATGCATCCTCCGACTGCGGAAGTGGATGAATACCTTCCTCCGATATAGTCGTCCATGAAGAATGCTGCCATATATCCCTCGTTCTTTGCAAGAGGAGATGTCTCGCTCGTGACTGCCACGAAGTGCTTTGAAGGATCGAGTCCTGCCTTCTCGAGGGCGTTCTTAACGAACATCTCGTTCGTAAGGGTCTCGAGAGTGACACCGGATTTGGACACGAGCACGAATATGGCATGTTCGAGATCCGTTGCATTGAGCACGGCTGCCGCGTCATCGGGATCGACGTTCGATATGAACTTGGCCTCCATCTTCAGTTTTCCGTTCTTTCTTGCCCAGTTCTCAAGAGCGATGTAGATGGCTCTCGGTCCGAGGTCGGATCCTCCGATACCTATCTGTACTGCAGTGGTGAACTTCTCCCCCTTCTCATTCACGATCTCGCCGTTATGCACCTTCTCTACGAACTCGTTTATCTTCTTCAGCTGGTCGTTATAGAACTCGCTCTTGTTCACTCCGTCAGCGATGACATCCTTTCCAAGCTGTCCTCTGCAGAGCTGATGGAGAACGAGTCTCTTCTCTCCCGTATTTATTACCGCTCCGTTATAGAGCTCTTCATATTTCTCAGTAAGCTGAGCCTCTTCTGCCAGTTTTCCGAGTATGCCGAGTATCTCGTCATTGACTGCCTTTGCGGCATAATTGTATACGAGTCCTCCTGCCATCTTTACGGAATATTCCCTGACCCTCTTAGCTCCGTTCTCACCCGTCATCTCCTTAACGAGACATGCAGGCTTAGTGACTGCCAGTTCCTTAAAGGATGCGAGTTTGTCAAGATTCTGCCAATTAACCATAAAAGCCCTCCAATTGTAATATCTCTTCTCTTTATATTTTACTACAGCACCATAATATAAAACTATGTAAAATCGTTATGAAATGAAGATGTTTATCATTTTTAAATAGAAACGCCGTCGTTCCTTCAGTCTCTCCATTCGAACCTCTGCCCACAGAAGTCACAGAGAGGATATCCCTCCTCAATGATCTCATGACATGTGGGACAGTAGCACTCGTCCCCTTCTCCTCTGTAGGGCTCAACGGGGTCTATTTTCGTGAGCGCCTCCAAGGCAAGTTTCAGAGCTTCCTGTTCAGACTGATCTTCCGTCTTCATGTTCTTTATTATCTTAAGCGCATCGAAATATCTCATATCCGTCTCCTCATTTGTCCAGTTCTTTCCAGTTCAGCTTGTTAAGGAGTTCCTGATCGAAGGCGTTTCCCGATACTCCGTACACGTCTCCGTACTGATTCTGATATACATGGTCCGCGCTCACGCTCACATCATATGTCTGTCCGTAGGAGTTGGTGTAGTGGTTGACTCCCATTATGGCGTCGCTCCTTGCTGCAGAGATGCGGCTGTCGGAGGCCATCTTTTTGTTCCAGCTGTCCATGATCATGTCGCTCATGGCTGCACTGTTTGATGCTAAAGTCTGAGCCAGTCTCTGCTGGCTTGCCTGCAGCGCCTGCATGCTGGAGATGGCCATGCTCTGGAACATCATGGATTCCTGCATCCTCATCTGTATCCTCTGTGCCTTGAGGTTATAGAACCTCTGGCGGAGCGCATTATCCATATGGAAGGTCCGGACCAGCTCCATGAAATCAGGAAATACCTCCTGTTCTAACTCTTCAGGACATACCAGCAGGAACTTGTATTTTGCGCCCCAGTCAATGCAGTCACATGGTTCTCCTTCGCCCAGCTTCTTTGAGCTGTTCTCCGCCTTCCTGTTTCTCGACATCGTGCCGAAGAGCCCGGCAAGAGGATTTATGGCTGCCAGGGGCGATATTGCGGCATAGTACTCTATCCCGTTGTAATCCATGCCTGCAAAAACAGAGCATCTCACACCCGTCTTCGAGATGCCGGTATACTTTCTCATGAAGGATCTCAGCAGAATATTGTTTGCTTTTACGGGTGTCCCGAGGGAAGCCTCTCTCTCGAAAGCCGCATTGTATTCCGTCATGAAATCGTTGTATGTTCTCTCGGGATTGCTCCCGAGCACGCTCGGAAGATGGCTCTCCCCCACGAAAGAGAGCTGCATCATGGAGAGCGCCTGGGCAAACTGAAGCATGAAGAGCTCAGGCTCTATGAAGTCCCTGATGGAGTTCCATCTCACGTCCTGCATGGAGTTCAGTGCCTGGGTCATCATCCTGTTCTTATATGTCGTATACATCTCATCCGAGAGTGCATACATCATTACGTTCCTTCCGCTGTCCACCGCATGGGCGGTTATGAAGAACGGAACGCTCTCATGCTGGAATCCGTCTATCAGACTTCCTCCTATGGTATATCTGTCTGCTATGGCTCCGTGGGCGAGGACGTTTCCGTTCTCATCCCTGAATTCCTTGATGCTGTTCATCTTTTTCCACCTCTTTTAATTCCTTTTCCTTCCTCACGAACCTCCAGAGGAAATAGACCATGAAAGATTCTCCGAACATGCTTATGTAGAACATCAGGCTCTTTCCCTTGTCCCCGGAAGGATCCTTCCCGAGGAATATGCCGAGCATTGTGAACAGAAGCATGAAGAATCCTGAAAGGAACATGAACGGGTTCTTTTTCTTTATCCACAGATATATTCCTATGCCTATCATTATGAATACGGGTACCGTATCAAGCATGGACGTGAGGGTACTGGAGAACTTTCCGGTCTCATCAGAAGAAGCATACCTCTTAACACCGATCGTCCTCTCTTCGGTGACTACCATAAGACCTGCTATGAGCCCCAATACCATGATCGCCGCCGACACTATCCAGACGATCCTGATCACCTTTTTGTTCTCCGTGAGCGAATATGCACAGATCGGGAACAGCAGTGGTATGAGCACGCAGTGGAGTATGTATCTCAGCTGGCTCAGATGATGGAAAAAAGTCCCGTATTCCAGAAAGCATCCGCATGAAAGTATAAGCGAATCATAGAAGAGTCCTAGACAGAGTATACCTGTAAGAAGAGGTATCCTGTCCACATTTCCCTTTTTCCATTCCCTGAACATGAAGAATATGGATATAGCGTCGAATACGGTCATTATCCAGAGGACCGCAGCCATCGTATTTATCAAAAATTCTCTCATGATAATCTTCCTCCTGATTAGATTATAGCACCTTTATACCCTTCACTTTATGTCACTTTATGATATTGACACTACTGCAGGCTGAATAGGAAAATTGTGTACAGAGAGACTCGTACAAAGGAGACCTATAATGACCAGGAGACCATTTTTCCACTGCGGTTTCATGCTCGATTCCGTAAGGCATTTCATGCCCGTAGAAGACATCAAGACTATGATCAAAGGAGCCCGTACAGCCGGGGCGAACAGGCTCCACTGGCATCTCACGGACGATCAGGGCTGGAGAATAGAGATAAAGAAATATCCGAAACTGACTGAGATCGGTTCCAGAAGAGGCGATTCGTATTTCGGAGGGATATCGGTGACAAAAAACAATTCCGGTTTCTATACCCAGGACGAGATAAGGGAGATTGTCCGCTTTGCGGGAGAGAACGGTATGGAGGTCATTCCGGAGATAGAGATACCGGGGCATGCAAGCGCCCTTCTTGCGGCGTATCCGGAATTCGGATGCATCAGAAACGGCGGTGAGCCCTGGGAGTATTCCGTTGAGCGGGGTCCCGGCATATTCAGAAACCTCATATGTGCGGGAAACGATGCTGCTGTTCTCTTCCTGAAAGACATACTCGATGAAGTAATCGCTCTCTTTCCCTTCAGGATGATACATCTCGGAGGAGATGAAGCACTGAAGATACATTGGAGAAGATGTCCCCTCTGCAGGAAAAAGATCAGGGAAAAGGGACTTAAAGACGAGGACGATCTTCAGAGACATCTGATACTGGAGCTCGGTGAATACCTGAAGGAAAAAGGCAGAGAGGTCATAGTCTGGAATGACGTGCTCAACGGAGGTCTCCTCCCCTCCCACTTCATCATCCAACAGTGGATGGACGGAGAGGAACAGACCAAGAAGTTCATGGAGTGCGGAGGAAGGATAATATATTCAGATATAAGCACATACTATTTCGACTACCCCTATGGACACAGTGATATCAGGAAGATATTCGACGCGAAACGCATACCCTCCTTTGCCGAAGGACATGAGGAGAATTTCCTCGGACTCGAATGCCCTCTCTGGTCCGAGAGGATAACCGACCTCAGAAGAGCGTCCTATCTCCTTTTCCCCCGTCTCACGGCAGTATGCCTGAAATCAGAAGATAACGTTGTTTCTTACGATGAGTTTACAGATGAGATAAAGATCAGACAGAAAAGGATAGATGCCCTCGGACTTACAGGCGCACCTGAAGATATGTGGGACATGGATGAAAAGGATGCAAAGACAGACGTAAGGACCGACAGAGACAGGATCAACGCTCCCGAAGCTAGGGATTATGTGAGATGGAGCAAAGGGCTGGTGCTCCTGGAGAGGTCCGAGAGGTTCATGAGAGAGCTCGGTATCCCGGAAGAGTTCGTTATCAAAGCCGGTGACACATATCTTGACGGTCTTTACAGAAAAGAAACGGAGTCCGACGGAAGCGGAGCTTCTGAATTAATGCGGCAGATCTCAGATGTTCTTGACAGCAGATCTTCAGGGCCCTGGAAAGACATCCCTGAGGACATCTGGATGGATACCATGAGATGTTTTCCGAGATTCATATCCGAATATAAAAGGGCTCTCGGAAGGTACGGATTCGACAGATATTCCTGGACTGTAAGACAGGTGGGCTGCACTCTGTTCAGGATAGGTGAGCTCGAGTATGAGCTCCTTGATGACGGAGACAAAAGATGCATCGCCTTACATATCCCGTCAGATGCAAGGCTCGAGAGCGATCTGCTAAATGACTCGGTCAGAAGAGCCAGAGTATTCCTCTCTGAATATTATCCGGAGTGGAAGGACCTTCCAATGACGTGCCACACCTGGCTTCTTTCGCCTAAGATGAGAGATCTTCTGCCCGACGGATCGAGGATCCTGTCCTTCCAGAAGGCATTCGAGTTAAAGGAAGTGTATCCCGATGATATAGAGGCGATGCAGTGGGTGTTCGATCTTCCTGAGGATCATCTTCATGATGCGGATCTGCCCTCTCTGAAGGAAGATACCACCCTCAGGAAAAACATGAAGAGTATGCTCCTTAGAGGAGAAAGACCTGGAACCGCCCTTGGTGTACTGAAGAACGATTTTTCCTGACAGGGACGGTTTCCCGTCTGTAAATGGTGTTACAATCTGTATTGAGATTCGTTAAGGGAACTGTATTGAGATGAAGAAGGGACTGAAGATAAACAAATACATACTGCTGTGCTACCTCATAACATTCGCCAGCGGATTCGGAGGTTCGGCCACACAGTTCATAAAGATGGACATGAGACTCTATCTCGGTCTGTCGAACACTCTGTTCGCGACTCTCGCAACGGTAAACCTTGTCGTATCCCTCTTCGTAACGCTGGTGCTCTCAAGAGTACTGGACAAGGCTGACAACAAGAAGCTCATAGTGGCAGGTCTTTCGATACAGCTCATAGGACTCGTTACGGGCATATTCATCAGCAATCCCGTAATGGTCGTGATCACAAACATGTTCTCCAGCCTGGGGTACAGCATAGCTTCATCTGCCGCATACCCGGCTTTCATGATGCTCGATTCAGATAATGTTACCATGCACGTGAACCGTGAACAGGGTGCCCTCACGCTCGGTGCATTCATATCCCCTCTCATAATGGCAATAATAATAAACGTGCTCGGGGTGACCTGGAGGATAGCATATATCATATATGCAATAACTTCTGCTTCACTTCTTGTATTCGCACTGACTCAGAAATCTCCCGGTGTTCCTGAAAAGCACTTTGAGGAAAAGACTTCTGAGAATGAATCCCCTGCAGTAAAGAAGAAGATCATCACCCCCTATTTCATATTCACAGCAGCTGCCCTTACCCTCTATATGATCATGGAAGCCGGAGTGATCAATTACTCAAAGGACTATTTCACGCTCCATCTTGACTATGTGCTCGGAGCTTCGGTATGCATCTCTGCCATAAGGGGAGGGATGACTATCAGCAGGATGTATGGGGACAAGCTCATAAAGGAAAAGTTCAAGCTGATACTCATCAGCATGGCTCTGACTGTGTTGTCCGTGTTTATACTCGTGTTCTCCAAAACGGGGATCATATCGCTCATAGCCATATTCATGTTCGGAGTCTTCTCCGGAGCAGTGTGGCCTACAGTATTCAGCCTCGGGCTCGTAACCGACAAGAGCCAGTCAGGAAAGCTCACCAGCATACTTCTCATCTGCAATACCATTGGCAACAATGCCGGAAATCTGATTGCAGGAGCTATGATAGATGGTTTCTCGATCCCCCATGCCTTCTTCCTTGCAGCTGTAGTAGGTATTTTCTGCATTGCTGCAGTTTTTCTCTCTTCCAGAGAAGCAAAAAAGCAGCCCTGATGACAATGTTTATCTCACTGTAGGCTGCTGCTAACTATCCCAATAATCGATATATTGTTCGGAAATAAGAAAAAAAGGCCTTCAAGCCTTTATTTCACTTGTAATATCCGGACCCCATATTCAGGTCTGCTCACTTTTCTGCCATTTTACTCCGAGAGATGGAAAGTACTCCATATACCGGCTCTCAGGATCATTAATAGTTATCCTCTATATAATCTACAAGTTCACCCACAGTCGATATAGTCAAAAGCACATCATCCGGGATCCATACTCCGAATTCGTCTTCTATCTTCATGGAAATATCCACCATATCGAGCGAGTCTGCGTATAGATCATCATACATATTGGAGTAAAGAGCTACTTCTTCTTCATCGACCGCAAGCTGCTCGCAAATGATAGTTCTAAGTCTCTCGAAAATCATAAAAGATCATCTCCTGTCTTAAACAGTTTTCATCGTCTTCATTATACTTCATACCAGAGGAATAAGTATAAAAAAGGTCGACCGATAATTTTTCTCTCTGCTATTCATTTCGGACCTACACTCTGTATTTCTTATATAAAGGAGAGGCCCTGTGGACTATATGATATGACCCCCATTATTTTGACACAGATAATGGGGGTCATATCATAGAACAGAGTCCTTTTTTATATCAATCATCCCATTCATCTGAAGGTATCAGTTCATTCTCTTCCAGAACTTCTTCGATTATGACCTGCTCCTCTGAAGGCTTCAGCGGTTTGTCGTCGAATGCCTTCTTGAACGTCACCACCATGCTGGCAAGCTGTGCGGCTTTTGTCCTTCTGTCCAGGATCTCTCTTCTTTCAAACAGAAAGCCTTCGAACAGGTCTCCGATGAGAAGCCAGAACAATATCACGATAGTTTCATTTATAAGAAGCGGAAACAGATTGCTGTTGACCGATGATATATAGAGAAGCCCCGCCATTATGACCGACATGATTATCTGGAATATGGTCCTTTTCTTCTCCTTATTGTATCTTGCCTGGACATCGGCCATCTTGAGAGCATAATAGTCGGCTACGGTGCCTTCTATAATATCCTTTTCTTCCTCAGTAAAACCGTAGCCGCATATCTCCAGGACTATCGGATACGTAACGGGTATAGTTACTGCATTCTCCTCGATGAATCTCGTAAAACTCTGATTCAGCCACTCATAACCGCTGACCGAATAACTGTCTATCACGTCATAATAGCCTTCCACATTGCATGAGATATAGGCAAGACCGTTCTCAACATAGATCTCCCTTATGAACTTGTTCGGGTCTATGCTTTTCCTGGAGAACAGCGATGCCCTGGTTATATTGCTCTTATCGAATAAATGCAGTTTCTTCATGATTCCATATGATCCTTGCATAATATTTCTACATAAAAAGACCCAAACCATCAGGTTCGGGTCATTCAAAATGGTTGCGGGGGTGGGATTTGAACCTCACGACCTCCGGGTTATGAGCCCGACGAGCTACCGAACTGCTCCACCCCGCGTCGAAGCACTATTATTATATTTACCATATGCATATTTGTCAACACCTCCCGAGACTATCGGATACTTCTTAAAAAAACCCTTTTTTGACGCTTTCCGTCCTTTAAAATCCTCTATATTTATAGTTATAATATATATGTATTATTATGCTCAATAGAAAGGATCCATGAAATGAAATACGATTTTACGACAATCATCGATCGTCACGGAAAAGATGCGATCGCAGTCGAAAGCCTCGGAAACGGACATGCTCCGGGAGCTCCGAAGGGCGATTTTGATGCCATCCCGATGTGGGTTGCAGACATGAACTTTGCCTGTCCCCCTACCATACAGCAAGAGATAATCAAGAGGACCGAGCATCCCTGCTTCGGTTATTTTGCTCCGAGGAAAGAATACTTCGACTGCATTATCGAATGGCAGAAGAAACATAACGGCGTAGAAGGTCTTCTTCCTGAACACATCGGATATGAGAACGGAGTTCTCGGCGGAGTCATCTCAGCCCTTAACGTAATGGCTTCAAGAGGAGACAACATCCTGCTCCATTCCCCTACCTATGTGGGATTCACGGGTGTCCTCAATAATAACGGATACAAGGCCATTCACAGCCCTCTCTATCAGGATGAGACAGGAAAATGGATGATGGACTATGAGGACATGGAGAAAAAGATAGTTGAGAATAACATCCATGTTGCCATTTTCTGCAGCCCATACAACCCATGCGGAAGAGTCTGGACTAAGGAAGAGATCAAGACTGCAATGGATCTCTTTGAGAAATATGACGTTCAGGTCGTTTCAGACGAGATCTGGTCAGATATGATACTTTTCGGAAACAAACATGTTCCTACACAGTCGGTTAGCGAATATGCAAGAGAGAACACGGTTGCATTGTACGCTCCTTCCAAGACCTTCAACCTTGCGGGTCTTGTAGGATCTTACCACATAATATACAATAAGAAGTTCCGTGAAAGAGTCATGAAGGAATCATCTCTCTGCCACTACAATTCCATGAACGTGCTCTCCATGTACGCTCTCATAGGCGGATATTCCGCAACCGGAGAAGAATGGCTGAAAGAGCTCCTTGAAGTCATAGGCGGAAACGTGGAATTCGCAGTCAACTACATAAATGACCACTTCAAGGGAGTCAAGGTGTTCAAGCCCGAAGGCACATACATGCTTTTCGTAGACTGCACCGAGTGGTGTAAGGAAAAGGGCTGTGATGTCGGCGAAGTGCTCCAGAAATGCTGGGATGTCGGTGTCGCCATCCAGGACGGAAGAGGCTTCTTCGGTAATTGCCACGTCAGGATGAACCTTGCTTCTCCTCTCTCACAGATAAAGAAAGCCTTTGAGAGGATGGACAAATACGTATTCAATGCATGAATCCATTAGATCAAATAAAAAGATCCTTCCATTACAGGAAGGATCTTTTATGTTTCAGATGTTCTCAGTCGAGTTCTCCTGCGACTGCCTTAACGTCTTTTTCGTTCTCCACTATTGCTTCAATGGAGGCCTCGATACCCTTTACGATATCATCCTTGGAGAGCGAAGGAGTGTTCTTCTTGTCCATGACCTGCTGATGCAGGAAAGGAACATGCATGAATCCGCCCTTTGTATTCGGGAATTCCTTTTCAATGTGATACAGCACGCCGTACATGAGGTGGTTGCAGACATATGATCCTGCGGTATAGCTGAGACTTGCGGGTATTCCCTTCTCCATCATCTTGGCTACCATGGCCTTGACGGGAAGCATCGTGAAATATGCGTTCTTGCCGTCTTCGAATATAGGAGTATCAAGTGGCTGATTTCCCTCATTGTCGGGGATCCTTGCCTCATTGAGGTTGATGGCGACTCTCTCGGGAGTCATGCCGATCCTGCCTCCTGCCTGTCCTATGCATAAAACAACGTCAGGATTCTCCTTCTTCATTGCGGCATAAACGGTATCTATCGATTTATAGAACACTGTCGGGACTATGCACTTTACTATCTCTGCTCCGGCGATATTGTCCTTTACGGCCTCTACAGCCTCCTGAGCAGGGTTGACCGGTTCTCCGCCGAACGGGTCAAAAGCGGTAAGTAAGATTTTCATAAAAATCCCCCCTTTCTCTGAAAAAATACCGCGCTCTTGGGGATACCCTTAAGCGCGGTACCGTTCATTTACATTATACTATAGCGTCATGCAAAGATGTACATGAGTATGATGTGGATGATCAGCATTACTATAGCTACTGGGACCTGGCTCTTGATGATAGTGTATTTGTTCTTAACTTCGAGAAGAGCAGCAGGCATGATGTTGAAGTTAGCAGCCATAGGCGTGCAGAGTGTTCCGCAGTAACCTGCTGTAAGTCCTAAAGCACCGACGACTATCGGATTGCATCCCTGAGAGATCAGGAACGGGATACCGATACCGACTGTAATGACTGAGAATGCGGCAAATCCGTTACCCATTATGATCGTGAAGAGAGCCATTGCTACACAGTAGACTATGCAAGCGATGAGCTTCGATCCCTCAGGAATGATAGCGGAAACGCCCTTTGCGATGACGTCGCCTACTCCTGCAGCTGTGAACAGAGCACCAAGTGCTGAGAGAAGCTGAGGAAGTATACCCGTAACACCGACGTTGTCCATGAGTCTGGTTCCGTCAATAACTGAATACTTGACAGGAGCCTTTGTCATTAAGAGGACTACGAGAAGTCCAAGAAGTCCGCCGATGCAGATGGAGTTGTTGGATGTGAGCCAGCTTAAAGCAGGTACGCTTGCTCCGAGTGTGGTGAGTACGACTGATCCGAGAGCGATTATGAATGCAGGGATGAAGATCTTGTATCCGAACTTGTCTGCATTTGCTCTTACTTCTGCGTGATCAGGAACATCGCTTGCGCTCTGTACAACACCCTTGATACCGGTAAGAACAGCCATGAGGACTATTGCAAGTCCGGTGATCCATCTCGGGAGCCAATATCCGCAAATGAATGTGAAGGCAAGAATGAACCAGAATGCAACTGTGGTGACTTTCTTCTGTGCGCCTTCATCTTTTAATGCCTTAATTCCGGTAAGTGCAAAGATTATACCGATAAGGACTGAGAAAAATTCCTGTAAAATAGTAGCGAAATTCATTCAGCTTCACTCCTTTCACCAGCCATCTTGTTGATCTTGCTGTCGATCATGATAGAGCGGATGAATCCGACTACTACGGATATAACAGCGATCGGGATGGACCATCCTGCGATCTGGGCAGCAGTAACTTCAAATCCCTGCTCAACGAGTGTTGAAACGATAAGAAGTGTTCCTGATGCGCCCATGAAGCAGTTCTGAGCGTAGAAGTTACCATAGTTCTCTGCAGCTGCAGAAGCACCGCGGATAACGTCTGTCTCTTCCTCGGTCAGTTCGCCGTATTTTGCACTAGCTGCACCTTCAGCCATAGGTACGATGATCGGACGTACGAACTGAGGATGTCCGCCAAGACGGAGTGAGAATGCAGCAGATGCTGTACGGATAGCCTGATAAAGGAAGATTACTCTACCGGTCGTAGCATTCTTGATACTGCGGATGAAGTCGATTGCCTTCTCTTTCAAGCCGTAACGCTCACAGATTCCTATGCAGGGGAGTGTGAGAACGAACAGTGTAGCTGTTCTCTGCTTGATAAAGGAGTCTCCCAATGTGTTAAGGATTTCCATCGGGCTCATTCCGGCAACCAGTCCTGTAACCAAACCGGCAAGAACTACTGTTGCGATAGTATCAAATTTCAGAGCGAAACCAATGATGACTATCACAACGCCGATAAGTTTGATGATTTCCATATCATTCTCCTTATACAATAAATATATTTATAACGGATAATCACTTATCCATTACATCCTTCAGCTCCTCCCAGTTCTTTATGCAGGAGGGGTCCACCGTGAACGAGGTCTCCAGAACATGCGATATGGTCTGTTCAGTCTGTTTCCTGTTCTTCTTCGTCATCTCCATCAGTTCCTCTATCGTCCACGTGCTCTTCTTCATGAGCTTCGTAGTATATTTCTTCAGCTCCTTCAAGAGCTCCAGAAATATCACGAACAGGAGCGAGAACGGAAATGCTATCAGCGTGCGCCAGAAGGTGAATTCGAAAACGATCTTTCCGTTCCTCCAGAACAGTATGAGAAACATTGCCGCTGTCACGAGAGCCAGCATCAGAGAGTAGAATACTATGTCTGAGGCTCCTCCCCTGTACCTTACGATCCTTATAGGTTTATCGAAATCATATATCGGCAATATCTGTCTTTTCTTGCTCATCAGGATCATCCTTCCAGCTCATATAGGTGTATTGTATAATCATGTTGAACAAAAATCAATATATGTGTGAATAATATGTAAACACAGGCGCATAAGAATTGCATTTTTTCGTAATAATGTTCGGTTTTCTGCATATTTATTCCGCGTTATGAATTTCATGCAGAATACGGCAGTTGCATAATGCTAACCGCAGTACTACAATCACTCTAGAAGGTAATACGGAGATACGGAAATGCTTTTAGACACAGGTATATCCATAATAATGAACAGATGGCTCGAGATCACCCAGGATGAGCTCGTGCTCTTCATAACCGATGAGCACCATCTAAGGGAAGCCGAGGCAGTAGAGAAATGGGCAAGGTCTTCCGACAGCGTCGTGAGGGTCATTGTGCTGGATTCACAGGAGGTACAGAAGGGTCAGGTCATAGAAGACATGAGCGAGCTCCTCTCCCGCTCCAATGTGATAATCGGTGCTACCGACTATTCCTTTATAACCACTCCCCCGGTCATAAGAGCGACAAAGGCAGGAGCAAGATTCCTTTCCCTTCCCCTTTCATGTACTGACGGTACGTCTCTTCTGGAAAACGAATTCATAGCCATGGATACCAGATGGGCTTCCAAGGTCGGAAAGAAACTGCAGTCGGCCCTGAAAAAAGCGTCCTTCGTACGTGTAACGACGAAGAAGGGCACTGATCTTCTGTTTGACAAGAGAGGAAGGACCTGCGGTCTGTATAACGGCATGGCAACGAGGCCCCGCCAGATCGCTTCCACGAGCTTCGAGGTCTTCGTACCCATAGTGGAACACGGTACCGAAGGCAAACTGATCCTTGACGGATCTCTCGGGTACATCGGTCTCACCAAGGAGCCCATAGAGATAGACTTCCATGAAGGAAGGATGGAGATCATAAGCACTCATCCCGATGCTGAAAGGCTGAAAGAATATGTCCTTTCCTTTGACGATCCCACCATGTTCATCAACGGGGAGCTCGGTATTGGACTTAACGTGCTGTCCAAGTGCAGGGGTGTCTCATACATAGAGGATGAATCGACTTACGGGACTTTCCATATAGGCATGGGCAGGAACATCTCCCTTGGAGGTGTACAGATGGCCAAGGGGCATTTTGACATGGTGACGCATGAACCTACCATAATGGCCGATGATGTGGTGATAATGAAGAACGGACAGGCATATCTGTAAAAAGATCATGAGAATTACAAAAGACCGGATCATCTGATCCGGTCTTGTTCGTTTTCTTGCTTTCCAGTTTCAGTTCTTGGCCTCTTTGAATACAATCTCTCCTTCTTTTGCATAACCCAGTTTTTCTCTGGCTACTTCTTCGATGTATTCATCGGTGCCGATGTATTCCTTCTTTGCCTCAAGCTCTATGACCTGCTGTTCCAGCTGCAACTGCATCTCCATGAGCTCTGCCTGGCGTTTCTTCTGGCCCTGGATATCTATCAGCTTGGTTCCGATCTTTACACAGGAATAGAGCGCAAAGAGGATTATGATCACTTTGTACCAGCTCATGGACCTGAAGAACCTGCCGATGAAGCTCTCCTTCTTCGGTTCCCCTTCTATCCTGTAATTCCTGTTTTTGGAGGCATTGGTATTGCCGTTCCTGACGGTAGCTCTTTCCAAAATAATAAAAATCCCCTGTTCCCAAAGATACCTTTTACCAGATATCATAATTGTATGAATAATTAAATCCCGTGTCAATACGGATAATCCGATTTTTCCTTTTATTTTGGGAGTTTTTTTCATATATCCGAAATGTATAAAACTACAAAAAAGTGGAATATCCCGTTGTGGATAATCAGGTCTCTTTACTGATATAATTTACATGATAAACAGGGAAAACGGAAGGAAATTCAAAATGGAATTCACCATCATAGGCGCAGGCCGTACGGGAAGGGGCTTCATAGCTCCACTGCTCAGCGATTTCGGTCACATAACGTTTATTGACAGAGACACAGGGCTTGTGAATGAGCTCAGGGAAAAGGGCTCATATGCAGTCGGAAGCTTCTCATCTTCAAAGAGAATCGAGATAATGGATTTTGGGGCATATACGAATGACGATGCCGAGGTCCCGGGAATTTTGGCTCTGTCAGATGCAGTGTTCATCTCCGTAAGGGGTGAGAACTATCCTTCTCTGATACCGTTTCTCGAAAAACATCTCCCCTATTCCCCCGTTCCCTTCATCATCTGCGAGAATGCCGTCCTTCCTTCGGCTCTTCTCGGTCCTCTGGAAGACAGCGGCTGCTCCGCAGCGGTATTTGCCACTTCCATGATTGAAGAAGGACTTGACATCGTGAGCGAGAACTATCCGTATCTTCACACTGACGGCAGAAACATGCCTGAAATCCTTGAAGGGATACCGGGCATAAGACCGGAGCCAGATTTCCCTCTTCTCATGAAGAGAAAGATATTCACATACAATTCCGCATCGGCACTCATCAGCTATCTCGGACGAAAGAAAGGATATACTGTTTATTCCGATGCAGCTAATGACCCTGAGATAAGCGAGAAGACAGACATGCTCCTTGAAAGGGTCGATCATGCGTTTCACGTGCTCTATGGAGTAGATGAAGAGGATCAGGAACGGTTCTCAGTACATGCAAAACTCAAGTTCAGAAACGAGGCTATAAGGGATACCATCGAGAGGAATGCCGCCTCTCCTCTGAGAAAACTTGGCACGGATGAGAGGATAATAGGGCCTATGAAGCTCATAAGGGACGCTGCCGTGATAGAGGGAAAAGATCCAAGGGAGGTCCTCATCTCCTCTTTCCTTCCCGAGACAGCCAGAGCTGCTCTTCAGATGGCAATGGAAAAGGATCCCTCTTCCACATATGCCTCGATCCTTGCGAAGACTTCCCGCCTGAGTCCTAACGATGTCATCACAAGATGCATCATCGATGCATGACGGGGATTTTACAGCGTTTTTACAAAAATGCGTGACTTATGTTGATAAAGGTGTGATAAAACTCATATGGAAATAAAAGAAACTGGAGAAAACAATTTGATATATCTGGTTGAAGACGACATCTCCATAAGGGATCTCATGAGCTACACCCTTAAGATAGCCGGCTATGAGTGCGAAGGTTTTTCAGAGAGCGAAAGCTTTTTTGCCGCAATGGAAAAAAGGCTCCCGGAACTCATACTTTTGGACATCATGCTCCCCGGCGTCGACGGTATCAGCATACTCAAGACCATAAGGAGCACTGATAGATACTCTGATATCCCGGTTATTATGACCACTGCAAAGGGAAGCGAGTTTGACAAGGTCATCGCTCTCGATCTCGGAGCGGACGACTATCTTGCAAAACCATTCGGCATGATGGAGATGGTCTCAAGGATAAAGGCAGTCCTGAGGCGTATGGGAAAGACTTCTCCCGCACATACGGACGGCAGTTCTGACATCATCTATTCAAACGGACCCATCCTTATGAACGATACAAGGCACACGGTCACTTCCTCCGATGAGGAAGTGTTGCTTACCTTAAAGGAATATGAGCTCCTGAAGCTGCTCATGCAGAACATAGGTGTGGTATTCTCAAGGGACACCCTCCTCCAAAGGATATGGGGCATCGACTTCATGGGAGAATCCCGGACCGTCGATGTGCACGTGGGAACCCTCAGAAACAAGCTCGGTGTGAACGGAGACCATATAGTAACCGTCAGAGGCGTGGGCTATAAGATGGAGAGCATAGAATGAAAAAAAGGATCTTCTACTCCATATTCCTCGTGACTACGGTAGTCCTTCTGGCTGCTTTCATTATAATAATGATGGTCATGTACAACCAATTCACCACCGAACAGCTGGAACAGCTCCGAAACGAGATGAAGCTCGTCAAAAGAGGTGTAGCCCTTGAAGGCGAAGAGTATTTCAAGGGACTTACCACTACGGACTTCCGTATCACCTGGATAGACAGCGATGGTGAGATCCTGTATGAGAACAAGGCTGACCCCTATTCCATGCAGAACCATCTGGAAAGAGAAGAGGTCCAGAAAGCCATAAAGGAAGGCTACGGGGAATCCAAGAGATACTCCTCCACTCTCTCAGAGCAGCAGCTGTTCATAGCTGAAAAGCTAGAAGACGATACGATCCTGAGGCTCTCTACGACCATGGCATCCATTTGGTCCCTCTTTCTGAGATTCTCGGTTTTCCCTATCACGATATTCGTGCTTGCGCTCGCTGCATCCCTGGCTTTTGCTTCCAGACTTTCTAAAAATATCGTTGATCCTCTTATATCACTTGATCTCGATGACCCCCTTTCCGGCAGGACCTCCTCATACGAAGAGCTTTATCCCCTTCTCCAGAGGCTCCAGTTCCAGCATGATCAGATAGAAAAGGACCGCAAGGAACTGGAAAAGACCTCTCTCATAAGACAGGAGTTCACGGCTAATGCGTCACATGAGCTAAAAACTCCCCTCCATGTCATCTCAGGTTATGCAGAGCTATTGGAGAACGGGCTCATAAAAGAGGAAGAGATCCCCGGTTTTGCAAAAAAGATCGGAGATGAGACGAGAAGGATGACAAAGCTTGCCGATGACATATTGAACCTCTCGAAGCTGGACAGCGGAGCAACGGATATGAGACGCGAAAAGCTGGATCTTTATGCCTTTGCGGCTCAGACCATAGATGACCTCTCAAGCATAATAGATGAGAACGATACTGATATAAGACTCGAGGGAGACCATGTTTCCATCGAGGGCATCCCCGAATCCGTCAACAGTATCATCTTCAACCTTGTCACCAATGCGATAAAATACAGCGGACAGGGCGGGAAGGTCACCGTTTCCGTCAGAGAGGACGGAGACAATGCCGTGCTCGAGGTCGAGGATAACGGCATAGGCATCGGAGAGGAAGACCTGGAGAGGATATTCGAAAGATTCTATCGCGTGGATAAGAGCCGTTCAAAGGAGCTCGGCGGCACGGGACTCGGTCTTTCCATCGTCAAGCATGCTGCAAGGATCCATGATGCTCAGGTCAAGGTAAAGAGCAGACTCGGTGAAGGATCCGTCTTCACGGTGATATTCCCGAAAGCCTGAACAGATAAGAACATTGAATAAAAAGGACCTGCCGGTCCTTTTTTGTTTTGCCTTCTTTACATTCATTTTACGTTAACCGGGTAATGGACCTTATATTCCTCTTCTATTATTAGGACGAAAAAAAAGAAAGAAAAGGAATACAGAATGGTTTATTTGATTTTGACGCTCCTTGGAGGCATCGGACTCTTCCTATATGGTATGAATACAATGTCCTCAGGGCTCAGAAACGCATGCGGAAACAATCTCAAGAAGATACTGGAAAAGGCAACGAGGAACAAGCTCACCTCCATATTATCCGGTATGCTGATCACCATACTCATACAGTCGTCATCCGCAACCGACGTAATGGTGATAGGGTTCGTCTCATCAGGTCTTATGACGCTTGAGCAGGCAATAGGAGTGATAATAGGTGCGAATATCGGTACAACGATAACCGCACAGATCACAGCTTTCGATATAGAGGCTTTCACCCCTGTGCTCATATTCATAGGTGCCGTACTATACATATTCTTCAAGAAGAATTCCTACAGGTCCGTAGGCACGATAATACTCGGCTTCGGAATCCTGTTCCAGGGACTTGATCTCATAAAGACGTCCATCGAGCCGCTCGGAAAGAGCCCCGCCGTCATGGAACTCGTATCGGGGATATCGAACCCGTTCCTGACTCTGCTCCTCGGCATAATCATAAGCGCCGTGCTCCAGAGCTCATCCTCGGCTACGGTCATCTTCCAGACATTCGCTTCCCAGGGCATCATCAGCTATGACACTGCAGTATACCTTATCCTTGGCACGACTGTAGGATCACTCTCCGACAATATGCTCGCAAGCCTGTCCCTGAATATCAAGGGAAAGAGGGCCGCCCTCCTGAACCTCATCTTCAATGTGATAAGGATGGTGCTCATGTTCACTCTCGTAAGCCTGTTCCCGGGAATAAAGGATCTCATAAAGAGCCTGTCTCCTGATAACGTGGCAAGACAGATCGCTAACACCCATACGCTGTTCGCAATATTCTCGGTGCTCGTGGTGATGCCGTTCACTGACCAGATAGTGAAGCTTTCGAAACTGATAGTGCCGCTCTCGGAGAGCGAACTTCTTCAGACAACGAGCTTCGAACTCCAGTATCTGCTGCAAACTGAAAAGATACCGGAAGGTCTCCTCATGGATCAGGCACTTCTCGAGGTCTCCAGGATGGGAAGGCTGGCCTGCGACAACCTGAAACTCGCTGTCAGGTCCTTCTTTGAGAAAGACACTTCCCTTATTGAGACCGTTAAGCTGAACGAGGAAGGAATTGATGAACTGTCGGGAAAGATAGTCGACAAGCTGGTGGATTTCCGTCAGCTCCCGCTCTCTCCTTCCCACATGCAGAAGCTCTACAAATTCATACAGGTGGTATCCGATTTTGAAAGGATATCCGACCATGCGGAGAACATAGCGGAATACGCTGCTCTCATGGAGAGCGGAGAAGCCTCCATGACCAATATCGCAATAAAGGATCTGAACCTCCTGTCGACATACACGATCGAATCGATGGATTATTCCCTCTCCCTCTTTGAAAAGGAAGACACGAAGCATATCGATGAGGCGGTAAAGCTCGAGCAGAGGGTGGATGACACCAAGGAGATGATCATAAACGGCCACATCGACCGTCTGATGAAGGAAAGCTGCGATCCTCACGGAGGCGTCATCTTCACCGATATGTCAATAGACCTTGAAAGATGCTCAGACCACGCATTCAATGTGGCCACTGCACTCGCAGACGTTGCCTGAAAGGCTTAAGGAGAAACTATGTTATATTTCTATCTGATATGCATAATCCTGATAGTACTGATGATGATACATATCACGTTAAGGGATAAACCGGAGTACTCAAGAAAACGGATCCTTAACATAGATCTCTTCAGATACAGTGACATGCCCGATGCTCTTAAGGTGATACAGGATGAGGCCGATGTCCTCTCTGTGGAATATCCCGAAAAGAAGCTTGGCGAGTTCCTTCTGGATCCCGCTCCCAGGGCCAGCGTCATGATAAGACTTAAGAACAGGGAAAAGAGCATCGTAAAGATCACCGAAGACCTCACGGAAAAGAATCTCGTCAGGTCCGTAAAGGTGAGCATGCCTGAATGATACGAAGGATGAGACGAAAATCTCATCCTTTTCATATACGGGCTGCAGACGGAATCGACTTATAAGCCGCCCTTCATATGCCAAGACACCGGCGGGTCCCTCATGTTCACGCCTTTCCAATAGCTCCTGCCGGTTTTTCCGGCGCCTTTAGAGGCCTCTCTTTTTCGTATCTCAGAACGGATATCAGCAGACACTTTTTCCGCTTTTTTTCCTTGACAGTCCCCTTTTTACCCTTACCCGTCAAATTGAATTAATATTTATGAAATGATAGAATTAAATGTGATTGAACAAATCAAAATATAGTAGAGAGGATTTATATCTATGGTTAAAGAGTATGCAGATGTGATCTTGAACGAGATCGATCTGGCTTTGGAAAATCTTGACTATGATGCCATCTGGAAGATGGTGGCTGAGATACATGGTGCGAACAGGATCTTCTTCCATTCAGTAGGCAGGCCCTACATAAACATGAAGAACTTCGCCATGTACCTGAAGCATTTCGGCTACAGGCATCATATCATAGGCGATGCAACATGTCCTGCCATAAAGCCCGGTGACGTGCTGTTCATAGTATCAGGTACCGGCGAGACTGAGACGAGCATCCGCATGGCACAGAAGTGCAAGGAGATCGGAGACATCAAGATACTGCTCGCTACAGCAGCAGAAAAGTCCACACTTGGAGATATGGCTGATGTCGTATTAAGGTTCGACTGTCCGCTTCCAGGAGTTGAATCCAGTGTCGATTCAGTGCAGCCTATCGGTTCCCTCTTCGATCAGTGCGTTATATACGGACTGGACTGGGCACTCAGAATAGCCTGCCAGAAGCATCTGGGAAGACGCAACGGCGCAGGCCCGATGCACTCTAATCTTGAATAATAAGGAGAAACTAATATGGATATCAGAGAGATTACTTCAAAAATAATGGACGAGATCGATCAGGCTACGAAGAATGTAGACGAGGATCAGTTGATAAAGGTATTTGCGACCTTACACAATGCAAACAGGCTGTTCTTCCATGCAAACGGAAGGAGCCTCATGACTATCAAATACTATGCCCAGAGGCTCATGCACCAGGGCTACAGAGTGTTCATCGTCAATGACGTTGCCACGCCTGCCATCAAGGAAGGAGACGCTCTCGTGCTCGTAAGCGCATGCGGAGAAGAGGCAAACCTCATAACGGCAGCCAAGACCGTTAAGGAGATAGGCTCCATCAAGCTCGTAGTCGTTACGGCAGATGAGAACTCCACACTTGGAAAGATGGCTGACGTGCTCGTAAAGATCAATGTTCCCGTACCGGGAAGCGAAGAGGACAAGTCCATTCAGCCCATAGGTGCTCAGTTCGAGCAGGCAGTGCTCTACATAATGGACGTAGGTCTTTCCCACTATACGATGGCAAGGCTCGGCATAACTCTTGAAGGAAGCCAGAATCCGCTCCATGCAAATCTTCAGTGACGTTAAGGAGAATGATCCAATGATTAGAGAATATTGTGAAAAAGCCATAAAAGGCACTGCTCAAGTTCTCGACAAGCTAGATTTTGACGTGATCGACAAGATCACCGAAAGGATCATCAAAGCCGACAACGTTTTTGTTGTTGCAGATGTCGGAAGACCGGGCATTGCTTTACTTTGTTTCGTGGAAAGGCTCCGCCAGATGGGGATCCGTTCCTACAGGCTTGAAGAGTCCCCTCCTACCCCGTCGGTTCATAAGGGCGATGTCGTCCTTATCGGCTCAGTAGACGGAGAGGATGCCACCTCCATCACCTTCATGAGAAGCGCAAAGACCATTGACATAGATTATGATCTGTTCACCATGACAAAGGGCTCCACCCTCGAGAAGGATGCAAGCGAAGTCGTGATCTTCGATTGTGAGGAGAAAGACGGACTCATCGGAGAAGAGTATTTCGAGCTGGCTTTCTATGTGCTCCTTGATGCCATTGCACTGAAGATACAGAAGAAACTCAACAAGTCGAACGCTCGTTTACAGGCAGAACTGCCTAACATACACTAAGGAGGATATCTATCATGAGTGAAAAAATGGAAAGACCTATCCGTCCTTTAAGACAGACCTATTACAGAGACGGGACCAAGTATCACAAGGAACGTCTCGAGTGCATGAAGATCGTTGCCGAATATATGGATGATGACACTCTCGTAGAGATCGGCGATAAGATCATAAATGCTAATAACGTATTCGTGGCAGCACTTGGCCGTTCAAGGCTCAACATCATGGCTTTCGCCACCAGACTTTGCCAGATGGGCATCAGCGCACACGTGGTCGGAGACAACTCCACCCCGTCCATCCACAGAGGAGACTTATTCATTATCGGTTCCTCTTCCGGAAGGACATCCTCTCTCGTTGAGTTCGCCAAGAAGGCAAAGGCAGTAGATGCCGATATAGTGCTGTTCACCGAAGCTGAGCAGTCTCCTATCGGAGATCTCTCGAATCTCGTCTATCATTTCACGGCTGATCAGTCCCGTCTTCCCGACGGACTTGGCTGGTATTCAGAGTATGCCATCAACCTCTGTTATGAATGCCTCGTCATGTATATCATGAAAAAGCTCGGCATCTCCAAGGAGAAGATGGAAGACGAGCTCGCAAATCTGTATTAAGAGGAGGATCAAATAATGGCTAATACAAACTGGATGTCCCAGACTCCTCCAAAAGATGAGTTCAAGATCAGACTGGCCGTAGAGGCATTAAGACCTATCGAAGAAAGATTCGACTATGACAAGCTTAAGGAAGTGGCTGACATAATCGACAGTGCAAACAATGTCTTCGTGGTCGGAAGAGGCCGTTCAAGACAGACCGCCATGAACTTCGGTGAGAGATTAGGACAGCTTGGAAAGAACGTTTTCGTAGTCGGAATGCCGACAGCTCCTTCCATTAAGGAAGGTGATGTGCTGGTGGTATCTTCGGGATCTGGAAATACTGCGACACTCGTTGACTTTGCCCTCACTGCAAAGAGCGTCGGAGCAAAGACGGTCCTCCTTACCACTAACAACAATTCACAGGTCGGTAAGATAGCCGATGCCACCTTCCTCGTCAGCAACGTGGAAAGGAGCCAGGGATATGCGGCAACTTCAGGAGAAGATGCACAGATCTATTCCCAGATCTACGCATATTATGACTATCCGACAAATATAGCACTCGATGCCATAGCTACATACATAATGATAAAGAACGGCATCGACAGAAAGGATGCTTTCAATAACAAGGCAAACCTGTTCTGATAAAAGGACACACGGGAGACGGGACACCGTCTCCCCTTTTTTATTTGCTTTTCTTTCTGTGATACAAAAACAACAACGTTTATTCTTTAAATGCATTGTAATCTTATCTATAATTAAAGTATGCCTACTACATATGCTCATTACATATTCGGAAGTGAAGTGCTCTATCTACTTCCTGAAAAATACAGAGAGATCGCGGAAAAATACCGCAGCCTTTATGATACGGGCGTTCACGGGCCCGATATCCTTTTCTATTATGATGCCCTGAAAAAAAACGAAGTGGTCAGCTACGGAAGGCGCATGCATTTCACCCCTGCAAGGGATTTCTTTGAGAACGCAAAGAAAGTATATGAATCCCATGAGGATAAGGAGGCCATGATGGCCTATATCCTGGGTTTTCTCACGCATTTTGCTTTCGACTCCACTGCCCACGGATATGTGGACAGGAAGGCGGAGGTCTCGGAAGTCACACACAATAGGGTTGAATCCGAATATGACAGACACCTTATGGAGCTTTCCGGACTTGATCCGAACAGAGTCGACAGGGCCGAGAGTCTTAGACCGACCCGTTTAAATGCTGCTGTCATTTCCCGTTTTTTCCCTTTCGATGAAAGGATCATATTCAAGGCAATAAAAGGTCAGCGGTCCGTCATCAGGCTTCTCAGTACCAGGACCCGCTTCAAAAGGTGGTTCCTCAAAACTGCAATGAACATTGCCGGAGTGAGTCAGGATCTCAGGGATCTTCCTCTACCGGAGGTTCCTTCAGACAGATGCATGGACTCCAATCTCAGACTCGACAAATTAAAGAGAAAGGCTCTTGATCTCTTCCCTGTCCTTTTCAGTGACCTCATCGACTACTTCGAAGGCAGGAGCGAAAGACTATGTGATTACTTCGACCATGATTTCGAGAAATGGCCGGATTATCAGGATATACCTATCCTCTCACTTGAAGAGGAAGCAAATTATACGGTTTAGGGGGAAATTTATGTTTAGGAATCTGACAAAGACAGAGAGAGCCTGGGTGCTCTACGATGTCGGCAACAGTGCATTTACGATGCTCGCATGTTCTCTCATTCCGATCTGGTTCAAGGAGCTTGCCATAGGAACGGCTCCGGGGCAGATCAACGGAGACCAGGCAACGGCATATTATTCAATAGCCGTGGCAATAGTAACTGTCATTGTAGCCCTTCTGGGGCCAATATGCGGAGCCATAGCCGACAGAAAGGACATGAAGAAGATATTCTTCACCACTGCAGTTGCTCTTGGCGTCGTGGGGTGCATAATCAACGGCTTTGCAACGAGCTGGGTAGCATTCCTCATCATCTACGTGCTGGCCAAGATATTCTATTCAGCCTCACTCACGTTCTATGATTCGATGCTGAACGACGTCACTAATGAAGAGAGAATGGACGAGGTCTCATCCTACGGATTCGCTTGGGGATATATCGGAAGCTGCATTCCTTTCCTCGTTGCCCTCGTTGCATATATCCTCGGAGGAGGACTCGGAGAGAAACTTCAGCTGTTCAGTCCTGAGATAGGAAAGATAATAGGTTTCACCGTTACAGGTATCTGGTGGTTCCTCGTGACCATTCCGCTCATCAAGAACTACAAACAGATCTATTACGTCGAGCGCGATAAAACCGGAGTCGGCAAGGTATTTGCCAAGATATTCGCTACTCTTAAGAAGATCGCCGTTGAAGACAAGAAGGTCCTCTTCTTCCTCATCGGATTCTTCCTCTATATCGACGGTGTAGGCACGATAATCGATAACTGCATCAACATAGGAACTGACCTCGGTCTTCCTACAGTAGGACAGGTGGTGTTCCTGCTTGCTACCCAGGTGGTGGCATGGGCAGGCTCTCTCGTATTTGCAAGGCTGTCCAAAAAATTCCGCACTGTCACACTGATAGTCGTATGCATATTCGGTTATTTTGCAGTCTGTCTCTATGCCCTCACTCTCCATACACTCATTGATTTCGGTATCCTCGCATTCGGAGTCGGATGCTTCCAGGGATCAATACAGTCCCTCTCCAGGAGCTATTATTCCAAGATAATCCCTCCGGAGAACTCGGGAGAGTATTTCGGTATATATGACATATTCTCCAAAGGCGCATCCTTCCTCGGTTCCGCAGTCATAGCATGGGTAAAACTCGCAGGCGGTACTATCAATATCGCAGTTGCTACTCTGTCCATATTCTTCCTGCTCGGATTCATATTCCTGAAGCTTTCAGATAAGCAGGAGATCAAGAACAGGCCCGAAGAGAATGAATGATCCATAGTACATGAAATGCCCCGTCTCCTCTGGAAACGGGGCTTTTTTATACCCTGACCGGCTTTAGCCTGTGTCAGTGACGGAATGTGACCTTTAGCAGATCTTCTCTCCGTTTATGAATACCATCCTGCAGACAGAATCGGATACCATCGGATCTCCTTCATATACTGCTATGTCTGCATCCTTTCCCACTTCAATAGATCCCACTCTGTCATCGATACCTACCTGCTTAGCCGGGTTTATGGTGATGGCCTTCAGTGCATCGAAGCTGTCCATTCCCGCTTTAACGGCAAGGCCTGCACAGAGAGGCAGATACTGCTGCGGGATCACGGGCGAGTCAGTCACTATAGAGACCATGCAGCCCTTCTTTGCGAGGATGCCGGGGGTCGTCCATGACTTGTTCTGAAGCTCGAACTTGGAAGCGTGAGTAAGGGTCGGCCCAACAGAGAGCGGATAATCACACTCAGCAAGCTTGTCGGCTATGAGATGTCCTTCAGTGCAGTGATCTATCGTGATGTTAAGGTCGAATTCCTTTGCCAGTCTGATGGCTGTAAGGATGTCGTTTGCCTGATGGGCATGAATCTTTAAAGGGATCTCCTTCTTGAGGACAGGGATCATTGCCTCACACTTGAAGTCGAATGCAGGCTCCTTATTGATATCTCCCTCGGCAGCTTTCTTCTTCTCCATGTACTGTTTTGCCTTGAATATCATGTTCCTGATCACTGAAGCAGTGGACATCCTTGCAAAGTTTCCCTTGTCCCTGTAGACTCTCTTTGGATTCTCTCCGAGAGCGCATTTCATGGCGATCGGATCCTTGATTATCATGTCATCCACACATATACCGTGTGTCTTTACCGCTATCCATGTCCCTCCTATCGCATTTGCGCTTCCCTGTCCGGTAGCGACCGTAGTAACGCCTGCCTTTGCTGCCTGGTTTATCGTGGGATCCATGGGATTGAAGCTGTCTATGGACCTCAGATGAGGCGTGCAGATATCTCCCGGCTCATTATAGTCGGCACCTTCGAATCCGATGCCGTATCCGTCAAGCCCGAGATGGCAGTGAGCCTCCACGAAGCCCGGATATACGTTGAGCCCCTTAAGATCTATAACTTCGCATTCGGCGCTGATCTCAGGCGCGATCTTTGAGATCTTTCCGTTCTCTATAAGGATATCTGCCTTATATGGTTCTCTGTTCACTGCGTCATGCAGCATACCGTTCTTTAATAACATCGTTCATACTCCTTCCTTTTTCAAATATCTGTACTCAGGCATTGAACTGCCTGAATGACATACTTTTTTCAAATGATCCCGTCTCTTCTGAGACGGGATCCTGTTCTCATTCCTTTTTATTTGCCATGTGAAATCTCACGGCATATATCAGTACTGCAACGGTGCCCGCCACGCAGGCTATCAGCAGCAGCGGTATTCCCCACTTCAGGATGAAAGGTATCTCCATATCAGTGATGGAAGAGCCTCATTCCGGTGAATGCCATTACGATACCATATTTATCGCAGGTAGCGATGACGTCATCGTCTCTCACTGATCCGCCGGGCTCTGCAACGTAGCTGACTCCGCTCTCTCTTCCTCTCTCGATATTGTCGCCGAACGGGAAGAAGGCATCGCTTCCAAGGGATACTCCGGTAAGGGAGGACAGATACGCGTCCTTCTCTTCCTGGGTGAATTCTTCAGGTCTCCTGGTGAAGAACTGCTCCCAGACGCCGTCCTTGGAGAGGTCCTTTCCGTGCTTTCCGAGATACATGTCAATCGCATTGTCTCTTTCAGGCCTTCCTACGTCTTCCTTGAACGGGAGAGAGAGGACCTTCTCATGCTGTCTCAAGTGCCAGTAATCAGCCTTGTCTCCTGCAAGCCTTGTGCAGTGAATCCTGGACTGCTGGCCTGCACCGACGCCTATAGCCTGACCGTCGACTGCATAGCAGACGGAGTTGGACTGAGTGTATTTGAGGGTTATGAGGGAAACGATGAGGTCCCTTATGGCAGATTCGGGCATATCCTTGTTGGCTGTCACGACGTTCTTAAGAAGATCTCTGTCGATCCTGAAGTCGTTTCTCAGCTGCTCGAAGGTGATACCGAAAACCTGCTTCTGCTCCATCGGCTCCGGAACATAATCCTTGTCTATCTTTACGACGTTGTATCCGCCGTTCTTCTTCTTTTTGAGGATCTCAAGAGCCTTGGGGGTATAGTCAGGAGCGATTATTCCGTCCGATACTTCTCTTCTGATGAGCCTTGCAGTCACCTCATCGCAGGGCTCGCTGAGGGCGATCCAGTCTCCGAAGGAGCTCATCCTGTCGGTTCCCCTTGCTCTTGCATATGCGGTACCTATTGCGGAATCATCGAGTCCCTTTATGTTCTCCACGAAGCAGGCCTGCTTGAGTTCCTTGTTCATCGGGATGGCAAGTGCTGCAGAAGTGGGGCTTACATGCTTGAAAGATGTAGCTGCAGGCATTCCGAGGATGTCCTTTAATTCCTTGACGAGCTGCCAGCTGTTGAAGGCATCGAGGAAGTTGATGAATCCCGGTCTTCCGTTGACTATCTCTATCGGGAGGTCTTCTCCGTTCTTCATGAATATCCTTGCTGGCTTCTGGTTCGGGTTGCATCCGTATTTGAGTTCAAATTCTTTCATTTCATTTCCCTTTCGTATATCGTATCCTGTTCAGTTGTTCTTGTTTATGATCCTGGTCTCTGTCTCCAGAGTCTCAAGATCTATCTTCATCGTGCATAAAGAGACCTTGTTTGCCTCGTTCAGGCTGTTCCATATCTCATTTGTCCATGTATCCATAACGCAGGTGACCTCTATCCTTCTCGGCTCTCCGGTGAAAGTCGGGATCGGATCTCCGTCGGTATTGTAGGTGTGGATGAAGTGTCCGAGTCCTGCTATCGGGCTGTAGCTGTAGGTATACCTGAAGCACTGGCTACCCTTAAGGTCTCCGCTCTTCAGTATGCTCATCTTGTATGTGAAATCCCCGTCAGCGAAGTTGAGTATGCTGCTGATCCTTGGAGTCCATGCGGGGCCGTCCGGTTCGAACTCTCTGGTATCAAGAGCATCTTCGAAGCTCTTTCCCTCTTTCAGGAATTCCTCTATCGTATCGGTCTGATTTCCGTTGGTGACTATAACGGAGTTCCCGCACTTCTTGATCGGAGAATAAATGATGAGTGAAGGATTCTGAACCTTGGAAGCATCAAACGGATAGATTATTACTTCGCCGTTCTCTTTCTCCTCAAAGATGCGGTTACGGCTGTTATCGCTCCTGCCCATTATGAAATAGGCGATCATTGCGAATCTTCCGCACTTGGATTTTCCTACCATTATTCCCCTGCCGGGATACGGGTTGTCCTGAAGCAGCTCGCTTGGCTGATAAGTCTTGTAAACGTCCATCAATAGATCCTCCTCAAAAAAATAAGGGCACTCCGTTAAGAAGTGCCCAGACGGTCGACATAAATGCTTTCGCTCCTCCATGGTGCTCCATGATTATCCGTCAGTCACGAAAGCTACACATAGATTCTATAAACCAGGGAAGGCCCTGTCAACACATTCCGCGAATGATTCGGGCACAATCCCGTATAATGTTCGGTTATTCTTCCTTCACCAGCTTTGAGCCGTATAGAGCTTCCAGAATGACCGGAATGAGTATCAGATGCACTATTATGCCCGGCCAAGCGAACAGGAACGCTCCGGAAAGGAAAGCCTTGAACGGGAACTCCAGATTGAAGAGAAGTGCAATGATGTATCTCACTATTCCCCACACTATCCTTCCTGCCAGCAAGGTGATAATAAGGGTGATGTATATCCTCAGCAGTCTGTTCCCTTTCTTTTTCTTCAGAGCCCTGAACACCGATCCGCTCACGAATCCGTATGTCAGGAGCTCAAAAGCCATTCCCACGGCATCGGGGAACAGCGCAGGCATCCCGAAGAGCACTGCCCTTAAAAGAGGGCATATGAAACCTATGGCTGCACCGTATGCCGGTCCCAGTATGAATCCCGCAAGTATCACGGGTATGTGCATCGGGGAAAGCATCTTTCCGATCGTAGGTATCTGTCCCGTAACGAACGGAAGCAGCAGTCCTATTGCAAGAAACAGTGCAGCAAGTACGATTTTTTTTGTTTTACTCATTTCCTTCTCCTATCATCTTTCTTATTTCAGTAACCGGTCTTCCCGTCTTTTTTGATATCTCAAGCAGATCGTCGAATTCCGGTTTTGTCTTCTCAACTCCAAAGCCCTTTGAGCTCTTGAACCTTACGGTACCAAGGGCAGTGTCTTTTTCAATTATATCCCTTTTAAGGACGTAACGCTTCTTTTCCGTTTCCCTGATCCCTATGGTCGTGCTGTTCGTGAAGATGGCCCTTACGAGCTCATCCTTTCTGTCATCACTGACGAGCACGGTTATGAGGTTCCCGGGTCTGTTCTTCTTCATATAGACAGGTGTTACGAATACCTCTCTCGCTCCTACGATAAAGAGTGCGTCCGTCATGGCCCCTATTTCTTCTCCCGTCATGTCGTCAATATTGAAATCAAGCTCATATATGCTCTCTGCCTTATCCTCCTCAGACCCAAGGACCGTCCTAACGGCATTGAGAATGGGGAAATCTTTCGTTCCGAATCCATAGCCGATCTTTTCCGGCACTATGACAGGCATAGGAGAGTACTCGTCTGTAAAGTACTTGACCAGAGCAGCTCCCGTAGGAGTGCAGAGCTCTCCTGATATCTCTTCTCTTGAATAGATTGGAACGCCCTCGAGTATCAGCGCAGTAGCAGGTGCCGGGACCGGAAGTATCCCGTGAGCACATCTCACGGTCCCCTTTCCCACATGTATCGGAGAGGCTATGACCCTGTCAGGGCTGAGTTTCCTCATCAGATAACAGACGGCACATACATCGGCGACCGCGTCCCTGGTCCCAACTTCATGGAAATGGATCTCATCCATCTCCTTTCCGTGGACCTTTCCTTCAGCCTCAGCTATGAGCCTGTATACGTTTATAGCATCTTCCTTCACCTGTTCGGGAAGAGACAGGCTTTCGATCATGCTCCTTATGTCTGAAACATGGGCATGATGATGTCCGTGATGGTGTTCCTCTGCATGATCATGATCATGGTGATGATGCTCCCCGTGATCATGGCCGTGATCATGATCATGGTGTTCTTCTCCGTGATCGTGATGGTGATGATGTTCTTCCTCTGTGTGATCGTGATCATGGTGATGATGCCCGTCTTCATAAGGCTGTTCCTCTTCACCGTTAAGGATCACTCTCATGTGAGTTCCCGTTATCCCCGATTTCTGTACCGCATCGGCTCTGTATACGGTCTCCGGGATCCCGAAGGAATTGAGTTCAGCAAGCACTTCCTCCCTGTTCTCAAACAGCTCCAGCAGAGCAGCAGTGAGCATATCCCCTGCAGCTCCCATCCCAAGATCCAGATATAATGTCTTCAATTCCCTGACCTCCAAAAAAAAGACATGAAAAATACAATTCCGTATTTCCATGTCTTCGTGACATTTTAATGACGCTTCTGCGCCTGATTATTGTTCATTATATCAGAAAGGATCCTTTTGGAAAAGGGTCCGAAGCATGCTGTTACTCAAAGTTTTTTGATATATAATTAATTATGTAGATAAATACTATTAGGGAGGAACAAGATATGTACAACCAGCCCTGGAGACTAGTCCAGAACAGGATAAGAGGCCGTGGTGGCCGTGAAATAGACAAATTCAGAGGCATTTTCCCTCCTGTGGATGACAGATCGGGTTCTGAAGCCTGGATCGGTTCAGTCACCAGAGTGGGCAATCCTCCTGCTGACAAGCCGAATTACGGATGCAGCGAAGTCATTCTTCCGAACGGTGAAAGGAAGTTCCTTTTTGAAGCCATAGAGGAAGCTCCTGAAAAGATCCTCGGAGAAAAGCACATGGCCGTCAACGGAACGGGTCTGGGAATGCTCATCAAATATCTCGATGCATGGTTCCAGTACGGGTTGCAGTGTCATCCCACCAGACCATGGGCAAAGAAGATGTGGAACAGCCCTTACGGAAAGGAAGAGAGCTGGTACGTCATCGGTACCAGAGATGACACGAAGGAACCGGCATATATACTCCTCGGCTTCAAGGAAGGCGTCACGAGAGAGGTGTTCGAGGAATACTACCGTAAAGCCGATCTCAAGGCCCTCGAGAATCTCTGTCACAGGATAGAAGTCAAGGTCGGAGAATCATACTTCATAGGCGGAGGCGTACCTCATGCTCTCGGAGAAGGCTGCTTCGTAATCGAGGTACAGGAGCCAAGCGATATCACCCTTGGCGCACTGCCGATGGAAGCAATAGCAAAGGAATGGAACATCAAGTTCCCCGACATGTCCGAAGAGGCTCAGGCTCTCTATGATGAGAGGCTTCTCGGTGCATATGTTTATGACGGCTGCTCTTATGAAGAGAACTTAAGGAGATGGAAATCCCAGAAGAAGGTCCTAAGGAGCGGAGACTGGGGAAATGAGACGATAGTCATAGGTCCTGACCACACCACGTATTTCTCATTCACTGAACTCACCGTAAACGGAACAGCACTATTAAGAGATACCGGTTTCCCCCAGGTGGGCATAGTCCTCAAGGGAGAAGGAAAACTCACTTATGAGGGCGGAGAGATGGATATCAAACAGGCTGACGAGATATTCTTCCCTTACGACATAAAGGACCTGAAGGCAGAGGGAGACGTAAAGATCATTCTCTGTCATCCTGAAGGTGTCACATATTAATTGAGAAAGATAATAAAAGAGGAGGCTCAGATCGAGTCTCCTTTCCATATATCCCGTATCCCTACGGCATATCGATATACAGTTTGTTCATGTTCTCCCTCTGGGGGATCACGATGCCAAGTATCCTGTCCCTCGTAATGGGACCGTAGGTATCGCTGTCAAGAGAGATGGCCCTGTTGTCCCCTCTCAGAAAATACTCGTTCTCCTTAAGGGTGTATTCCTGCCCGGTTCGAAGAGTTATGGTGGTTCCGGGCACTCCCGCAAGTCTCTTTATGACGATCTTGTTTGAGCTTAAAGACCTTGCGATCACGACGTCTCCGACCTTTGGTTCTGTAAGCCAGTAGGCAGTCTTATTCAATCCCACTATCTGTCCTTCCTTATACGTCGGAAGCATGGATTCTCCGTCCACGTACATTATGTCCAGCATGAATATCTTTATGAGGATCAGTACTACGATATAAAGTATTGTGAGCCTGTCCCACATCCTGTCCTTATCCTTCTGAAAGATATCTATTTCCATATCATTCTCCATCCGTTCTTATATGAGGAGCCCCTGCATCTGCGAGAGGCTGGCCAGGGAGAGATCCGTATGTGAGACCTCCTCCTCCGTCATGTGCAGCATCAGGGCATCCTTCCATGTCATATGGTACCCTTTAATCATAAACCTCAGCACCTCTCCCATGGAAGAGAGATTCTCGATATTGTTTCTCAGTAAAGAGACAGACCTAAGGGAGGCATCAATGATGTACATCCTTCCCTCAAAAAGATCGAAAAGAAGTGTGCTCACATTATTCGTATCTGTATTGAGGGAGAATCCGTTGATCACTGAATCCTGAAAATACAGCTGTTCATTGGACTGTTCCAGAGGGATCTTCATGAATCCGAAATTGCAGTGTTCCAGCTTTGAGAGCTCCTTGAACGTCTGTTGAGTGAAGGAATTGACTGTGACGAGCACATATCTGTGTCCGAGCTGCTTCATCCTGTCCGGATCTCTGATGTCGATATATTCCGTGGCTCCCTCAGGTGCGTCTACTATATCTCCTGAATGGACTATACTTTCATATCCCTTGAGGTCCCCGTAGTACACGCTTCCCACCTTTCTGAAATCACTGTCGAAGACGACTGCGGAGAGGTCTATGTCTATCCTTTCCTCTCCAAGGTTCTTCCATGCTATGAAGAGTCTGATGACATCGTTCTTTTTCATATCCAGTTCCATATATGAGCCTCTGGTGAGTACGGATATGTTCCCCATGGCATCCTTTGAAATATTGACATTGCTGTCCCTTTCTGATGTGGAGAGGATAAGACTGTCCAGCTTGTCCAGCATTTCTGCATTGTCTGTTATGCCATCCGATCTGAACATGGAAAGGTATTTCTTTAAAGGGTCCTTGTCGGAGCTCACCATATATGAGAGCTTCAGCCCGTTAAGGAGCGTGTCAGCTGCTCTTGAGGCATACAACTGTCTTGCAGCGTCTCCCGTGGCATAGGTCTCCCTGATCTCGACATAGGTCCCCTTTGCATTCACCACTCTTGGTATATCGAACGGATCATCCTTGAGGCCTATGTTCCTTAACCTGACATAGAGCTGTATCAGCACCCTTCTGTTCACGGCGCCTACCCTGCATATCTTTTTCAGCATATCCATGAGAAGAGAGAAAGCCTCCTCATCCTGACTGTTGAGGCTGTTGATCAGTGAAACCAGATTCCTTATGAAATATCCCTGTCCCGTGACTGCCTTCGAACAAAGAGAGATGTATCCCTTTATCGCGGCGATCTTATCCTCTCCCGAGGTGTTCCTTGCCTTCAGAAAGAGATCGTTGAGTTTTCCCGTGAATGTGACATATCCCGTCGAAGAGGAGTTGAACAGAAAAGTCTTAAGCCTTTTAGTCCTCTCGAAGCTGTTCCAGTTGACTTTCTGTGATGTCAGAGTGAAGAACCTCTTCCATGGTTTCTCATATCTCAGAATATCGTCGAGTACGGGATAAGCGTATACGGCTTCGTCATCCCCTATAGTCCCGTATCTCTCGGCAGTCTCTTCTATCAGTGTGTACAGATACCTGAGCTCAGTCCTGCTGAACTTTCTGAACTGTATATGCCTGGAATCCAGTCTTTCTCCTGAAAGATGGGCAATGAGCCTCAGGACGTCAGTGACAGTGGAGAACTTCACCGTGATGTTCCTTTTTATGAGAGCAGGAGCTATATGGATCAGAGTTTCCTTCATCTTTATCTCTGAACTGTCCAGAATGTTCCTTATATCATCCTCATTCAGGACAAACAGCAGGTCCTCAAGGGACTGAAGATCCGACTCTGACAGAGTAACGTTGGAATTCAGAAGCGTCTTCACTTTCCTGCAGAGTCCGGAATACTCGACTATATCGAGCTCTGTCAGATTGGTTCTGTAGGTCTTATACAGTCTCTGGCGGCTCACCTTTTCCACCATGGTATCGCTTTCAGGAGCATATCCGAAGAGATAGTGAAGAATGGCGTTGAAATACAGTTCGTCTTCACTCATCCTCATGACTTCTTCCGGGAAGCCCTTATAGAAGACCATGTAGTCCTTTCCCTTGTGGAATCTCTCAAGTACCGAGAAGAATGCCATGAGGTACGGAAAAGTGACTGTCCTGTCCCCTTCCTTCAGTTCCTCTGCAAGGGATCTCGACGGAGTAAAACCGAAACCTTCCAGTTTTTTTATTATCGTAACGAGTTCACTGTCTGTATACTTTACGGGCTTTGCGGTCCTTGCCTTAGGTATATACATCCCCTGGAAGTTCAGAAGAGCAGCCTTCTCGACCCTGAACATGATGTCATTTCCCGGCACTTCGTTTACATCTATCATCTGTCTTTCCTTTTCATGCTAATTTTCTTTTTGCAGACGAGATCCTGCCAAAAGAAAACAGGTGATACCCCTGCCGTAGATGGGAAACTGACGTTGACAAGAACAGAAGTAAGCTTCCCTATTACACGGCAGGAGTACTTTAGCCGTAGGATGAGGTGCAGAATCTCCAAAAAAACAGAAGTATGCCCCTCCAATACACGGCCATAACCATTATACTTGTTCCAAACCTTTTTTCCAATGAACCATACAGGATAGGTCTCTTCCGACCGTTACTCTGTTCCGTTTAAGGTTTATAATATAAATACAGAGAAACACACTTCGATGAAAAGTGTCACGGTCACTTAAAGGTCTTTGGCCTTTTTGATAAAGATTTAGTAATTAGGGAGGATAAGAAATGAGAGTACAGTTTGCAGTAGACTGCATCACACTGGCACAGGGGCTCCATCTCGCGGAGCAGATAAGGGATTACATCGAGATAATCGAGCTCGGAGAGGAATTCATCGCAAGATACGGCCACATGGCTATCAGAGAGTTCAAGAACGAGTTCCCTGAGAAGAAGATACTGGCTGATATCAAGATCATGGACTCCGGATATAAGGTGGGTCTTCCCTGCCTCGAAGCAGGAGCTGACATCATAACCGTATGCGCAAGAGCTAAGGAAAAGACCATCGCAGAGACCATAAGGGCATGCAGGGAAACAGGAAAGGAATGCTTCGTAGATCTCGTTGCAGTTCCGGACTACAAAGAAGTCGTGGATATGATCAACAGACTCGGACCTGACTATGTGTGTGCACACCTTTCAGGCGATGACTCAAGAGACGGACAGGCAAAGACCACGGAGAGGCTTGAAGAGATGTTCAAAGAGATCTCCGAGTGCAACTTCAATGCAAAGCTGGTCCTTTCGGGAGCTATCAAGACAGAAAACATCGAAGCTATCAAGAAGGTTAATCCGTATCACATAATAGTGGGAAGAGCCATCAAGGAAGCAGAGGATCCCGTTGCAGTGGCAAAGGCATTCTATGAAGCCTGAATGATCTCTGTTCGTAACAGTTAAGTAAAAAAGAATCCCCGGAGCACGGTCGAATCAAGCCGGCCCCGGGGATTTTTCTTCATGCATCAGTATCCCAACACCTCGTCCACGAGCACTATATGATATTCCCTTCCGGGCAGTGCATAACTGAGTACGGATGTCACCTTGCATTCCATTTTGGGTGATATGCACATCGTGCATCTGTCAAGCACTGTACACGGAGTCCCTGCTTCGTTCCTCTTAGCATGCCTGACGCATGTCACGTTCTTTAGCTGCTGCCAGGCAGTCTCGGCATCGGGATAAATCTTGTTTCTCCCTACTACCATTATCACCTTGTCGGGACCGTAGATGATGCTTCCGACCCTGTTCCCTATCCCGTCTATATTGAATATTGTCCCGTCTTCGGAGATGGCATTTGCAGAGCAGATATATGCGTCTGCCGTCTTTCCCTTCTTAAGTGCTATATCCGGGTCGAGCCCCTTCATCTTATATAGCGTTGTTGCAAAGAGCTCTATCCTGTCATCTCCTTCGAGGGCATCCTTTCTTACGAGCTCATCCCAGATTCCGGTCTCCTTTAAGGTATTGCTCCCTCCTTTGCCAAGAGTCCTGACACCTTTCAGGAGCTCATACATGACGATGGTCCTTGCTTCCTCCTTATCGGATGCGATATATACATTAAATCCTCTTCTCTCAAGTCCGGACCTTACTCTGCCGAAATCCATAACTCTCCCTCCGTAAAAGAACTTTTCGGAATAATCATATCATGTTACAGACGAAAAGGCCCATTTCTCTTTCTGCTCAGTCTGTTTTGCTGAGATCAAAATAAATACCTATAAAATACCAGTTTTTATCCGAAAAAGCCCTTTATTTATGATATTTGCTGATATAAAACGAAAAAACGGGTAAAAGAAAAATCCCTGATTTTTACTTTTATATCAGGGACTTTTGTCTATTAATAATTGGTCTGGGTGACAAGATTTGAACTTGCGACCTCTTGAACCCCATTCAAGCACGCTACCAAGCTGCGCCACACCCAGTCGCCTGTATTATATTATACGATTACAGTCGGAAAATCAACAACAAAAACCTGCTGTGTCATAATCAAAGCATATAAATCAAAAACATCTGTTATCTCCTGCCCGATTCTCCCCGTATTGACTGTATTTTCCCTGCACGATATATTGAAATAAAGGTAAGGTGTTTCATGAGATACAGATCGATCATCCTCATCCTTATTGCACTTTTATTGGCAATTTCCTCATGTTCAGGTAAGAAGAGCTATAAAGATGAGATCGAAAACATAATACTTGATGGTACGTGGAAAGGTTCCGTTTCCGGGATGAGTGTTTCCGTTATGGTAAAGGGAAATACCTTTGCCGTTTACGTGGATGATACTCTCCTGCTGGAGACAGGCATATATAACTATGTCCAGAATACTACCGGCGGACAGATGGTATTCTATAAATTTGAAGAGATAAGCCTTAAGGATCCTTCCTCAAGGGAGACTCTCTATTATATTGATGAAATGTATGTGAGGGGGCTCTACTATGACAGGAAAACTCATACTGAAGACATATATCCGCTGTCCTTATCCCTGACGCTCGACAGCGAAAACCATATGCAGAACTATTCCGTTATTCTTTCAAAAGAAAACTGAATACACTAAAAAGACCGCTCACTTAAAAAAAATGAGCGGTCTTTTCATTAATCTTTTATTCTATGTGTATCTCTTTTCTTGTGAAACCGCATCTGCTGTTCCCTATGGTCAGAGTAAGCATGTTATCGGATGCTGACCTTATGACCCATTCGACCTTTTTCTCATTCGGTTCCCACGGGAATATCCACTGTGACCATTCTGATTCTCTTCCGAACCTGCCCTCAAGATGTGGTATCGTTTTCTCATCAGTAGCACAGATGATCTCACAGTCTCCATCCAGGGACACCTTCAGGTCCTCGCAGTCTCCGACTTCCCTTGACTGTGAAGAGAGATATGTCGGAAGATATCCCCTGTTTCTTATTACTGCCTCGATCTTGTGTATGCTTCCCTCTATGTTTCTGACCTTTACATCCCTTATCTCCAGTTCCGGCAGGCACGATGCCAGTCTGATCGCATACCTGGCGGTCCTGTCTGAAAGATCCTTCAGATAATCTTCGGGGGGATTCCTGAAGACTCTTATGCGGTTGAAGCCTCCGATCTCCACCTTTCCGAGTTCCGGATGATCGTATTCCTTCCAGTCAACGTATGCCCTGTCTTTAAGATGCTCTTCAGCCCATCTGAGCACCCTTATCTCCGCATCCTCTCCTAGATAATCGGGCGGATATGGAGACGTGATACCGCAGTCAGATTCCTTTCCTACGTTCCACTGCTCTATGACAAGACTCGGGATCCCTTTAGTGAAATATGTCCAGTCGGTTAAGGTCCCTCCCCTTACAGCTTCCGATTCGGGAGTAAATTCCTCGAAGACCGAAACTACGGGATAATCCAGTATCTCGGTCCCCATCTTTCCGAGTTCCTCGAAAATGTGAAGGTCTCTTCCCTTGTAATGCGAATCCGACTGATGTCCGAAAGGTCTCAGTATCACTCCCGCGTTCGTATGAAGGGAAAGTACCATGGCTATGTTCTTATGAGTTACCATGAAATCAGCGACAGCTCTCGTCTCGGGCTCCGAAAGAGGCAGGTCTCCTGCTCCGTACTGCATGCCCTCAGGAGTCCATAGCGAAGGATAGTTCCTGTTGAGGTTTCCGTCCCGCGGCTTAGGAAGGGGTGCTCCCTCGACCTTTCCCCTTATCCTTCCTTCGGGGTAGAGCCTGTAGTACTTTCCTCCGTGCTCTCCCGGACTTCTTAATGTCATGAGTCTTGGTTCCTTCTCGGAGATCTTCCATTCCCCGTCGGGATCCTCAATTCTCATGTTTGCTATTATCCCGTTATCATCGAGATCCTCCCAGTAGAAGCCATCCAGTGGCTGCGATTCGGCCGGAAGATACCTTCCGTTACCGCACCAGGGATGTCCTTCCATAGCAAACTCTATACCGTCCGGGTTGAGCCTCGGAATGAGATAGAAGACGGTATGTGAAAGAAGGTCCCTTATTTTCTCATCCTTTTCAAAGTCTTCTGCCAGCTGCTTTATAAGACTAAGAAGAGCATTGCATCCCGAGAATTCCTCTGCATGGGTGCAGGCATCGGCATAGAACGCGTTCTTGTCTTCTTCCATGCCTTTACTGAAGTCCGTGACCTTTACTAGGAAGACCTCCCTTCCCCTGAAGGACGTTCCAATCGTTTCCAGCCTTACAAGTTCAGGAAATGCTCTTGCGATCTCCTGCAGTGTAATCTTAAAGTCTTCAAATCTCTGATACCTGTATATATTCTCGAACATAACTGCCTCCTGACCTGAAATCCATACTTAAATGATACCATCACCGGGACATACGGGATATTGCCGGAAAAGAAAAACACGGGATCCATGACCCCGTGCTTTCAATGGCAGACATTGATCACTGCTTGAACTGACTGTTGTAGAGCTCGCTGTAGAAACCGCCCTGAGCCATAAGTGAAGCGTGATTGCCCTTCTCTATTATGTTTCCATCCTTCATGACGAGTATCACATCGGCGGACCTTATGGTCGAGAGCCTGTGGGCCACTATGAAGCTTGTTCTGCCCTTCATCATGAGCGCAAATGCCTTCTGTATCCTGATCTCGGTCCTCGTGTCTATGGAGCTTGTAGCCTCATCCAGTATCAGCATCGGCGGCAGACACAGCATGACCCTTGTAATGCATAAGAGCTGTTTCTGTCCCTGAGACAGGTTTCCTCCGTCTTCTCCGATGAGGGTGTCGTATCCGTCCTTAAGTCTCATTATGAAGCTGTGGGAATGGGCAGCCTTCGCGGCCTCTATTATCTCTTCATCAGTGGCATCAGGCTTTCCCATCCTGATGTTTTCCCTCACTGTCCCTGACTGCAGCCATGTATCCTGGAGCACCATCCCGTATCCGCTGCGGAGGTTCTTTCTCTTTAGATCTCTGATATCCTTTCCCGATACCGAGATGCTCCCCTTGTTCACATCATAGAACCTCATGAGCAGGTTTATGAGGGTCGTCTTTCCGCATCCCGTAGGACCTACTATGGCTACCCTCTGCCCGGGCTCGACCTTGAGATCAAATCCGGTTATCAGGGGCTTGTATTCCGAATATGAGAAATATACGTCGTTAAGTTCCACTTTCCCGTCGAACTCTTCAATTACTTCCGGAGCATCCTCATCGGAGACCTCCTCCTGTTCGTCTATGAGCTCAAACACTCTTCCCGCACATGCAAGTGCATTCTGGAGCTCTGTAATGACTCCGGATATCTCATTAAAAGGTTTCGTATACTGGCTCGAGTAAGAGAGGAAGCTCGAGAGCTGTCCCACGCTCATCCCTCCCGTGATGGCTGTAAGTGCTCCCACGATGCCGACCACGGCATATATCGTGCTGTTGACGAACCTTGTTGCAGGATTCACCAGAGAGGAGAAAAACGTTGCCTTGAGACTCGTCTTCTCAAGTCTCCCGTTTATCTCGTTGAACCTGTCCACGTTATCCTGTTCCCTTCCGTAAGCCTTTACGACCCTCTGGTTACCTATCATCTCGTCTATGAGGCTCGTCTGTTCCGCTCTCGTCTCAGACTGCTCCCTGAACAGGTCGTATGTCCTCTTTGCTATGAAGTTTGCTATAAAGAGCGAGAGAGGAGTCAATATCACTACCACTAGAGCGATCCAGAAGTTTATGGAGAACATGAACGCCAGGGTCCCTAATATAGTGATGGCTCCCGTGAAGAACTGGGTGAATCCCATTATAAGCCCGTCGGAGAACTGATCCACGTCAGCGATTATCCTGCTCACTACCTCTCCGTGCGGCCTTGAGTCCATATATCTGAACGGCAGTTTTCCAAGTTTGTGGAAAGCGTCCACCCTTATATCCTTTACCACGTTGTACACTATCCTGTTATTGCAGCTGTTCATTATCCACTGCATCAGGGAAGTAACGAGTATGACTATCACGAGCCGTATGAGGAGCTTAATAAGATGAGTGAAATCCACGTTGCCCTTTCCCACTATGAGGTCGACAGCATCTCCTGTCACCACCGGCACATAAAGCGTGAGGGCCACCGTCCCTGCTGCAAAGAATATCGAACAGACTATGAGCACCCAGTATCTCTTTATGTATCTGAGGACTCTTGATATGGTGCGCTTATCCTTCATATGCCATATCCTCCTTCGGGAACTGTGAATAGTAGATCTCCTGATATACGTCATTGTCTCTCAGGAGCTCTTCATGCGTGCCTATTCCGGAGACCTTTCCGTCATCCAGCACTATTATCCTGTCGGCATGGGCTATGGAGCTCGTCCTCTGAGAAACTATGAATACGGTGGGACCTGAAGGCATGTTCCTTATCGCCTCCCTGAGCCTTGCATCAGTTGCAAAGTCGAGAGCCGATGCGCTGTCGTCCAGTATCAGTATCTCCGGTTTCCTTATGAGGGCCCTTGCTATAGTAAGCCTCTGCCTCTGTCCTCCTGACAGGTTCGTGGCTCCCTGTGTGATCTCGGTATCGAGGCCTTTCTCCTTCTCCATCACGAAGTCATATGCCTGTGCGGTCTTAAGGGCCTCTTCCATCTCCTCTTCTGTGGCGTCTTCCTTGCCCCATCTGAGATTGTCCCTGATCGTTCCCTTGAAGAGCACGGCTCTCTGGAGCACTATCCCTATCCTCTTTCTCAGCTCTTTGAGATCCAGCTTCCTGACGTCCTCTCCGTTGACACTTACGGTCCCTTCCGTTGCATCATAGAACCTCGGGATCATGTTCACGAGGGAAGTCTTTCCTGAGCCTGTGCCTCCGATTATGCCTATCGTCTCGCCTTTACGTGCTTCGAAACTCACGTGCTCAAGAGATTCTGCTCCTGCAGAGCGGTATCTTAAGGACACGTCATTAAAGGACACGGCTGTATCGTTTCCTTCCCCTGTCTCTTCAAATGTCCTGTCGCCCGACTCCATGGACGGTTCGATCTCAAGGACTGCCATTACCCTGTTAAGGCATGCCATGGACTTTGTCATCGTGATTATGAGGTTTGCAAGCTTTATGAGCTCTATCAGGATCTGGCTCATGTAGTTTACGAGAGCTATGAGTTCTCCCTGTGTGATCTCCCCGTTGAAGACATAGTTTCCGCCGTTCCTTATCAGGAGCAGGGTCGCAAGATTGATTATTGCATACGTGATAGGATTCATGAGGGCGGATATCCTGCCCACGAACTGCTGGAGTCTGGTGAGTTCTCCGTGCTCTGAATCGAATTTTGCAAGTTCATCTTCTTCCTTGTTGAATGCCCTTAAGACCCTCGCTCCGTCGAGGTTCTCCCTCGTAAGCAGGAGCACTCTGTCAAGCTTTCCCTGGACCTTCTTGTACAGAGGCATCGTTATGAGCATTATCCCGAACACCACTACGGAAAGAAGAGGTATGGTGACTGCAAATATGAGGGCCTCCTTCACGTTTATCGTAAAGGCCATTATCATGGCACCGAACACTATGAACGGAGATCTCAAAAACAGCCTCAGAGTCAGATTGAGACCGGACTGGATCTGGTTGATATCGCTCGTGAGCCTCGTTATGAGAGTGGAAGAACCGATCTCATCAAGCTCCGTGAAAGACAGTGTCTGGATGTGGCTGAACACGCTCTCCTTCAGTTTGGAAGAGAAGCCCACTGCAGCCTTTGCTGAGAAATACTGAGCGCTCAGGGTGCAGGCAAAGCCTATGACTCCGAGGGCTATCATCAGAAGCCCGTGCCATATCACGTACGGTCTGTCCCCTTCAGCTATCCCCTTGTCGATTATGGATGCCATCACGAGAGGCACCAGCAGCTCGAAAGTCGCTTCAAGAAGTTTGAAGAACGGACCTGCTATGCTTTCTCTAACGTATCCTTTGAAAAAACGGCCGATCTTTTTCATAGATCCCTCCGGTTGATAGTTCTTTACTCATATATTATCATTTATACAGATATATCAAAAATATCTGTTTAATATGGTATATATATTCTTTTCATATATAAGGAGAAATCATGGACATCCGTCAGCTGAGATATTACATAGCCGTTGTGGAGGAAGGAAACATCTCCTCAGCAGCCCGTTCCCTCCATGTGTCACAGCCTCCCCTTTCATCTTCCATGCAGAGCCTGGAGGAGGAGCTTGGTGTAAGGCTTTTCGACAGGGGTCCCCGTAAGATCGTCCTTACGGATGCAGGCAAAACCCTGTATGAACGGGCCCAGGTCCTAGTGAATATGTTCGATTCCGTCCGGGAGGAGATCAGTTCCCTCGGTGAAGGAAGCAGGGGCACTCTCCGTATAGGGATGGTTTCGTCCCTTTCAAGGGATATGGTCTCAGGATGGCTAAGTGAATTCTCCGAAAGGTTTCCTCAGATCACCATCGAGATAACCGAATCTAATACCTACTCCCTTGTTGAGATGCTCCATGCAAGGACTCTCGACATGGCGGTCATAAGGACTCCGTTCAATGACGAAGGTCTGGAAGTAAGGGAGATCAAGAGCGAGGAGCTGTGCATTGCACTTGATCACTTGAGCAGTCTCTCTCCGGATGAGATACTTTCTTCCTGTCCCCTCATAGTATACAGAAGATGGGAGAACATACTTCAGAACTTCTTTAAAGCCAAGGGCATACGCTCCAGGATAGTTCTGAAATGCGATACTGCGGGCACAGCTCTCTCCATGGCCAGGAAAGGCATAGGAGCTGCAATAGTCCCGATGTCCGCTCTTGACGGTCCTGAGACTGACGGTCTCTTTCTGATCCTTTTGAATGATGAGAGTCTGTCATCAAAGATATCGCTTGTGACCCTGAGATCCAGGAAACTGTCTGAGCCGGAAAGATGGTTCGCGGAGGAATCTTCCTCTTTTTCCATATAAACATAATCGGTTACACTTTTTTGAATTTGTAATATAATATAGAAAATACTGTTTTTAGGAGTATGTTATGAAGAAAAGATTATTGACCATAGTGGCAATGGTGCTCGTTATAAGCCTCATGCTCTCGTCTTGCATGTATAATGCCATCTTTAACAAGTCATCTCAGATACCTCCTGTACCCCAGAGTTCATCTGAGCCTGAGCCGTCATCTGCTCCGGTACCGACACCTTCAAGCGAACCGGTCTCATCAGAGCCCTATTCTTCCGAACCGAAGAGTTCTGAGCCTGTGATGCCCGTTGTTCCTGCCGATACGATCAGATCAGATGCATACAAGAATACAGAAGCACTGCTCCTGAAAGCTCTTAACTATGTCGTGGGCTTTGCGGAATATGAGAATGCATATTTCAAGTTTGCCAATCCTTTCACCGGAAAGACAGCCATAAATCATGTGACTCTGGACAAATACCTGCTTACGACCTTTAATAACAAGTCTCCGTCACTCCTTCTGTGGTGCCAGACCGTTGTCGTCAACAACGGAAAGGAATATCCTCAGCAGGTCATGATAATCAAGATGGATTACTCAAAGAACATAGAGATAGATGAGAGCTACGTTTCCAGCCTCAGTGGAGGTTCCGAAGGTACGTTTATCTGCAGGCTCGATGAGATCCAGCACAGATACGGCATCGTTTCCCAGGTCCTTACCGCAGGCTATTACATCCGTGACGGAATGCTTGCATCCAAGCTCTATCCGAACGGATTCATGGAGAGCGAAGCACAGGTGCTCTACAGTTTCCATACCGATTATGCAAAGAGCGTAATAGAGACCATATTCGGGGAGAGCTCCGACAGAGAGAGCTTCCAGACGATACTCAAGTTCAAATTCAGCGACAAAATCATCGAGGAAGGCTTTATCACTAACACCAAGCAGCAGTCTGTATCCTCTAATGAGATGACCCTCATATACAATGAGATCACCAAAGACAAGGATAATGCAAAGCAGCTCCGCTGGATTGACCTCACAAAGAAGACCCTTCAGCTCGGACAGGAGAACCTGCCGGCAAGGAACTACTCTGATGACAGCCTGCTTGAAATGATGGATTTTGTGCTCAACAACAAGATCACAGCGAAGTATCTCCAGAACTGCTCCAAGTCAGACCTTGAATGCCTGACCATGATGGTATATGCCCATGAAGGACTCAAGATGTCAGGAGACTACTTCAGCAGCTTCTTCAAATACGGCGGATTCAGCTGGTATGATCCGGCAAAGAATACCATCTCCGATACCAATGAGTTATACCAGCAGCTCAACGATACTCTGAAAGCCAATATCGACGTATTGAACGATTGCTTCAATAAGCTCAGCTGACAGATCTGAACTCACAGGACACGCCCGTTGAAAAGGGCGTGTCTTTTTTATATCATAATAGCATCTGCAGAAATGAGGAGTTTATATGACAAACAGGATTGCCGAAGTGCTATCAAAGGAAAGGATAATGATAATCGACGGTTCCATGTCCACTGCTCTTGAGCATCTGGGAGCCAGCCTGAATTCAAATCTATGGACGGCGAAGGCACTTGCCGAGACCCCGGAACTTGTAAAGCAGGTACATATCGATTACTTCAAAGCCGGAGCTGATTGCGGTATAACATGTTCATACCAGGCGACCATTCCCGGCCTAATGGCCAACGGATATTCCTTTGAAGAATCCGAGAAGATCATAGTGAATTCCGTAAAGGTCTTCAGAGAAGCAAGAGATGAATGGTGGGAAAGCGAAGGAAAGGATGGAGGCAGGATCTGGCCTCTCTGTCTTGCGGGCATAGGCCCATACGGTGCGTATCTTTCAGACGGTTCAGAGTTCCGCGGCAATTATTCCATAACTGACGGAGAACTGTATGATTTCCATTTCCACAGGATGGAGCTCCTCTGGAATGCCGGGCCTGACATCCTTCTCCTGGAGACCATCCCCTCTTTAAGGGAAGCCCTCATTATGGCAGACATCGCAGAAAAGCTCAATGCTCCCTACTGGATCAGTTTCTCATGCAGGGACGGTCATCATATAAATGAAGGAAACGAGATAACAGAATGCGCTGAAGCTTTAAGGGAAGATCACCCGAACCTTCAGATGATTGGAATCAACTGTACCAAGCCCGAATACATCTCAAGCCTGATAAGGGATCTGCGAAAAGTATCTTCGCTCCCCATCGGCGTGTATCCGAACAGCGGTGAGGTATATGATCCTCTTACAAAGACCTGGTCCAAACATAGCAGTTTCGATACGGTATCCTTCGAGGAATATGCGTACAGATACATGGTTTCAGGCGCAAGTGCCGTCGGAGGCTGCTGCACAACTGTGGAAAAACACATCAGAGAAGTCGTGAAGGCAAAGGAAAGATTCCTCAGGGACGGAGGAAAGGTACTTCCCTTCATCTGATAAAGGACATGCATCGTGGAGAATCTGAATGAGATAAAAGATGAGATCACCTGCTCTTTCGATAAAGGAGTGATACGGGTGGACAATGACAAGGCTCTGAAAGACCTGATCCTAAAAGGCGGAAAGAAAGCCGTAATGGAGCTCGCCACGTCTCTTAAAGAAAGATATGAGGCCATGTTCGGTCATTCCATATGCATAAGAGACCGCTCTCTTGCCTGTGAGATCTACTATCATCACAGACTGAATGAACGTTACAAGAGATCTGAGGCGAAACACGGGCCAAGACGTTTTTCCACATGGATGTTACGTCACATGAGGGTCATTGACTGCGGAGAACTGAAGGAAGACAATAACAGGCTCATCTGGGACTTCGTTTCCCTGTTCTACAGATGATCCTTATTGATAAATAAGCTTTCAAGGGATAGAATCTATATCCTGGAGGACATTGAAGATATGAGTGAAGGGATCAAACTGATCGCAAACAACAGAAAGGCAACTCATGATTACTTCATCCTGGACAGATATGAAGCCGGGATAGCTCTTGCCGGTACCGAAGTCAAATCCATACGGCAGGGAAAAGTGAATCTGAGGGATTCCTATGCCCAGATCTCGAACGGAGAGATGTTCATCCATCAGATGCACATATCGCCTTATGAGAAAGGCAATATCTTCAACAAAGATCCTTTAAGGGTCAGAAAGCTCCTGATGCATAAAAGGGAGATCAACAGGCTGTTCGGACAGACAACACAGAAGGGACTCACCCTTGTCCCCCTTTCCATCTATTTCAAGAACGGGAAGGTCAAACTGGAGATAGGGCTCGCTCAGGGCAAGAAGCTCTATGACAAGCGCCAGAGCCTCAAGGAAAAGGCCATACAGCGCGACAACGAACATAAAGACTACTGAATGATATTGGGGACGTATTCTGGTTTCGACGGGATTCAGTTCTTTCAGATAAGCAGGCTGCAGCGCCTGGCTGCATAAAAACGGGCAATTAAACATAAACGCAAACGAAAACGTTGCAGTAGCCGCTTAACGCGACTTGTCCGATTCTTTGTTTACTGACTTGGCAAAGACGGGCATCAAACCAAAGTCAGGAAACATCTCCTCTGCTGTTCCGAGGAGGATGATGGAACTTCCGGGACTACCGTTCCCTCTCCAGCCGTAAAGGTGCAGGGAACGGGAAATACCATATTTACGGCTAAGCTTGTAGAAAGTCTGGGAGAAGGTTTTTCGGACAGGGGTTCGACTCCCCTCGTCTCCACCACTTTATGCCCCTGCCTTGACCCGGGTCTGAAGACCGGTTTCTGACAGGGGCTCTTTATATCAGCCATATACGGAAACGGTCTGCATATGCAATGCTGATATAGATTACATAAACTGTTCCATATTCGGGGTAATAAACATGATAAGCATAAAACGTGCTGTATCCATAATATGCGTAATAATGATCGCGATCATGATCACAGGCTGCAGCTGTTCAAACGGTGCCCCAAAGGCAACGGAAGACGAGATTCAGCTGAAGATCAGCCTTGATCTGAAAGAAGACATAGGACTCCTTGTGATAGATCACCAGCTGGACGGAGTGAAAGGAAGCGGCGGAATGTCCAACGCTGACAAGTCCATGATAAAACATAATGATGTCCTGTACTGGACCTTCTGCAAGAAGGATCATGAAAAGGTCACTGATCCAGTGGAGCTTACTATAGTATTTACAGTCGTTACTGAATACTGTGAGCCCAATTATGAGAACATCTATCCTGAAGAACTGATGATCCCTCTTGAACCCGTTTCCTTCATGGCGGAATTCTGCAGGACTTATGAGATAGTCATCACCGGCAGCAAGTCTGATGGCTATAAGGCTGTTTTGTCCGGACGTCAGTAAAGAGATCCGTACATAAAAAAGCTCCTGTGAGTCTTTATACTCACAGGGGCTTTTTCAGTTCACTTTTTCAGTATCCCGTTACTATTCCGATGAACATGAACAATATCACCAGGGCAAGAGTCCCCACGAACAGCGGCAGGCTCTTCTTCACCCATTTGAAATAATCCACCTTTATCATGGAAAGGCTTATCAGAAGCACCGGAGAAGTCGGAAACAGCACGTTCGTATATCCGTCGGCAAATGTATAGATGAGGACTAGCATCTGCTTGGAGAGGCCTACATTGACGACAGCTAGCATTCCCATCACCAGTATCGCCTTGGCAGTAGAAGAAGATATGAAGAACTCGAGGACCAGTATTATCGCATACAGCACAAGGGCTATCATATAAGGATCCTTGCCCTCCACTATCCCGTTTATCTGATTCACGATAGTAGGCATTATCTGCCCTTCATCGAAAATGTACTTTACTGATGAGGCAAGTGCAATGAACAGTATAGTAGGGAGTGCTCCTGTTATTCCCTTCAGGAATGAAGAGAATACTCTTTTCGGATCCCTTACGGAAACTATGCCCGCTATCGGTCCGAAGATCAGGAAATATGCTATGAGTATCACTACCGTATAGTCCCTTAATGAACTCATTGCAGAACAGGTGATAAGTATGGCAAGACAGATGAGAAGAAATGCCGTATATGTAAGCCTGATCCTTTTTGCATCCTGAGGTGCAAGGCTCTCCTCCGCACTTTCCTCTCCTGCTGCTCTTAAGCTCCTGTCATGCTCGATCGTAAGGCTCTTCGACGGATCCCTGCCGATCTTTCTGATGTACAGATATATGAATCCCAGAAGGAGCAGATACATGGCTATGAATATGATTATCCTGAAGATGATATGTTCCATGGGGTTCGCACCGATTATGCTCGATGCAAGAAGCACTGTGAAAGGATTCGTTATGGCACTGGCAAAACCGAATCCGCAGGCTATGATGCTCACAAGGAATCCAGTAAAGGAATCGAACCCTATCATCACACACAGTGCCGTCACTATGGGAAGCATCGTGAGCATCTCTTCAAACTGTCCCAGGAATGCCCCGAAGCACATGAAAACGAAGGATATGATCGCAGGAAGAAGCATACGCTTGCTGCTGAAACGCTCGGATACGGCTCCTATGAGTACTCTGATGCCTCCGACATCATTCATGACCTGGAATGCTGCAAAAATCACAAGCAGGAATAACGAGAGCATTATGAGCGTCAGTCCGTTATCCGAGAAGAATACGAGTACCGGTGCCAGCAGCCCCTTATGGATAGGGATCCCTCCCGCTCCTTTTATCTCCTCATATGCCAGATAATCTATGCATCCGTCGGCGTCGACCCTGAATCTACCCTTTGGTATAACATATGTCAGGATTATAGCCACCAGCATGAGTGCGAACAACAATGCTACTACCTGTATGAACGTCTTTGTGGAGAGATCTACGAGTGACCTCTTATCAGTTTTCTTGTTCATCTGCTTTCTCCTTGAACAGATCAGCCATAAGTGCCCAGCGGACGACCTGCACCTTGTTCCTTACTGTATAGAAATAGTACAGTCTGTCTCCGTTATACGTCTCGAATTCCTTGCCGCATGAGAACGGCAGTGCGGAGAGTTTGTCAAATCCTACACTGAAGGAATTATCCCCTGAAGAATAAGTGAAGCCCTCTTTTGACAGAGTGCATGTCCCCTTCTCCTTTGTCCTGTACCTGCCTTTTTCACTGAAGATGACGGTGTCCACGTCCTCCTTCAGGCACGTGCTGTCCATATCTTTCCTTTCAAGGCCCACTATCATGTCATAGTAGTTCCCGATAGTATAGGGTTCCTCCGTAAAGTGATATGTCTCATCGAACGTGAGAGTCTTTCCGCATGCAGTGCAGATGAAATCGTTTCCGATACCCTTGGTCGTATACAGCTCTCCGCAGAAAGCACAGCGATAGAGAACCTGCTCAAGTCCTTCTGCCTTATCCTTCTGCAGATATTTGTTGACTATGTCCTTCGAAGCATCATGATAGAGAGACTCTTCAATTAAAGAGTTAAGTTCATCGTCACTCATTGAGGTCATCTCTTCTTTTGTGATGACTTTCTCTGCCCTTACGTATATATCTGACTTATAGAACTTCTTGCGCCATTTCGGGTTTGCAAAGAAGGCTCCTCTTATGCTTCCTATAACAAGGTCGCACTTGAGTTTCCTGTAGAATGCTGCGCCTCTGTCCAGGATAGGATACGAACGTCCCGTAATGGAAAGCCTTGCCTGCGGGAATATGACTACGCTGAAGCCGTTTCTGACCATCCTCATTATCTGCATGGGAGTGGTCATATCAAAGGAGAACATGCGTTTCGGTATGAATCCAGCCTTGACTCCGAGGGATCTCAGCGGCCATGGTGACATGAGATGCCTGTTGATGACGTATGCCGGGTTATTGTTCTTAATGAGCTGACGGCTGTAATAGAAATCGAAAAAGGAGTCGTGATTGAACAACACTACATAAGGCGCTTTTCTGTCCTTTATAAGCTCATCGTCCACGTGAAGCTTCTGCTTTCCTCTGCGGAGCAGATGGACCAGACGGAAAAAGAAAGAATTCAAAGCAGAATCCGGTGTCCCCTCATCCTCCTTGAAATACACTTTATACAGTATTATGAACAGCACTGTGAACAGAATGAGAGCAAGCAGCACTATCAACAGTATCAGAATCGGAAACGGCAGATCCTTCAGTATGAAATATGTGGTAGCAGAACCTATCAGGTTTGCACTGATAATGTCCGGTATGACTCCGGTAAATACAGTGAGGATATACTTTCCGTATGGAAGTTTCTTCCTGCTTCCGTAATAGCAGATCGCACCAAGAGATATCACCGGCATTATGAACAGTATATACATGAGAAGGATCGTACCGCGCTCCTTCTTCTTTCCCGTAGTCACCTGATCTATCCTGGCCTCTCCCATCTCGGAGCCCCTGCTGCTGAAACTGAAAAAGCGTACCAGTATGTAAATGATCGTCGCTCCGAGGCATACTCCGAGCTCACAAAGGAGCATTGAGATATAGAAAGGATAGCTGAGACTGCTTGAGATCTGTATGAATTCGGTCGGAATGAAAACCACCAGCATCTGGAGCGCCTCGACAATGACTATTGCAAGGCATCCGAATATGCCCTTTGATGCAAGAAGCTCTCTTGCCCCGTCAACGTCATTTCTGATCTCCAGCCTGATATATGGTACAAGGATGTCCTTAAGGAACCATGCGAATATCAAGACTATAGCAAGTACTGAAATGGCTATTATGGTTTTCTGGACTTTCTTGTTCATCTCATTCCTGCCCTGCATTAAAATCAAAAGAGCCTCAAGACCTTACAGAGACTCTTTTATATATAAGTCAATTGTATGGAGAAGCTTCAAGTATGTCAACACCATGAAAGCGTACGCATGCGACCAGGTTCATGGAAACAGACTTGCCCAAACACCCATGTTCTCTCATGCTTTCCATCAATTTTCATGAGATAATAAATGATGTGATCTGTGATCTGCTGATTAGCTAAAGAAAAGATTCACAGGACAGAAAAGAAAGAGGCTTTAAATGGATAATCATCCCGAAGGTTTGAATCATTTTTCCTTTTCTGATCTTCATAAAGATATAATGTCATTTTTATAATCATATGGTCAGCCGCAAACTGACCATATATTTTTGTTCTTTTTTGGGTATTTATATATGATCAGATTCTCGTATAATGATAATAAACGGATTGGAGGGCAACCTTATGAAAAATGAAAAGATAAAAGTATTCAGTCCTATATGGATCACACTCACCGGATTATTCACTGCTATGGTCGTGGTTTTGAGTTCCTTCGGGATCCCTGTCCCTGGCGGACACCTGTATCTCAACGATGTTGTGATATGCATAGCTGCTCTGATAATGGATCCTCTTGCAAGTTTCATCATAGGAGGTATCGGATCATTCCTCGGAGATTTCTTCTTCTATCCTACCCCGATGTTCGTTTCCCTTGTGACACACGGTATCCAGGCTGTAGTGATCTCTCTCATAGTCAGAAAACTGTTCAGGGACAGACCTCTTCTCTCGCACATAGTCGCTGTTACGGTAGGAGCGCTTATAATGATCACCGGATACACCCTCGGAAGAGCGTTCATATATGCTTCTCCGGAAACAGCCATGATCAAACTTCCCTTCCAGATACTTCAGGCAGCCGTCGGAGCCATTCTCTCCGTTATACTCGTATACAAGTTCAAGTTGAGAGAAAAGCTCTACAGGACCATAAACCTGACATGAACGGATAATGATTATCAAGGCAGCTTCCGGCTGCCTTTTTTGTTTCCGAAAGAATGTCGGAACAGTGTTATAATTATAGAGATATCAAAAGATAAAGGAAGATATTTATGGAAAAACAGATCGCCAGAGACAGAGGCTCGATGATCGTCAAGACAAGCATTATAGCAATTATCACAAACGTATTCCTCGTGATATTCAAGATGGCCATAGGACTGATATCGAACTCTATAGCTATTGTCCTTGACGCCGTCAACAACCTGACTGACGCCATATCATCAATAGTCACCATAGTCGGAACAAAACTTGCCAGCAGAGGTCCTGACAAGAAGCACCCCCTCGGTCACGGAAGGATCGAGTATCTCAGTGCCCTTATTGTTTCCGCACTCGTCATATATGCAGGTATCACTTCCCTGATCGAATCGATAAAGAAGATCATCTCCCCTGTTGTCCCTGAGTACTCCGCAGCTTATCTCATTGTCGTAGTCGCAGCTATAGCAGTCAAGATCATCCTCGGTTCATTCGTAAAGAAGAGAGGCGAACAATATAATTCCGGTGCTCTTGTCGCTTCAGGATCTGATGCATTAACGGATGCCATCATTTCCGCTTCAGTGCTGCTGAGTGCTGTAGTATACCTCATCTTCGGGATAGGGCTTGAGGCATATGTCGGAGTCATAATCTCCCTCTTCATCATCCGTACCGGAATAGAAATGATACTTGAGGCCCTGGATGAGATACTTGGAAAGAGAGTTGACAGCGAACTCATACGTGAAGTCAAGAAGACAATATGCGAAGATGAACTCGTAAGCGGAGCATATGATCTTATTCTCAATAACTACGGACCCGAAAGATTCATCGGATCGGTACACGTTGAAGTCTCCGATACTCTCACGGCAAATGAGATAGACATGCTTGAGAGAAGAATAGCCACCAAGGTGATCGAAAAACACGGGATACTTCTTACAGGCATAGGCATCTATTCCATAAATGAAACGGATAATGATATAAGGAAACTGCGCCATGATGTGTATGATGCTGTAAATCAACACGATGGCGTGCTTCAGATACATGGCTTCTATGCGGATCTTGAGGAAAAAACGATGTCCTTTGACGTCATCCTGGATTTCGATCTCAAGAACAGGCATGAGATCTATGAAGAGATCAAAAGGGATCTCGATGAGCGATTCCCGGATTTTAAAAAATCCGTCACCCTTGATATAGACATCGGATAAACAAGAACCGGCCGCAGTCATCTGCGGCCGGTCTTCTGTCTATGATAGTGATCAATAACTTGTAAGTATATCCATCATCTGTCCCGGGTTCTCCTGGGCTTTTACATTTCCGAGAGCCCTGATGATGATCCCTTCCTCATCTATGAGGTATGTGGATCTCACTACTCCGAATGATACCTTTCCGTAATTCTTCTTTTCCTTCCAGACATCGTATGCCTGGATCACTTCTTTTTCCGTATCGGAAAGAAGAGTGAACGGGAGTCCGTATTTCTCTTCGAACTTCTTGTGGGATTGCACGCTGTCCTTACTGACTCCGAGAACGACTGCATTCTTCTCCATGAACTGAGGATACAGGTCACCGAATGCGCATGCCTGCTTGGTACATCCGGACGTATTGTCTTTCGGATAGAAATACAGTATCACTTTCTTTCCCTTATATTCTTCAAGGGTATGCATGACTCCGTTCTGGTCAGGAAGACTGAACGAAGGTGCCTTTGTTCCTACTTCAAGCATCTCATATCTCCTTTATCATTATTTAAGATGGATCAAAGCCTTCCGTAAAGCCTTGTCATCTCTCTTATCTTCTTTTTGAGTTTTTCATCTGCCTGTCCGTCAAGGAGTCTCCATTTCCAGTTCAGACCTATCGTTCCCGGAGAATTGGTCCTGCAATCTTCTCCAAGTCCCAGATAGTCCTGCATCTGACAGACGAACAGATTGGCAACGCTGGACATTCCTGCCCTTATGAAGCCGAAATTGAAGCCCTCTTTCGGATTCAGACCCAGATACTTACGTGCAGTCTTCACATCGCCCTTATCGGCGTTATCCTTCCAGCCCATGATGGGTGAATTGTCATGTGTAGAGATATAGCATACACAGTTCGGCACATGATTGTGAGGAGTATGGTAGCTTGGTCCCTTGGGATCCATTCCGAATTCCAGGACTCTCATTCCCGGGAATCCGGATTTTCTCAACAGCTCATTGACATCTTCTGAAATGACTCCAAGGTCTTCAGCTATAAAGTCCACATCATTGAACCATTCCCTTATCACCTTAACAAAAGTATATGAAGGACCGTCCACCCATCTTCCGTTCCTTGCAGTCTTGTCTCCGTAAGGAACTGCCCAGTACTGCTGGAAACCGCGGAAATGATCGATCCTTATGACGTCATAGCACTTTGCTGCAGCAGCTATCCTGTTGATCCAGAATTTGTATCCGGTCTTCTTCAGATGATCCCAGTCATAAAGTGGATTGCCCCATAGCTGACCGTCCTCACTGAAGTAATCCGGAGGAACTCCTGCCACCTCTGTCGGATATCCATTTTCGTCTAACTGGAAAGTTCCGGGGTCTGCCCACACATCTGAAGAGTCAAGCGAGACATATATCGGAATATCTCCTATTATCTTCACTCCGTTCGCATGAGCATAAGCTCTCATCTTTTCATACTGTTCAAAGAAGAGATACTGCATGAACTCATAGAATTCTATCTGCGAAGCATGCTTCTGTCTGAATCTGGCAAGGGTCTCCTTGTCTCTCAGCCTCATGGCCTTTCTCGGCCACTCTATCCAGGAAACGTTATCATAGTGATTCTTTATGGCCATGAACAGAGAATAGTCTCCTATCCATTCACTATTCTCTTTCAAAAATGCCTCAAATTCCTTTTTCCTTATTTTCTTTCCCCTTCTGTAAGCCTTTTTCAATACATCGAACCTTGTGTTATAGATGTATTCGTAATCGACAAACTGGGGATCGGAAACTGTAAGTCCGCTGACGTCCTCTTTTTTGAGAAGACCTTCCTCGATCAGGACATCAAGGTCTATGAAATACGGATTTCCCGCAAAACTTGAAAAGCTCTGATATGGAGAATCTCCATAACTGGTGGGGCCTATCGGCAATATCTGCCAGTATTTCTGGCCTGCATCTTTCAGAAAATCAATAAATCTGTATGCTTCTTTGCCAAGAGTTCCTATGCCGTAATTCGACGGAAGGGACGAGATTGGAAGAAGTATCCCTGCACTTCTTTCGATACTCATTATGATCTCCTTATATAGTGGTTTTCCTATTTCTCATTTTACAATACACTATTTATTCATTAAAGCGTTATTTATGTCATTGCCGGATTCCCTTATTATCCCACTGCATGGTTCCGGCAATGAAAAAACTCCGGGACCGGCCCGGAGTTCAAGATCATATTGTAATTTACATCAATCCTGTTTTCTTTCCTTCATTTCTTCCCATTTACAGCACAGAGTCTCATATACGCGGGAATTGGGGACTCCGTCCTCGAAATATCTTGTTTCATCCTTCCCGAACATCCTGAGAGCAAAAGCCCCAACAGCTCTGGACCTCGACTGGCCTCCATAGCAGTGTATGAGAAGGGTATCGACATTCCTGTTCCTGATTATGAATGAGATGATCTCTTCTGCCTGTTCTTCGCTGAAAAGGACTGCACCTTCGATTTCCTTCACTATATCGTCGAAATACAGGGTCAGAACCCCCTTGCAGCATTCACTCTTCATGAACTTGAAACCGAATCCGCCTGTATGGGTATCCTGAATGGAGATCACGGCATAGGTATCCTTCTTCTCTGCAAGGTCCTTAAGTCCCGCGGGATAATAGTGAGCCATCACGTAATCGAATGCATCAAATACGGACTTAACAATAACTCTCTTCATTACAGATATTCTCCATATAAGAAAAGGCACTCTTACGAGTGCCTGTGCATGCTTAATTTGATCAGCTCAGTCTCTGAAGGACCACAAGCGCAACTGCAAGTACCATGAAAGTAATGGCTGCTATCTTTGTCAGTTTAGCAAGAAAAGCGGAAGTTCCTCTTGCCTTTTTGCTTACTCCGCCGCCTCCGACGGTGTTATTCTGCTCGTTATCCTGTAAAAGGACCACAACGACCAGAAACAATGATATAAGGCACAGAACTATTTTTATTATTAAAGATAAGACTTCCATTTCTTAGACCTCCGTATTTGTCAACGTTTGAAATTATAACACAGGGCTTATAAGTATGCAAATACTATTTGACCCCCGAAAACTCATGCGAGGTTTCTCTTCACAGCTTCGGCATTCTCCACAAGCTCTATTGCGTGTTCTCGTGCCTTGCTGCTCTGTATGCCTCCTGAGAGGCGTGCTATCTCGCTTAGCAATCCCTCCCTGTCAAGTCTGGTGAGGGACGTGGAAACGAATTCCTCCTTCTCGTTCTTGGTGATCACATAGTTGGTATCCCCCATGGATGCTATCTGGGGAAGATGCGTCACGCAAATGACCTGTCTCTTCCTTGAAATGTTTGCGATCTTTTCCGCAACCACCCTTGCCATCACTCCGCTGATACCTGTATCTATCTCATCGAAGATCACAGTCTCGATGTTCTCGTTCTCAGCCACTATGTTCTTTATGGCCAGCATTATCCTCGAAAGTTCTCCTCCGGAAGCTATCCTCGAAAGCTTCCTCGGCGGAGTTCCCCTGTTTACGGATATCATGAACGATATGTAGTCCCATCCGTCTTTGGAATAAGGGATCTTCTCATACTGGGTGACCAGTTCTGCATTCTTCATCCCGAGATCCGAAAGCTCGCCAATGAGTCTCTTCTCGAATCTGCGGGAATACTCTCTCCTTTTTGAAGTGAGTTCAGAGAATACCTTCTCCATGTCCTGTCTTGAGGCATCAGTCTTCTTTATGAGCTGCTGAAGCTCATATTCGCTGTTATCCAGTGTATCCAGCTGAGACTGGAGATCCTCCATAGTCTCCAGGACCTTCTCAAGGGATCCTCCGTATTTTCTCTTCAGTCGGTTCAGTTCCTGAAGTCTGTCCTCTATCCAGTCAAGCCTTCTCTCATCGAAGGTGACCCTGTCTGATATATCAGACAATTCATATGAAGCATCCTCTATCTCATAATAAGCATCGTTCACGACCTGCTCCAGTTTCTTGAGTCTGTCGTTTATACCGGATATCTCCCTGATGTTCTCAAGGGCTTCATAAAGTGTCTCAAGGGTCCCCTTGTTTCCGGATATGTTCTCCTTTGCTTCATACAGATGCTTTGCCAGCTTCTCCGCATTGAGCATCATGTCCCGTTCTTCAGTCAGTTCGTCATCCTCTCCAGGCTTCACATTCGCACCGGAGATCTCATCAATCTGGTATCTGTACAGATCAGTGAGCCTTTCCTTGTCTTCAACGCCTTTCTGCAGTTCCTTAAGCTCCCTGCTGAGCCGGTGGTATTCTTCATAGGCTTCTGCAGCCTTTTCCTTAAGAAGGGAGATCTCCTCTCCTCCGAACTCATCCACAAGGGTCATATGATATTTTTCGTCCAACAGCATTATGTTGTCGTTCTGGCCGCATATGTCTATAAATCTCGATACAATGTCCCTTAACTGCGTCAAACTGGAAAGCTGTCCATTTATCCTGCACACGTTCTTTCCGCTCTGTGAGAGCTCTCTGGAGATGATAAGCTCATCACCCTCTATTCCGTAAGCCTCAAGGCATTCCTTCAACAGTTTCTTATTCCCTGTCTCTATCAGCGCTTCAACTCTGGCTGTTTCCTGTCCCGCCCTTATGAGATCCTTATCGGCTCTTTTGCCCAAAATAAGATTAACGGAATCAACTATGATGGACTTTCCTGCTCCTGTTTCGCCGGAAAGCACGTTGAATCCGTTCTCTAGATCAATGCTTAGTTCTGTTATGAGTGCGATGTTCTTAATGAAAAGATGCGAGATCATTATCTCTCCTGTCAGCCGAGCATCATCTTGAGCTTAGTCATTACCTGGTGCTCTGTTCCTTCTCCTACAACTATGAATACGGTATTGTCGCCGGCAAGAGTACCGATGATCTCGGGGAACTGGAATGTATCGATAGCCTCTCCTGCGGCAGGTCCGCTTCCGGAAAGGGTATTGACCACTATGATATTGCCGGAGTTATTGATGGAGACCGTAACTTCTCTGAACACCCTTATCATCCTCTCTGTATAAAGGACAGTGCTTGATTCATTCACGGCATACTTATAAACTCCGTTTTCGATCTGGACCTTGATAAGGTGCAGTTCCTTTATGTCTCTGGATATGGTGGCCTGAGTCACCTTGAATCCCATTTTTCTCAATATCTCGCTCAGTTCTTCCTGAGTCTCGATGTTTCTGGAAGAGATGACTTCCAGAATCGCCCTCTGACGATCGCTTTTCATTGATGTCTCCTTAATTCCATTCTGATATTTTTTCTCTGAGTAATGTATAGAAATCCGTGTCGGAGATATGGAGGAACCTTGCAGGATGCTCAGCCCTCTGTATATGTATGCCGGAAGACCTTTCCACCTCGAAATACTCCTGTCCGTCAAGGACAACAGTGGTCACGCTTCCTTTGGTCTTATTGGAGAGAATTATGTCAGACTCTCCTCCGACTACGAAATCTCTTACATATAAAGCATGGGGACATATGGGCGTTAAGAGGATAACATCCAGTGTCGGAGCTATTATAGGTCCTCCTGCAGAAAGAGAATATGCCGTGGAGCCTGATGGTGTGGAAACTATCATTCCGTCACACCTGCACTGGAGTGCAGACTTCCCGTCCACTTCTGCGTCTACCTCTATCATCCGGAGTCTTACCTTCTGGGAAACGATAGCTTCGTTCATACAGTATCCCAGAAAAGTCTCTTCTCCATTCTTCCCTGCAGATACCCTGAGCATCATCCTGTCCTGGACCTTGAATTCACCTGACTTGAGCTTTTTCATTGCTTCGTCAAGACAGCTGATGTCTGCATCGAGAAGGAATCCGATCCTTCCAAGATTGACTCCCAGAATAAATATTCCTGTAGGCGCATATTTCCTTGCAGCAGCAAGCATGGTCCCGTCTCCGCCAAGCACCAGCAGACAATCTCCGCTGTTGTTCTCGGCAAATCTATCCTCAGGCATCCCCAGTCTCTTCGCGACTGCTGAATCACAGAAACACTCCATTCCGTTATCTTCAGCGGAATTCATGACCTTTTTAGTAAATTCAAGGTCTTTATCCTTTTCAAGATTGGTATAGATGGATATGCTCCTGATCGCCATAATCGTCCGCCTTTGCCTTCTGTTTTTTTCATATAAGCCTATGAAAAAGTGAACATAAATTATTATACATTTCCACTAAAGAATATGCAATTATGCATTTTTCATATGAAAAACAATTTGAAATGTGCTTATTTATGCAGTTTCAGAGCTCGTGAGCTCTGCTGACTATATCAAGAATGGCCTCGTCAGAAAGCCTGACCGGCTCATCCGAAAGCACGAAATGACCCAGGAACTCTATATTGCCGTCCTGTCCTTTAATTGGTGAAAAAGTGACTCCTTCAACGGAGTATCCCATATCGAAAATACTGTCCGTTATGTCTCTGAGGACTTCCATATGAGTCTCCTTTTCCCGCACTATGCCTTTTTTGCCTACTTTTTCACGGCCTGCCTCGAACTGTGGCTTGATAAGCGCAGCGACTTCTTTTACTCCGAGACCTTTCAGCGCGGGGATTATGAGTTTAAGAGAAATGAACGACACATCGATCGATGCAAAATCCGGATCATCAGGGATATCGTCTTTCGTGAGATACCTGGCATTGACTCTTTCCATCACTACCACTCTCTCATCTGTGCGGAGTTTCCATGCCAGTTGTCCGTAACCGACATCTATGGCATATACCTTCACCGCACCGTTCATAAGCATGCAGTCGGTAAATCCACCTGTAGAAGCCCCTATGTCCATGCATATCCGTCCTCTGAGATCTATCCCGAATTCGTTTATAGCCTTTTCAAGCTTAAGACCTCCCCTGCTCACATAAGGACAGTCCGCCTTCTTAAGCACTATCTCTGCGTCTTCCTGAAAACTGTCACCTGCTTTTCTGACAGTAGCCCCGTTAACGCTCACTTCTCCGGAAAGAATGAGAACTCTCGCTCTTTCCCTTGAAGAAACGAGCCCTTTTTCCACCATCAGTAAATCCAGTCTCTTTTTGCTCATATGTATAAAAGGCTATCCGTCCGGATAGCCTTATCTCCTTTACTAAGTGTCATTCCTCGGCAGAATCGCCGTCATCCTCGGAAGAGATATCGAACCCTCCGTCAAAGGACATTATCTTCTGGTAAAGCTCTTCCATCACTTCAGGATTGTCCTTCAGGTATTTTCTCAGGTTGTCCCTGCCCTGTGCGATCCTTTCGCCGTTATATGAGAACCATGAGCCTGATTTCTCGAGTATTCCCATTTCGGTAGCGATGTTTGCGATACCTGCTGCTCTGGAAATGCCTTCTCCGTAATACATCTCGCATACGGCGGTCTTGAAGGGCGGTGCCACCTTGTTCTTCACTACCTTGAGCTTCGTCTTAGCACCTAGGACCTCATCGCCCTTTTTAATGGCATCGGCTCTTCTGATGTCGATCCTGACGGATGAATAGAACTTCAGTGCTCTTCCTCCAGGAGTTACCTCGGGATTTCCGAACATGATGCCGACCTTTTCTCTCAGCTGGTTGATGAATATTGCGACCGTGCTGGATTTGGAGATGACTGAAGTCAGTTTTCTCATTGCCTGAGACATGAGCCTTGCCTGAGCTGCCATATGGGAATCTCCCATCTCTCCGTCTATCTCTGCCTGTGGTACGAGGGCTGCGACTGAATCCAGTACTATGATATCGAGAGCTCCGCTTCTGGTGAGAGTTTCCATTATCTCAAGAGCCTGTTCTCCCGCGTCAGGCTGAGACACGAAGAGATTGTCTATATCGACTCCGAGTTTCTTTGCATAGACGGGATCGAGAGCATGCTCAACATCTATGAATGCCGCAGCCCCTCCCATCTTCTGAGCTTCAGCGATAGCGTGGAGTGCAAGGGTTGTCTTTCCTGAAGACTCAGGTCCGAACATCTCTATGATCCTTCCTCTCGGAAGTCCTCCGACTCCAAGGGCAAGGTCCAGTTCCACGCATCCGGTAGGTATAACAGACACCTCCATGTTCTCGATATGGGAACCAAGCTTCATAATGGAGCCCTTACCGTATTTCTTCTCTATCTGCTCAAGAGCATTGGTGAGTGCTTCTTCCTTCTCGATGAGATTGTCCTTCTTAGTTATTACGTCTTTTGTTGCTTTCTTTGCCATTTTTAACCTCTGAGCAATTCTTTGTTCTTAGCTATGTATTCAATGCACGACCAGATCGAAAGGATGGTCGACAGATAAACGAGGATCTCTCCCATCGGGATATTCCAGATGCTGAAGATCGGGTTCTCAAGAAATACCAGGCTTATGCCAACGAGCTGTACCACAGTCTTCAGTTTGCCGATGCTGCCGGCAGCTATGACCACTCCTGTGCTGGCTGCGATAAGCCTGAAACTGGAGATCAAAAACTCTCTCCCGAGAAGTATGATGACGACCAGAGGCCCGAGTTTTCCGAGTTTTCCCCAATCCAGGATTATTATGAGTGCCGCCATGACAAGTACCTTGTCTGCCATGGGATCCATCAGCTTTCCGAAATTGGACACCAGATCATATTTTCTGGCGATCATTCCGTCGAGCATATCCGTAAGTGAAGCAATGATGAATATCACTGCAGCATAATAATTCCAATAGGGTATCTGAAGATAGTACAGAAGGATGATGAAAGGCACCATCACTATTCTTGCTATAGTCAGGATATTCGGAACATTTTTATTCATTGTCCTCTAAAACTCCTCTCATTGATAAGGCTTGCGCCTTAAATGGCTACACAAAGATTATACTCTTTATTCGTTCCTTTTTGTATTATTCGATCACAGTGCCGGTGATCTCGTAATCATCTGCTCTGATGATCTTCACTGAGACATATTCCCCTGTCTCGAGTTCTCTGTCCGAATGGATTACTATTAGTCCGTCGACTTCCGGTGTCTCGGCATAGCTCCTGCCGAAATATATGTCTTCTTCCTCATCATAATCCTCTATCAGGACTCTGTAGACTTTTCCGATACGTTTTTTATTCATCTCATTTGAGATCTTCTGCTGAGTGAACATGACCTGCTCCAGTCGGTACTCTTTCGTCTCATCGTCTATCTGATCCGGCATGAGTGCTGCAGGCGTATTGTCCTCCTGCGAATATCTGAATGCCCCAAGCCTGTCGAACCTGAGATCGTTTATCCCCTTCAGGAGCCGCTCAAACTGTTCTTCGGTCTCTCCCGGGAATCCTACTATTACGGTTGACCTCAGTATAAAATCATCACTCGCGTCTCTGAGACGCCTTACTGCTTCATATATGGTCTTACCGGTATCATGGCGGTTCATCCTCTTTAGGATCTCATCATCCACATGCTGTACCGGAATGTCTATATAATTGGCTATATTGTCATGTCCGACAATGGTCTTCACCAGTTCATCGGTGACTCCATCCGGATAGCAATACAGAAGCCTTATCATCTCTATTCCGTCAATTCCTGACAGTTTTTCAAGAAGACTGCATATCCTGGGTTCACCATAAAGATCAAGTCCGTATTTGCTTGTATCCTGTGCTACGAGGATGATCTCCTTCGTACCCATATCTGCAAGCCACATGACCTCGGAGATTATATCCTCTTCCGTTCTGCTCTTAAGCCTTCCCCTTATCCTTGGGATCGCGCAGTACGTACAGAAGTTATTGCATCCCTCGGCTATCTTGACATAAGCATAATGGGCCGGAGTCGTAAGTATCCTCTCCTGATAGCTGGCGTCTATCACTGCTTCATGATAGAGTTCCAGTCTCTCACCTTCAAGGCCTCTGTCCACCATCTCGACGATGTCATCATGAGGAGTAACTCCGAGAAACACGTCCACTTCCGGGAAATTGGATGAGACCTCTTCCCTGTATCTGCCTGAAAGGCACCCTGCGATGATAAGGAGTTTCAGTTTTCCGGTCTCCTTGTAACGTGCCATTTCCAGGATTGTATCGATGGATTCCTGCTTTGCATCATCTATGAAGCCACAGGTATTGATCAGGATGACATCTGCCTCCTCGGGATCTGGTGTCAGATTATAGCCGGCTTTCACCAGCTGGCCGAGCATCAGTTCCGTGTCCACCCTGTTTTTTGAGCATCCGAGAGAAATTGCTCCGATGAAATGATCACTCCTCTTCATCTTTACCTATCATCCTTTGGAACTCATCATATGTGATCTGCAGAGGCCTCGGCTTGTTGCCGTCAGCCGGAGGTACTATCTCCTTAAGCTCCATCTCATCCACGATCCTTGCTGCACGGGCATACCCGACCTTAAGTCTTCTCATAATCATAGAGCTTGAGATGTTTCCGTATTCGAATGCCAGTTCTATGGCCTTCTGGGTCAGCGGATCATCGAAGGAACTCTTATCCTGCTCTTCTCCGACTTCTGAGATGCTGGCTGCAGGCTCTACTCCCTCTATGAGCTGTCTCTCGAGTTCCTCATCCTTTTCCATCTCATCCGTATTGTTCTTCAGGAAGTCTATGACCCTTTCATTCTCCTCATCACTGATGTAGCATCCCTGAAGTCTTACAGGCTTCGACTGTCCTATCGGCATGAACAGCATGTCTCCGTTTCCGAGAAGATCTTCAGCGCCGTTCATATCCAGTATGATCCTCGAATCGAGCCCTGAAGAGACCGTCAGAGCGATCCTTGACGAGATATTGGTCTTTATCATTCCCGTAAGGACGTCGGCCCTAGGTGTCTGTGTGGCGACGACAAGGTGTATTCCTGCAGCTCGGCCCAGCTGTGCTATTCTGCATATCGCATCTTCGACTTCGTGCTTGCTTGCCATCATGAGGTCTGCAAGCTCATCTATTATGACGACCAGCTTCGGAATGATCTTTTCTCCCTGGGAGAGCATATATTTATTGTACGAATCTATCTCTTTGACATTGGTATCCGCGAAGATCTTATACCTCTTCTGCATCTCATTCACAACGTAGTTGAGCATGCTGGTGGCCTTCTTCGGATCAGTGACGACCTTGGTCTTCATATGAGGTATTCCGTTGAACCTTTTCATCTCAACTACCTTCGGGTCTACCATGAGCATGTTAACTTCTTCAGGAGAGGATTTGTACAGTATGCTCATAATAATTGAGTTGATGCATACGCTCTTTCCGGAACCTGTGGTACCTGCGATCAGAAGATGCGGCATCTTGGCGAGGTCTCCGTAAACATTGTTTCCGTTGATATCCTTACCAAGGCCGAAAAAGATACTGCTCTTGTTGTTTTTGAACTCCGGAGTATCGAGGAGTTCTCTTATCTTGACACCCATTCTCTCTGAATTCGGTACCTCTATTCCGACAGCAGATTTTCCGGGTATTGGTGCTTCGATCCTGACGCTCGGTGCAGCCAGATAAAGAGCTATGTCGTTCGCAAGAGCGGTTATCCTTGATATCTTGACACCTGGTGCGGGAGTAAGCTCATAACGGGTCACTGAAGGTCCTATTACGATGTTGTTTATCTTGACGTCTATATGGAAATTCTGGAACGCTTCTTCAAGAAGATTGGCCTTGCTTAGATTGCTCTTTTCCATTCTGCGTCCGTAGTCGCTCTGGACGGGCTTGTCGAGAAGATCCATCCTGAACGGAAGCATGTACGGCTTGTGTTCTTTCTTCTCTTCCTTTTTTTCATCCGTTTTTTCTTCTTCCGGCTCCTCTATAGGCTCCTTTTCCTTCATCTCGCTTGGAGGCGGAGTGAAATAAGCCGTCTTCTCAGGCTCTTTCTTCTCCTTTGGCTTGATGTCTTCTTTCTTATGGTTCGTGGAATAGAAGTTGAATTCTCCGGTATACGGTTCTTCCTCCTCATCATCCACATAATAATCCTCAGCCAGCTGCTTGTTGTACTCATCCTCTATGCTGGTCTGTATATCAAGATGATTCGATTTCTTCTTGGCAAAGAAAGGTTTCTTCTTTCCGTCGACCTGAGGTTTTGCCTTGTTCTTATCATCCCTGAACAGCTGAGCCTGTACCTCACCGGTACCGGTCTGAGGTATCTTCTTCCCTTTTCCTATATCATTGCTCATGAGACCGACCTGCTGGTCTCTCGGATCGATTATGACGTCCGGATCTATGGCAGTATCCTTCTTAGAGGGTCTTCTCTTCTCTTCCTGGGAACCGAGTATCTCAGTTGCTCCTGGACGCGCATTCTCAGAAGGCCTTGCATACTCCTGATCACTGAATGCCTTCTGATAGATCTCATCTTCATCTTCTACCCGCTCTTCGATATACTGCTGCTTTCTTGCCTCTCTTTCAAGTCTCTCGTTCCTTGCGGATTCACGCATGTTCCTGACAGAATTGGAGAGTTTCTCAAATCCGTCCCTTATGGAGAAGTTCGTGATGAGGACGATGAGTACCAGCATTGCGGTAGCAAGTATGATGAGCGCTCCGGCCTTTGAAAAGAGTGCTTCGAGAGGATATCCGAGGATTGCTCCTATAACTCCTCCTCCTATCTTCTCCGTTCCGTTATTGAAGGCCTGCACTATATAGTTTATGTAATTGATGGCAGAAGGTGCATACTTCTTAGGTGAGCAGAGTTCCACGAATGCAGCAAGCAGCCAGAAACAGATGGTAAAGAAAACCGCCTTCCTGCTGTTGATACCTACGCTGAAAAGATAGATGAAGCCGAATGCCACAAGGAATATCGGTATGAGATAACCGAATATGCCGAACATGCCGAATACTATATTCCTTATGAGCTGTGCAAAAACCGCAGTGGATGAAGTATATACGAAAGCTCCCGTCAGTATTCCCAGCGCAGTCAGTACTATACCCATTATCTCCAGCACTTTTATCGGTTTACTGTTTTTGGCGGTACTCTTTCTTGAGACCGACCTTGTATTTCTGTTCTTTGAATTGCTCGTTTTTTTCTTTGTTGAACCTGCCACCTGTTCATCACCTCACAATTATTCAGCATATATTATACAATAAATCAAGGGTATAGACAAAGGCGGGCAGAGTCATGAGCAGCCGGAGAAACGTTCCCCGGCTGCCCTAAAAATCACACGGCTATGGTCCTTCCGGCGTCATCGATGAACCATTTGCTGTTCTTTCCGTCCAGCTTGGTTATCTCTCCTCCATAACCGTATTTTCCCATCAGGAGATCCAGCATGTCCTCTGCATCTCCCTGACATGATGCTTCAAGTGTTCCTATCTGTATGCCCTGAAAGGTCTGCGTCCTTGGGCGTCTCAGTTTGAAAATGTACAGGTATTTATCCATATCCTTATCTCATACCATCGGTGCTATAAGGCAGAGCAGCCAGATGATCATGAAAATGCCTCCTGTTCCGAGTGTTGAATAAGCGAATATCTTTGCCATTTCCAGGGTGTTCTGTTTACTTCTGTTCATGATAACTGCCTCCTTTATTCGGTTTACATCTTCATTATATAAATGCATATGTCCGAAAATACGGACTTACAGGCAGTTCATCTTGTGTTGCCTTTTTTGAGTATTGACACCCACATATCACTGTTCCCCGGAAAAGAAAACGACCCTCTTATTCCGGTTTTATCCGGAAAAGAGGGTCTTATAAGGTTCTTGTTTCCTATGCGGTCAAGCGACTTTGGAGATCAGCCTTTTACTGCTCCTGCTGTAACACCTTCCACATAATACTTCTGCAGGAACATGAACAGCGTGACGATAGGAATTGCCACTATTACGCATCCTGCGGCGAACTGTGTGAACAGGTTCGTATCAGGATGTGTACCGAACAGCAGCGAGTAGAGTCCTACGGATACTGTCCAGAAGGCTGAGTTATCGGCGCCTATGATGACCTTTGCGAATATGAAGTCCATCCATGGTCCTGTGAAGCTCATGAGAGCCTGATAGATGATTATCGGCTTTGCCAGAGGCAGGATTATCTTCATGAATATCTTGAAGTTGGAGCATCCGTCGAGCTTTGCAGATTCCACGAGTGCATTCGGAATGACGTCGAAGAATCCCTTAGCCACCTGGAAACCAAGTCCTGCTCCAGCACTGTAGGCAAAGACAAGTCCCACCATTGAATATCCGGGATGATCAGGGTTTCCCGTAAGCCCTATGGACTTCAGCAGGAAGTAGATCGCTATCATGGACATGAATCCCGGGAACAGTCCGATTATCATCGAGATGTTCATGAACGGTTTTCTCATCTTGAATTTCAGCTTGGACATGCAGTACGCCACTGAAAGAACGAGGAACGTGGAGATGATGCAGTCTATGACAGCCACAATGAGCGTGTTCAGCATCCATCTCGGGAAAGCGTTCGGAACACCGTAATATGTTGCCGTGAACAGGTCAGCAAAGTTCTTGAACCCGTATGCCTTCGGGAAGAAGTTGCTCGTGACCGTTCCTATGAATGTGCCGTCAGGCTGATACTCGCAGCGGAAAGCAGAAAGGAATATCCAGAGTAGCGGGACGAGCCATATGATACCCATAACGATGAGCAGTATATATGTGATCCCGAGACTGGTCTTATACGCTCTCGACTGACTCCTGACTTTTTTAGAGGTCTTATTCGTATTACTCATTGGAAAGTATCCTCCTCGTTATATGCTTTACTTCTGCGGTATGTGATCAGGGTGATCGTTGCGGTGATGATGAAGGTGAAGATACCTATGACAGCACCGGTGTTATACGATCCCTGATCGATCGTGACTTTGTAAAGCCAGGTTACAAGAAGATCCGTACCGCCTGCCTGATAACCTGTATACACAGGTCCTCCGCCGGTCAGAAGGAATATCGTGTTGAACGAGTTTATGTTGCCGACGAAGCTGGATATCAGATACGGTGTCGTGACGAATATGACATACGGAAGCGTGATCTTGAAGAACATCTTGACGGTGGAGGCTCCGTCCACTCTTGCAGCCTCATAGAGATCTGCAGGGATGTTCATCAGGATACCGGATGTCATGAGCATCGTATACGGGATTCCGACCCACATGTTCACTATTATGACCATGACCTTGGCGAGAGCCTCGCTGTCGCCCGGATGGAGTCCCAGGAATCCGATAGGTCCGCTGGTAGCCCCGATATCCTGCAGTAATCCATTTACTGGCCCGTATTCTCCGAGCAGGTTCCTCACTGCAAGCAGCGATATGAACTGCGGGATGGCTATGGTCATTATGAACACGGTGCGGAATATCTTCTTTCCCTTAAGTCCTTTTTTGTTTATCAAAAGTGCAAGTATTATTCCTCCGAAATAGCAGGACAGAGTTGCGAATATGGCCCAGATGAATGTCCATCCGAGGACCGGCAGGAATCTGTTCTTTATCTCCATTCCGAGGGAACCTTCTCCGGTGAATACGGCTATGAAGTTATCGATGCCGTTCCAGTGGAACAGGTTCGTGCCCTTGTCATTCATGTCCTGGGAGTTATATGTGGTAAACGCCAGGGCTATCATGAAGATCGTGGGCAGTATGGTGAATATCAACGCTGCTATGCAGGTAGGCGTGAGCATCGTGATGTGGAATCTGCTGTCGAACAGTTCCATCACGTCTTCACGGAACGTGCTTGGCTTCTTGCCTATCTTCTCGTCCATGTCCGCCTTTACGGAAGAAGTGATGCTCATCTTCATCAGCATGAAATAGATGATTATCACTGCGATGGTAACGAATCCGAACAGTATCATCAGCTTGCAGTCGGAACCTGCCGAGAACTCTCCTGTGATCGGATCGAAATCTCCACCTTCGGACACGTTTTTCAAAGACAGATTTGCCAGTGCCTTATATCCGTATGGGGTTCCGTTTATGGTCGGGCAGAACACCATGAAGCATATTATCGCCACCTGCAGTATCAGGAACAGGGCACCTTTGATGTATTGCTTATGATAAAAGTTTCCTGCTCCGAAAATAAAGTGGGAAAGCTTGGTCCCTATGGAACCGTCGGCAAACCTCTTCCCGAAGTTGGAGAACCATTTGCCTATCGGTGCAAAGAGATCAGAAATACTCTTTTTATTTTTCGGAACTCTGGTTAATGTAGAATCCATATTATCCTCCCAAAAAATAAACTATCGAACGATTTGATCTTTCGAAAGGTGATCATGCCTTCTGCGGTAAGCTGGACGGGAACTCCTTAGGATTGTTTCCATGCATCCATATATACTCTATGAGGTAAAGTCCCTTTCTGATGCCTTCGAGGGATTCTGTCTCCGTAAGGATCTGATCGCCTGTCGTAGGATAAGGAGTCTTGTCGATTATCGCACGGAAGATTGGCGGGCCGTTCTTTGAATAATAGTATGTATTCAGTGTTCCGGTGAGGAATGGCTGCGGGATGCCCCATTCTGCCATCTCGACCTGCGTGCATGCAAGATTGTATTCGCTCTCAGTAACTTTGCCCTCATCATAGCAGCTCTTGATGAATTCGCTCGCACCGACATATGCGGGTACGTTCATGCACTCAAGATAGCTCTGGTTCTGAACTTCCTTGCTGGAGAGGAACTTCACGAGCTCCTGCTCAGCCTTGTATTTCTTGTTGTCTGAAGTAGCGTTGATCATGAAGACCTTGCAGTCTGCGAAGGTTCCGCCTCTGTATACGTCTCCTGCCTTTACTCCGGTGAGTCCTTCAACTGACTTCTCGGTAAGGGTCAGTGTAGGTATGAGAGTGATTCCGAGGTTGGTCTCGCCGATAGCGGCCTTGGCTGTATTGTAGTGCCAGGTTCCTCCGATAACTGCGAGGCATCCCTTGTTCCTGAGGTCTGCATCCCAGCCGTCAGGAGAAGCCCACTTGAAGCCGTTCTCGTCTTCCTTGAAATCCTGGAGCCATCTGATTATAGCAATAGTATCATCGCCCTGGCAGTTGGATTCTCCCTTGGATCCTCCTGATGTAGCCTCCGCACCTTCATATATCTTGACTGTAGTGGAGTGATCGTCTGCTTTCGTTGCCAGGAGTGCGAAGGACATGTTGAATCCGTCATCTCCGGTAACTGTTATGGCCTTCATTCCTGCTGCCTTTGCAGCTTCCCTGAGTCCCTCGAAGCTCTTTGCCTGTTCTTCTGTCACATAAGCCTTGTTGTAATACATGAACAGTGCCTGTGAAATATAAGGTACGCCGTAGAGATACTTCTTGTCGTTCAGAGTCGAATAGATAACGTTCTGGAACGAGGCAGGGTTGTCTGCGAGCACCTGATTTATAAGTGCTTCATCGGTGATAGGCTTAGCACACTGTGTAGCAGCCAGTTTGCCGATATTGTCATGAGCTGTCGTAAAGATATCAGCAGCAGCGGACGGGTCATTCGTTACGATTCCTGCGACGGAACCGGTATCGACTCCCTTAACCTCGATGGTGTATCCGAAGCTCGGGTTATCCTTTACGTACTGATCACATACCTTCTGATAGAATTCTGCGGATTCCTCTCCGACCCAGACTACTATCTTGTTGTCTTTCTTTCCGCATCCGGCGGTAACTGCAAATACCATAATTACAGCCAGAAGCATGCATAGTATTCTTTTCATGTTTAAATCTCCCTTTTAATTTGCGGGACTATATGACATCTTCTCGATCACCATCGTGGATGTCACATAGTCAAGGACCGTCTTGTCCTTCCTGTTCAGCATCATCACTATGAACCTTATCACCGGGACCAGCAGGAACGTGTAGATCCCTGTCCAGAGATAAAGGGATAAACTGTCGATGATGTATATGAACACGAACTTTCCGAGGATCTGATACCATGATGCGCGGTTCTGGCGTTTTTCACTGAACACCACCAGTCCGGTGAGCATCTTTCCGAGCGTAGCCCTGGTTCTGCTCATGAGCGGTACTGCAAGGAACAGTATCAGCTCGGCTATCAGGGCTGCCAGTGCTTTCAGGAGAAAGCTGTGGAGGTTTGCCGCAAAGAACTCGTTCTTGTATTCCTCGTTCTCTATCAGCATCTCGCGGAGCTTTTCCTCATCATCCCCGGCCACCTTCTTTGTTTCCTCGAATATCTCCCTGTATCTGTCAGCATGTCCGTGATATACATCTGCAAGCGGTGTCACCAGCACTATATATGTGAGGAGCATGAATGCCATGAACAGGAGAGTGATGTCGAATCCGTCGGAAACGATCCTTTTAAGCAGATTCGGTTTCGAATTTGCCTCTATCTCTATGTCCTGTCTATTATCTTCAGCAGTCATCTCAGCAGATCATCATATCGATCCTGGTCGAATAAACTGATACGTCCTTAGCGTCAAAAGCAAGTTTTACTTCCTTGGCGTCGAATCCCTTGTCAACATTGACAAGGATCTCTTCACCGTTGGCCTTTATCTTTGCAAAACGCACGTTGCCGTAATCCAGTATCTCCAGGACTTCGCCCTTGAGGCCTTCTTCGCCCTCTCCTGCAAAGCGGATGTTCTTGCGGTCGACTGCATATCTGTAAGTGTATTTATAGCAGTTGTCACCGTCTATGGAGTTGATCTTGTATCCATGCTCGGGAGCTGCCTCGATGGTATAATCTCCGATGTCATAGAAGAAGTGGAGCACTCTTTCACCATTCTCTTTCTTCTCTGTCTTGGAGAATCTGCCCATGAAGGATTCCTGATCTCCGATGGCTTTAAGGAGTTCCTTTCCGTCGGCACTGAGATTGACTTTCTCGTTCAGGATATCGAACTGATAGTCGTCGCCTTCCTTCACATCATCGGATACGAGAGCAAACAGATATTTGTCTCCGTTGACGAGATAAGCCAGATTCTTGTCATCGACTTTCTCTGTCTTGGCGACCTTCAGGCTGAAATCCTTTCCGGGCACGATAGCTGCCGGCGGAAGTCCGAGCTCGAAATCGTGTGCATCTGCAAGAGCTCCCTTATAGGTCTCAGGCAGTTCCACTCTGTGTCCCAGAACATCCATATAATCTCCGTCATGTACGGCGTGTATGGTGTTGTATTCAGGGATCTTGGTCATGAGTGTGACTTCTGTTTCAGCATCGAAGAAGTGGACCTTACTAGGATTCGGTTCAGCATAAGCGATATCGCCTACGTTGATGTCCTCCCTGTCTATGACCTTGAGAACGATGTTCCTTCCTTCGTCCTTCATGGTGAATTCTTCGACCTTGTCTCCGACTTTACCGTAGATGATGGTCTCGTTTCCGAGTCTCTCCACGTTGGTCACAACGAACTCGAGTCCCTTTCCTTCCTTGTTCACTGAAAGATGTTCAGGACGAATACCGAATGTGACCGTTGTATCTCCGTTCAGATACTTCTCATGGATCTTAGAGACTTTCTCATAGGGGATCGTGACCTTGTCTCCGTTAGCGAAGATGACGTCCACGTCGTCTCCCTCTCTCTTCAGTTTCACATCGAAGAAGTTCATCTGAGGAGATCCGATGAATCCTGCAACGAACTTATTGTACGGCTCATTATAGAGATTCATAGGAGTATCGATCTGCTGCACATATCCGAGCTTCATTACGACTATCCTGGTACCCATCGTCATGGCCTCGACCTGATCATGGGTGACGTATATGAACGTCGTCTTGAGGTTCTTGTGGAGTTCAGTGATCTCCGTACGCATCTGAGCACGCAGTTTTGCGTCCAGGTTCGAAAGCGGTTCATCCAGCAGGAATACTTTAGGATCACGTACGAGAGCACGGCCAAGTGCGACACGCTGTCTCTGTCCACCTGACATTGCCTTCGGCTTACGGTCAAGGTATTCCTCGATATCCAGCATCTTTGCAGCCTTCAGAACGCGCTGTTTGATTTCTTCCTCAGGCATCTTGCGGTTCCTGAGACCAAACGCCATATTTTCATAAACGGTCATATGAGGATACAAAGCATAGCTCTGGAAGACCATTGCTATGTCTCTGTCCTTCGGCTCCATATCATTCACCAGAGTGTCCCCGATGAACAGATCGCCCGCGGTGATAGTCTCAAGACCTGCGACCATACGCAGGGTGGTGGACTTTCCGCAGCCGGAAGGACCAACGAACACTATGAATTCTCTGTCGGCTATATCGATCGAAAAGTCGTTTACAGCCTTGTGTCCGTTCTCATAGACCTTGTAAATATGGGAAAGCTTTAAGTTTGCCATATTCTGCCTCCATTTTTATTTATTTAAATAAACCTGTATTGCCTTATCTTATTCGAAACTGACCTTCCTGTGGTTCAGTTCCCCTATCACGGAATCGATCCCGGAAAGCATGGCGTTCATGGTTCCAGCCACCTCGCCCTTCCTGTCGTAAACGGTATATATGCCGTTTTCCACCGTGAGTTTCTGGATATCCTCTGTCTTTATGCTCCTCATCTTGAAGATATAGTGCATGTAGAGGGTATCATCTTTTATGTATGCATAGTCCAGAACGAGTCCTATCATTACCCATATTCCTGACAGGAGCAGTATCAGAAGAAAGACTATAGCCATTATCTTCAGTGCCGGCATATCCCCCGTAAAGAGAAGGACAAGTATCACGGCAAGACAGCTCACTATTCCCGTAAGAGTGAATATGAACGGTCCTTTATCCACTTCTGTACTGTACTCCCCGTGTCTGAACATTTATTTCACCTTTCTAAGGACCACCGATTCGTTCGTGGACACACTGATCTCTCCGCTTACATTTCCGTATGTGTCCCTTAGATTTGAATAGATGATCTCGTACTCTCCGTCAAGTTCCACCGTCGTTCCCTTGAGACTGTGGACTATGAGAAGATCATCAGCGGTGTATATGATGTTTCCGTTCTCAGATGCGATATCCGAGACTTTGGAATCTATCTCATCCCTTGTGCTCATCCTGAGCGCCTTCTCGGACTTTCTCAGGGCTATGAGCTCCTTTATCTTCCGGAAGGTATCCATATGAGCTATCTTAAGAGAATAATCCACCACGTTTATCGGATCCCCGACGTTATATGAGTTGCCCTCGTATTTACCTGTCCTGGTATCCAGCTTGGATCTCATGAAGTCCTCACCCTCCTGCAGGAAAGGCACTCCTTCCGAGAGAAGGACTATGGAGTCTGCCTGAGTGTATGCCTTCGAGAGCCTGTCTTCGTTCATCGTCTGTATGAGCTGGTCATACAGAGTGTAGTTGTCATGGCAGGAAGCATAGTTGAGCACCAGGTTCGGGTCTATCTTAGATGCCGGTACTGTTCCTCTGGAGAACACTCCCGTTATGCCGAGTCCGATAATTGATGCACAGGTACTGTCTCCCTGTACGAAACCCTTCGAAGGATTGTTCTCACCTCTGATGGCGTTCCTTATGATATCGTTGAAAGCACCGACCTTGACTCCGCTTCCTGAGAAATACGACTGTGCGAGACTCTCCTGTTTAGTTGTCTGCTCTGAAAGCTTGGTATCGGAAGTTCCGTCCTTGAGCTTTGAGGAACCGCCTGTCCAGGGCTCACCATATACCATTATCTCAGGATAGATCTGGCTGCAGTCCTTATATACGTCTATCATGGTCTGATTGTCTATGAGCCCCATCAGGTCGAACCTGAATCCGGACATGTGGTATTCCTCCGTCCAGAACTTGCAGGATTCCCTTATGAACTTATTGACCATGTACCTCTCGGAAGCTATCTCGTTTCCGCATCCTGAGCCGTTATAGAAGGCTCCGTTGGCCCTCGTCCTGTAATAGTAGTAAGGAACGAGTAGATTGAAGTTGGAGTTCTCGGAAGCACTGGTATGGTTGTAGACCACGTCCATGTTTATAGAGATTCCTGCCTCATGCATCTTCATGACCATGGTCTTGAATTCCCTTATCCTTACGTATCCGTCTCCCGGATCCGTGGAATAGCTGCCCTCGAGAACGTTGTAGTTAAGAGGATCGTATCCCCAGTTATAGTTGTCCCAGGAGACCGAGGTCCCTGAAAGTTTTTCATCGACCGAGCTGTAGTCATAAAAGGGCTGTATCTGCACGTGTGTGATCCCGAGCTCCTTAAGATGGTCGAGTCCGGTGGAGACGGTCACACCGCCTTCAGAATATGTGGTCCCCTCTTCGGCAAGTCCCATGAATCTGCCCCTGTACTTTTCGGTCACTCCGCTGGTCTCGCTTATCGTCATGTCCCTGACGTGGATCTCATAGATCACCGAGTCAACGTTATTACCCTTGAACGGGTATGAATCCTCATTCCATCCTTCCAGGGATTCGTTCAGTTTCGTAAAGTTGACTATCATTCCTCTTCTGCCGTTTACTCCCGCACTCTTTGCATACGGGTCCACGACTTCGTTCGTTCCCTTGGAGTTGGTGACTGTATACGTATAGTAATAGCCGTCAAGGTCTTTATCCACTGAACAGCTGAAGACTCCCTTTTCTCCCTTTTCCATCTCATATGTGGAGACCGGAGTCTTGTCGAGCTCATAATCGCCTGTATCGTAGATATTCAGCACCATGGATGAGCTCGTCGGTGCCCATACCTTGAAGATGGTCTTTGTCGGAGCGGTCTCGTTGTCAAAGGTAACTCCGAGATCGTCTCCGTCATAGCTGTATTTTTCTCTGAATTCATCGGTATCATAGTAGTTCGTGAGCATCAGACCCACCACGTTGGTCCATTGGTCATCAAATCTGTAACTCACGTTCACGGTATCGGTGATATCGATCGGATCCTTGAGCGTAAGATCCGCCTTGTTCAGGGAAGTATCATATTCTCCCATGGAAAAGTTCTTGTACTCAACACCGTTCACCGTGATCCCGAATCTCGGGAGATATGACTTGAACGAGTTGGATATCGGCTTGAAATAGACACTGATGGTCTTCTCATCCCTCAGGAGAGCATAACTCACTATTGATTTGCATGCATTGTCCATTGTATCGAATATGGTGGACTCTCCGGTCCTAAGGAAAGCTTCCTGTATCCCGCCCGGCGTTTCTGTCTCGATCTCTATGGATCTGTCTCCGTCAGGGTCCTTGTTCCAGTTGTCCGTTCTGACGAGGAAACCGACCTCACGAGTTCCCTTTCCTTCCGAGATCACATTAAGATCAAGGTCCACATAGACTCCGTAATCATCATATCCGGTGAACTCATATGCCTCACCGTTTCCTCCGTTGTCCATGTCCCACGCCCAGATATTCCAGGGAACATATGAAGCCCTGTCATTATTGGTATCGTCATTCCTTCTGTAATGGAGCCTCAGAATCTTTGTCGGTGCAAGAGGCTCTTTTGAATGGTCCACCGGGTCCTTCTTGTATTTGTCGATCACGTCCCCTGCGGGAAGGATCTCTATCTTTTCATCATCAGGCCCTTCCTCGTTCTTCTTGCATCCTGAGAGGATACTCAGGACCATCAGGACGGCCAGAACGATGCAGATCAGTTTTCTGGACATAATAACTCCTTAAAATCCCGTCATATCGACGAACCCTGCCTTAAGGGTATCTCCCTTAATGTCTCCGCTCTGTTTCAATATATTGGAATCCCATTTCGAAGGATCTCCGATCACATATCCCTTTTCGAATACTCCGATCAGGAAGCCTTCTGCGCCTTTCGGATCAAACAGGAGCACACCGTCTTCTATCTTGTAATCCTTGCTCCATTTTCCGGGTGACCAGCTCCAGATATATATCTCAAAGTCTCCGTTCAGATATTTTGGATTCAGGTTCAATACATTGAATCCTCCGTCCTTCAGCTTAAGCTGACGGAATTCAAAGGTCCTTAGGAGCGTGTTCTTTCCTGTTATGAGACTGATGGAAAGCTTAGCCGCCGAATCCTTGAGATGTTCATGTACGGCTACCTTCTGTTCTCCCGTGAATTCCTTCTTTGAATCCTCATCGTCATTGAACCAGTAATATGCCTTGTCGCAGTTTGATGTCCCGAAGGTTATCTCCTTTTCTCCAACGAAGGAGCCTCCCTTTTCAGAAATGGAGAGCACCGGATGGAGATCTTTGGAACGGGTCATCACGCATAGACCGTTGGCCTCGAAGTCGATATATGCCTTCTGCTTGTATACGACCACTTTCTTTCCCGTAAGTGCATCGTAATAGTTTCCGTCCGCCAGATGAGGAACACTGACTTCCACGGTCTTCTCAGGATCCACTTCCCCGACGTTGATGACAAGAGCTCCCATGTCGTCACCCTTGACCTTCTCATTGACATATATCGTGTCTTCTGCGGATTCATATGTCTCTGCGCCGACGAATCTGTTATGGAATCTGTTGCTGATGGCTACATTCTCATTCTCAAATGCATAGGAGCCGATCTTTCCAACATCAAGGTCATCTGTAGGCCTTGCGAGATACAGCCCTCCGAGCTTTCCCTTTGCAGCTATTACAGCCCAGTATTTTGCGATCCTGTTGTCTCCGTAATGGTTGCTTGCCGTGACATATTCATCGTGGCTCTCTACCCAGGCTATGAGCTTGGAGGGATCGGATGTCTTCAGAGTGGCGTTTAAAATGATGAGAGCATCCTTCTTGGAGAAGGTATTCTTGAACTGGGACGTAAAACCGTCGTCAGTGACTCTCATGAAAGATGTATATACTTCGAGAGTTCTGTTCAGCGGAGATGTGAGTATCTCTCCGTACACATACAGATCTTTTCCCGTTTTTTCCTTATAGTATTGCTTTGCGACCCCTACCGTCTTCTCCCAGAAATCACTGGAATAATCGGGATCTTCGGAGGTCTCGATGTGTTTTGCCGCATCGAATCTGAATCCGTCTACACCGATATCTATGCACTCCTGCAGCAGTGAGAGCACTCTTCCCTGTACATATGGATTTGCCGTATTCAGGTCCGGAAGGTTCCCCCACTGATAGTACTGGGTCTCGGAGCCTGATCCGGAAGCTTTCTTATTGTGATGGAAGGTGACGCCATGTCCGTCTGTATCCTCGTTCCTGTTCGCATAGAGTATCGGCTCGTATTTTGCGACTTCAGGAAGTACCATGGGCGTTCCGTCCTCTTCTTTTCCCTCGTCATCCGTCGTGGCCATGTGATTTGCGACTATGTCGACGAGAATGCAGATACCGTATTGCTCAGCCTCCTCACAGAGCGCCTTAAGGTCTTCCTTTGTTCCGAGCGAAGACTCTTCAGCTATCGAGAAACTCAGCGGCTGGTAGAACGCCCACCACTGGGAACCGCCTGCCTTAGGCTGCTGTACCGGCATCGTAAGTATGTTCTTGAAGCCCGCATTGGCTATGCTTCCGAGGTTCTCACGGATCTCATTGAACGTCCAGTTGAACGCATGGAGCGTCAGACCGTCCCCGGAATCCTCCGGCAGAGAGTCCACGTAATTATCCTCGAAATCTTCGAATTCGGGCAGTTTTTTCTTGCATGAAACGATGGAAAACACCATCACTATGGCGATAAATAAACAGACTATCCTCTTCATGTTCAATTCATCTCCCACCTTGCAAAAGCTTTTTTAAAGCCATTTCGAACGTTTTCTTCAGAATAGCTTCTGATTATCAAAGAAAGGGCTTCTCCATAAGAAGCCCTTTCTCGATAATCAATAATTCATCATTTCTTGGTTGCGGTCACAGTAACTTCATCACCGAAGGTGATTACTACTTCGTATGTTCCGTCTTCCTCGACAACAACGTTGTCATTGCCTGCACCCCAGCTGTTGTCCCAAGCTCCGTCAGCACGGACCTTGATTCCCTGGCCGGCCTTAAGCTCTACTGTAGCTTTCCAGGTGTTCTCACCGTCAGCAGTCATAGCTACGTCGGCACTCCACTCATTGAAGTCTCCGATCACACCGTATGTATGATCTCCAGGTATCCATTCCTTAACTTCTTCATAAGGAAGGCCTTCCTTCTCTTCTTTCTTTACGAGTCCGATTCCATATCCGGGAACTCCTGCAGCGGAAACTGTCTTGTACTGAGCGATGACCAGTGTGTAGAGTCCAGGGCCTCCGATGCAGACAGGGTTGCTTGCCCATGAGAAACCAAACTCATCGGGTTCTTCCTGCCATACAGGCATGAACAGTGTCTTTGGCGTAAGAGATTCTGCGTTAGAGATCTTCGGGTCAGAGATCCATACATCTTCGCCGTAGACTTTATCGTCTCCGTCGACCTCTATGTTGCACTGTGCTACCTTGAAGCAATATGAACCATTGGTGCTGTAGAGGACACCGTCGATGAGACAGGGGGCAGGCCATCCGGCATCGTTGGTTCCGAAGATAACATCTATGGTGTAGAGATACTTGATGTCCTTTTCCTTTGCGGAAAGAGCCTTGTAGAGCTCTTCATCTATCTCTTTGACATCTTCGATGGAGATTGCCTTGAGGGCGGATTTCTCATAAATAGCGTTATCCTTGCCGTTCCAGCTGTTCTCCGTACCGTCTGCCAGCAGATGCGCTCCATGTAATACCCATGCATCATGAGAATCATCTGCAAGAGGCTCAGCTTTCTTTTTGCAGGAAGCTACAGCCAGGATCATCATTACAGATAATAATACTGCCAAAACCTTTTTCATTTTTACTTCTCCTTATCAACTATGAAATTTGATTTCATGCGTTAATGATATCACAGAGAAATCAAAATGTTAACAATCTATAAATAAAGATTACTTTTATGTGTAGAGCGAAGAAAAAAAAGTATAGTGCAAGATTCACTGATCGATCTTCGTGAAAATGAGGGTCATTCCCTTGCTGGTAACGGTCAGCGTTCCTTTCTTATAAGTGTATGAAAGGTTCTCATTCCCCGATATGATGGTGAATGATTTATGATCCCACTTGAAATCCCTGGTCTCATCGAAAAGGAGGAGTTCTCCCGTACCGTCCTCATGAAGGTCCATTGTGCAGACAAGGTTCATGTTCTTTTCCATATAGTCAAGAACGTCCTTTGACGTGGTCTTTCCGTCCTTTACCATCTCGGTAAGCTTGTACTTGCCTGCTTCAGGAGTCTGCTTTGCACATGACACTATCATAAATATGAACAATGCAGTAAAGAGCACTAAAAAAAGCTTCTTCATGTAAACCTCCGTTCGGGTATCTATAAATATATAAGGCTGACTCCGATATGTCAATTACAACTCATTTCATATATAATATATAAACACTGAAAGGATCGAACTATGGAGAACAGAAAAAACTATCAGAAAGAACTGGACCGGATCATAGAAGACATCTCCATGACGGGAAAAAAGCCCCGGCTTCTTCTCCATGCCTGCTGTGCTCCGTGCAGCAGCTATGTCCTTGAGTACCTGTCTCCATTCTTCGATATCACTATCCTTTACTACAATCCCAATATCTCAAAAGAAGAAGAGTTCCAAAAACGATATGCTGAGCTCTCAAGGCTGATAAAGGAGATGGGGCTTGAAGATAATGTGAAGCTCCTTGAGCCGGAATATGACCCGAAAGAATTCTTCTCAAGAGTCAAAGGATATGAAAACTGCCGGGAAGGCGGAGACAGATGTACGATATGCTATTCTCTCAGGCTCGAAGCTGCAGTCAGGAAGGCTGAAGAGATGAAAGCGGACTATTTCTGTACCACCTTGTCCATCTCTCCTCTCAAGGATGCGGTAAGGCTGAATACCATAGGTGAAAGTCTCGGTAAACTGTATTCCGTCAAATGGCTTCCGTCCGATTTCAAGAAGAAAGGCGGATATCAGAGATCCATAGAGCTCTCAAAACAGTACTCACTCTACCGCCAGGACTACTGTGGATGCATATACTCTGAAAGAGAAAGACGAGAAATATATTAACAGGACAACAGAAAAGACGGATAAGCTTGACTCTTATCCGTCTTTTCCCATGGTTTATATCAGTCTCATTCATATAGAGACTTTATCATGTTTTTAAGTTCTTCATCCGATTCGGGCAAGTCCTTGTGGAAATCTTCAGGATTGATGCTGTACTCGGATTTTTTGAGCATCAGTTTTTGTCTCTGCTCCTCCGGAAGCTCTTCAAGAATCTTCTCATCATCCATCCCCATTATCTTTGACAGCGCATCCATAAAGGACTGCTGTACGGATCTCTGATACTTCTCCTTGATACTGGTGATCCCTGATATCTCATCAACAAGAGCATTCTTTCTGTCTTTGAACTCCTGCTCCATGCTGTCTTTCTTCTCGGTCATCGCCTGCAGAGTATCATCGCTCTGTTTCTTTGCATCAAGCAAAATCGCATCAGCTTCTCCCCTTGCGGTTTCGATGATCTCGGATGACTTGTTTTCAGCAGCTATGAGAGCTGCTGCAAGGGATTTCTCCTTGGCTTCATATTCCCTGTTGGTCTGCCTCAGACCTTCCATCTCCTGTTCGACGCTCGGGAGCAATTTTTTCAGTCGGGAAACAAAGGCATCGACTTCTGCCTTTTTATACATACCAAGGATGGATTTGAAACCTGCGGTCTCAATCAGCTTCTTCAGTTCATCCATTGATCAGAACCCCTTATCAGAGGTCTCCGTTTACGGTATCGTCATCAAGACCGGTGGTGGAGATTTCTATATTTGAAGGAGCGACTACGAATATGTTTCTAGCAGCACGGCGGATGTCTCCGTTAAGGGCATAGACTGCACCGCTGATATAGTCAAGGATCCTCTGAGCAACCTTGGGATCGATCTCGTCGAGATTCACGACGATCGGCTTCCTTGCTCTGAGACTGTCTATGACGCTGTCTGTCTCATCATATGAAGACGGCTTGTAGATGACCATTTTCATATCTCTGTCCTGGACCGGTGCTACAGGACGTACGTTATCGGGCATAGGAACTACCTTGGCCTGTCCGCCTGTACGGCCTCTTCTGGACGTCAGACTCGGTTCCTGAGGATTGGAATACTGGGGCTGATTGTACGAACGATCATCATCATAATAATCATCGTCATCAAAATCCTCATAATCGTCATCGTAATCTTCGTAACGATCGTCTACTTCCTCATAGTACTCATCTCTGTTGTTGTTGCTCTTGCCGAAATTTTTCTTGAAAAATGCCATAGCCTTTCTCCTTTAATACACTCGTGCTCCAAATATTGCTGACCCAACTCTGACTATGTTCGCGCCTTCTTCTATGGCTACGTGATAGTCATGGGACATTCCCATTGAAAGATAGTCCATGCTTCCCTGACAGTTCAACGCGGTCCTGTCGAAAAGTTCCTTCATCCTCGCAAAATAAGGTCTTGTGAGTTCCGGATCCTCGACATTCGGTGCTATCGCCATAAGTCCTCTTATCCTGATACCGGGGAAAGCGGTCATTTCATCCATGAACCTTTCCAGTTCATGCTCTTCTATGCCTGCTTTCGTATCCTCATGTCCGATGTTGATCTGTATCAGACAATCGGTCACTACCCCCTGTTTTCCGGACAGCCGGTCTATTTCTTTTGCGACTTCCACAGAACACAAAGAATGCACTAATTCTATCCTATTTATTATAAACTTTACTTTATTCTTTTGTAAACGTCCTATCATATTCCAGCGGATGTCTGAAGGAAGATTTTCCATCTTTCCCATCATCTCCTGGACTCTGTTCTCCCCGAGATGAGAGATGCCGCATGAAATGGCCTCCCTTATCCTCTCTTCCTCCACTGTCTTTGACACTGCGACCAGTGTTATGTCCTCAGGCTTTCTTCCGCTCTTTAAGGCACTGTCGGCTATGATATGCCTTACTTTTTCTATATTCTCTCTTATTCCCATCATCTGTAGATCTCATGGCCTGCATGGAGAGGAGAATCCTCATTTGCAGCCTGTATGAGAGCCTTTCCATCCTCTGTAGTAAGGATTATAACCGGTTCGAAGGTCTTTTTTCCGTCATAATCGACATATATTCCCTTCTGGCCATTTACCTCCTTTACGGACTTCTCATCCACAAGGAGACCGGTATAGCGGGCAGACACCGTGCATTCCACTCTTCTTGCCCTTATCAGCTTGTCAACGTCCTCTTCGGATCTGAAGATATATATCTCCTTCTTTGCATCCGTATAGTGTCCGAATATCTCTGCGTCATATGTATAGTCGTTACCGAATGAGAAGCTGAGCGTGAACTGTCCCTGATTTTCGAACTCCGGGACCGGCTTGTTGAATACAAGTGCAATGTACCACTCGTTTCTCTCTACCATCCTGTAGAGAGGTTTGGCCCCGCTTCCCTCCATGGTATCGGTGAACTTTCCGTTCACGATGTCATTTATGCTCTTGACAGTAAGTTTATCAAGGTTTCCGGGGGTCAGTATATTCTCAGTCCCGTCGAAATAGAAGCTCACTATACCATTCTTCTCGGCGACTATTGTCTTTTTGTAGTTCTGTATCCTGTTCAGGAGATCCTTCTCCTGAGCATAGAACTCAGAGAGCTGCGTATCCTCAATGGATGCGTTCCTCATTATGTTGGCTCTCTCATCCATGAGCTGGGCGATCTCCCTCTGAAGGTTCTGGAGATTACCCTGTGCCTCTCTGGTAATGACCTTTCTTATCTGTTCGGTCTTGTTCCTTATCTGCTCATCGAGGGCTTTCATATCCTCATCGATGATCCCTGTCTGGGCATTGGACTGCTGATAGTCGAGGATCTTCTCCTGCAGTTCCTTTAAGTCCTGATAATCCTTCTCAGAATAGTCGCTGCTGTACACATCAGCTATCGGAGAGCCCTGGGACAGATTCTGTCCCTCTTCTGCCAGAAACTCGGTCTTTCTATATCCTTCGGCAGAATAGAGAGTCTCGTTCCTGATCATTACTCCCGTGGAATTTACCGAAAAAGAGATGTTCCCCGTTTCTATGATATATGTTCCGGGTCTGAGGACGATGAGAAGGACGGCCACGAGAAGAACGAAGGCAGCAGCTGCTCCTCCGATGAGATACTTCTTTGCTTTGTTCAGGTCCATTCTGCTCCTCTTCTTGCGAAGAGAGAGTTTCTTTCTTCCCGTTGAAGAGGCGCTGCTCCTGGAGGTCTCCATCCTCTGTGACCCGAGTCTCCTTCTTCTCCGGCTGGACGATCTGATCCTTGTCCTTGCCATTATCTGTCCATATACTCCCTGAGTTTCTTCAGTATCCTTCGTTCAGCTCTGGAGATGTACATCTGGGAAACATCAAGTTCTCTCGCTATGTCCACCTGAGGTCTGTGTTCGAAGAACCGCATTTTCAGTATTATCTTTTCTTTTTCATCCAGAAGATTCATGGCGTCGTTAAGGACGCTCCTAAGTTCTACCTGGTCGAAGCTCTCGTCTTCGACACCAAGCACATCCTTCAGCCCCGTACCGGAATTGTCATCGAAGATGGTGCGGTCAAGAGAAGATACCGATACTGACCTCTGTATCTCCATCAGTTCCAGAACGCGTTCCTCACTCACTCCCATAGCCTCGGCTATGTCACTGACTCCCATCTTTCCCTTCTTCTCCAGAGATTCCTTTATCTCCTGGAAGTCCATCAGCTGTTCGCTGTCCCTCCTTGAGATGTGCATCATCCTGGTCTTGTCGCGGAAATAGTTCTTTATCTCCCCGATTATAGTCGGAGTTGCGAAGGTCGAAAGCTTGTACCCCTTAGTGGGGTCGAATCTCTCTATCGCACCAATGAGAGCCACGAGAGCTACCTGCTTCAGATCGTCATAGTCCACTCCTCTTCCGATGAATCTGGCTGCCAGCGATTCTGCAAGCCTGTAATGCCTCTCGATCACGATATTTCGAACGTCCAAGTTTCCGGTTTTCTTATATATCTCAATCAGCTGAGATGTTTCATAATTCTCGTAACCGTTAACAGACAATTGTATACCTCAGTTATTAAATACGACTTTTATGCTTTCCACAGAGCTCTTTTTGTATGAGATGAAACACTCGTCACTCATTGCCTGCAGAACGGCAACGGAAATATCGTCGACCTGGGACGGATCCTTCTCCCCCTCAATAGTGAGAGTGATCTCCATGCCCTTATCTATCTCTTTCGTTACGCACAGCAATTTGGAGCCTTCTCTTACTCCTCCTAGGAGTATCGAGCAAGCTTCAGCTGTAGCCATCTTGATGTCTTCTATGGTCTCGGCGGGAAAATCAAGTCTTACCGCCACTCCTGCTATGAAAAGCCTTATCGGCAGGATGTACTTGGCATCCGCAGGCATTCTAAGTTCAGATAAAGACTGCTCGTTCATTCGTTCTGATTCTCCTCGCTTACAAGTTCGAAATCACCGGTCACGTTCACCATATCCATGATCCTCAGGATATAGTCCTTCATGTTCCTGATCCTGAAGACGAGCCCTTCGCTCCTGAGCTTCTTTGCCGTATCCGAGAACAGCTTTATGACTGCTGAGTCTATATACCTGAGCTCATCGCAGTTGAGTTCTATGTTCCTTCCGTCTTCATCGTCCAAAGCTTTCTGAAGCTCCGGTACATTATAAAGATCAAGATAACCGATGAGACTGATCTCTGTCGTATTATCGTTGTCGATCAAAATCTTCTTCAATTCCATTTTACTGTTTCCTTCGGTTCCTTTTATCCTTCAAAACTGTCGACTATGTCGAGCACGTCCTTCAATTCATATGTGCTGAACATCGCCCCGCTGTTCTTCATCTTTTCCTGATCGTAGTATCCGCCCATGAGGGCTACGCTCACTGCACCGCCGTTTATGGCACAGCCGACGTCTGTCATGCTGTCTCCGACGACCACGCACTCCTCCGGAAGGGCACCTATCTCATTTGCGCATGCATACAGGCTCCATGGCGAAGGCTTCGGTTCTTCCATGTCATCGCTCGAGACCACCTTGATGAGCCTCTTGTCGAGACCGAAAGATTCGAGGATGTTCATAGTGGCATTCCTGGGTTTCATGGTGGCTACCGCCATCTTTATCCCCCTCTCCTCCAGACCGTCGAACACCGGCAGAGTATCAGGATACAGTTTTGTGTATATGCAGCTGTGAGCGGCATAATAATCGAGATATCTTCTGAGATCATCCTCAAAATCGACGGGTTCGACATTGAGTCCCTTAAGGATCCTTTCCAGCATCTTTCTCGATCCGTTGCCTATGCTCCTTCTGGTCAGTTCGGTAAGATCACCGAAATCCCCATACTTGAGTATCGTCCATCTCATGGCCGCTGCTATGTCCGGGATCGTATCGGCTATCGTTCCGTCAAGGTCGAATATCACCAGTTTTATCTTCATTTATCCCTCTCCGTTTCAAATATCTTTTTCCATTATAGCATAGGAGATAAAGCCATTTCTCCGAACATTTTAAATAATTGTTGAACACTGGAACGCAAATCATAACCACCCTTCAAAAGGGTGGTTTGCACTGAGGCTATAAGCCTCCGTTACCGGCCAGCGCCTAAAGACGCTGGCTTTCACGTTTTGTTCAAGCCCTATTGCCTTTGTCTCTCGCTGCCCCTTGACAGGGCATTT
>JAFRTU010000004.1 GCA_017439085.1 Clostridia bacterium | reverse complement strand
GGAATAGCCACTAATAAAACGGGCAAATGACGAAAGAGGCGTTAACTTCCAATCGGCAGGGCAAATGCCATCAAAAGGAATGTAGTCATTAAGCCAAGCATTACAGAGCGTTTGGATTTGCTCAGCTAAATTCTCGTTTATTTCAGTGTTAAGCTGTATCTTATTATCAAGCGCCTCCAATACCCCGGATATTCTTTCTTGATCGTCATATGAAAACTGTGGCACTTCATACTGCATAATCGCCACTTTATCTCCACGAGGCATTTTTGTCCCTTTGGATGTAGCCATGGAGTAATCAAAGAAAGTGTCATCTGCCAGTACATAATGAAGGAATCGTTTGCTTATACCTTCCTTTGCTCTGAAAACCAGTACATCATTTGAACAACCACCATCAAACGTGGCAAACCATATCTTTTTGAAGTATGGCCTGATGTTTGACACCAGTACATCCCCTTTAAGGAAAGACTGTGTTTGTGGAATTGTCGGTAATGATGCTGCCAAAGTTATACCACCTTTATTGGGCAACATGTTTTCCGTGGAAATGTATGTCTCATTATTGAGAGACAACACATCCACCTTGCCCTTGGCATATTCGCAAATATCTGAAAGCTTATACTTCATACCCGATCGCCCCCAGCTTTCTCCGGATTTCATCCTCCAACTCATGTGACTTCTCAAACATTGCAGAGAGTTCGGAAGTCAAACGAAGCATTTTCTCTTCAAAAGCCTCTCCGTCATCTTCTTGCTCTTCAATGCCTACATAACGACCGGGTGTCAGAATGTAGTCCTGCTTTGCAATATCCTGCAGTGTTGCAACTGCGCAGAACCCCTTTTTATCTTCAAGAGTTCCTTTCTGAAAAGCTTCTACTGTTCCGGCAATTATTGCAATGTCCTCATCATTTAATTCCCGATGGATTCGATCAATCATCGTGCCCATTTTGCGGGCATCTATGAATACTGTTTTCCCTTTCTGTTTCTTGTTCTTGGAGATAAACCACAGAGTAACAGGAATCGTTACGCTGTAAAACAGGTTCGACGGCATCGCAACGATAGCTTCAACTAAATCAGCTTCGATGATCTTCTTGCGGATTTCACCTTCACCGCCAGTTTGAGTGGAGAGCGCGCCATTTGCAAGTACAAGGCCGATCTTGCCATTCGGCGTAAGGTGGTAAATCATGTGCTGAATCCAAGCATAGTTTGCATTTCCTGCCGGAGGGACTCCATACTTCCATCGAACATCCTCAAGCAGTTCTTCCTGATGCCAAGGGTGATAGTTGAAAGGTGGATTCGCCATGACGAAGTCAGCCCGAAGGGTTGGGTGAAGATCGTTTGTGAATGTGTCAGCGTGGTACTTTCCGAAGTCAGCGTTCATGCCACGGATCGCCATATTGATCTTGGCCATCTTCCAAGTGTCAGGATTGGCTTCCTGACCGAAGATGGAGAGGGTACCTCTTTTCCCTCCGTGAGCCTGCATGAACTTGGCGCTCTGAACAAACATGCCTCCGGAACCGCATGCAGGATCATAGATGCGGCAATTCTCATAGGGTTTCAAAACCTCAACGAGTGTCTTTACAACACATCCGGGAGTATAGAATTCGCCACCGCCTTTGCCTTCCTTAGCCGCGAACTGAGCGATGCAGTATTCATAGGTTCTGCCTAACAGATCCTGATCCGCTTCGCCTCCGGACATATGCAGATTATTGGTGAAAAGATCCACGACTTCACCGAGAACCTTTTTATCCAAGTCCGGGCTGGCATATACTTTAGGAAGAACGTTCTTCAATGCTTTGTTGTTGTCCTCAATAGCTCTCATAGCATCATCAAGAGCTTTCCCGATCTCCGGGGAATGCGTATATGAAGCAATGTGTTTCCATCTTGCTGTCTCTGGGACAAAGAAGATATTGTCCTCCATATAAGCGTCAGGATCGTCTTCAAATCCGTCTCCTTCAGCCACCAACTGTTGATAGCGTTTTTCAAAAGCGGCCGAGATATAACGCAGGAAGATGAGGCCGACAATGATCTGCCTGTATTCAGCAGCGGGGATTGACCCCCAAAGCACACATGCAGCGTCCCAAAGTTGCTTTTCAAATCCGAGATTTGCTTGTGTTGAATTATTAGCCATTATTAGTTGCCTCCATTCGAAATGATAGCTTTGCTAAAGCTTCTCTTATTCAGCTTTGGTTTCCAGTTCTCTCAACTTCCGCTGTTTCTCTTCGTACTCATCAAGATAGAGCGTAAGCGCTCTTTCAACCGCGACAGTCTTGCTCTGTCCGGCATCTTCACACATGACCTCCAGCCGTTCATAGATTGAAGTCTCTATACAAACATTCAGATATGTATCGTTCTTCTGTCTGACCATCTTCAATCCTCCTGTTAAGAATCAAAAAGATCATTGTTGTAAGTTTTCATCCGCATGTAAAGAGATATATGTTATTATGTCATTCTTTGTTGCTTTTCTATTATCAATATAAAAAGCCGACCCATTCCCGTCAATCCAAGATATAAATGAATCTAATTCAGAAGAAGGAATAACTGTTTCATACTGACCAATTCCAGCAAATAGATAGCTACAAACAAGAAATTGTTCTTCTTTTCTTTTTTCAAATTGTTCCGAGATGAATGATTCTTTCCATGTATTATAGTTTCTTTCGTCCCCACATAATTTCTTTACAACTCTAAGCTGATTCTTCTCCACTTCCAAAGAATCTCCATCTATATCATGAAATACTGACTTTATAGATAAATCTGTTTCTAATGCTAGACGCTTTTTATAAATATATGAAATATCAGTATTACTAGGTATGTCAAAAAGAAATTCGTCTATATTTTTATTATATAAACAACGTTCTTCTACATCACTTTCTGGTGCTTTAATTTCATCAGCATATTTACTAATACCCTGGCTGATAAGGAAATCTGTTTCATCTTCTCCTGCCCTAGCCAGATTAATCAGATATTTTATTAGAGGGACAACAGGATTCTCAGGATCATTATCAATACTATTAAAGATATCATCATATTCAGACCCAAGCTCAATACCATTTATATTATCTATAGAATGATTAGTTATATATGTAGTAAATTCAATATCATCAAAATCTTCTTTTATAAGGTCTTGAAAAACGTCTCTATCAGTAAGATAGATGTTTGGAATACCGGTAACATCTATCAGACTAATCCATTGGGTCTTATCAGAATCCTTAAACTGAATGGTGACAACTATGTTACCACCGATAGGACCACATGCAATACCTCCATCTGTTATTCCATACTTAACATTTTCAATATAATAACGTTTCATGTACTCTACCTCCCAAAATAGTTCATTTAGTTAGTATTAAAGATTAAAAAAACTATCAAGACCATAATGCATTTTAATGATTATGAATCTCTAAATACTATTATAGTCTTGCGAGTCCATTTTTTCTTAGATAATCTAAAAATGATGATATAATCGCCTCATTCCGAATGATAATATCAGTTTCAGTAAAATCAAGTATTGTATTTGCCATTTGTATAAGTTCACTTATCTTTGTTCCCTCTTTTATCTGTCCTCTTTTATTTATAAAGCCTTTATAGAATGATTTCTTGTCTTCAAACCGATAATCTGATGCTCTGATATTAATTCTCTTTTCCAGTAGAGTTTTATTCCCCAGTAACTCAACATTTCTCATATCAGTAAGAGTATGTTCTTTTTCATTCCTATTTCTTGCATATATGTGTTCTATCTCCAAAGGAGTTTCTAGTGTATACAGAATCTGCTCCGGCATAGAATAGGCCCACCATGTGAGCATTGATTTTGTAATTGGGCGTGCATTGTAAAATCCAAAATTTTTCATAACACTCTCTACTGTATTAAGATCAAATTTATAATCCGAAAACTCAATCGGTATATTATTCACTATATTTACCATTTCAGCGTAGATAGGAGTCCTTAATGCATTTACACCGGGATTTGTCACTGCATAAGTCCAAATGAATGCTGTTGTTATATCCAAAAATGATAGGAATCTATCGTCATCAAGCATTCCATCTGTGTCTTTATAATGCATAAAGAATACGGAAACAAAATATGTCCACATCCCGTTAGGAGCGTAATTTAGTACAAATAATCTTTTTAGTATTTCTTCTGAGAAACGTTCGTTGTTCTGATTAGAAACATCATTCCAAAAATAAGCAAGAGTAATAAGATTATCAAATACCCCTTCTTTCTTGAGAAGAGCATAACTATCTCGTTCGTAAAACTTACGTAAAGCTTCCGTAGTCGATGATTTGATTCCCATCTTAGCTCGTTCATAATACATATAACGAGTAAATAACTCATCCATAGGAGTACCACTCGTTGGATGAAAAATCTTATCACACATACTCTCGAGTTCTTTCCATTTTTCAATAAACCTGTCTTTTTCTCCTATCGCTGTATATATCTTATAGAATTGAGCTTTAAAAATGTCCGAATCAGAGAGCGGAAGACCCCTATCATTCAACGTTGAGAATATCCTTAATGCGGTATCCTGAGTTTCAGCTTCTATTGGAAGCAAAATACAGTTATTCATTATACGTGCTGGTAAGTAAGGACAATAAGCAGGATACCTCCTTATAAAATCTTCTATCTTCTCTTGAAAAAAGTTGAAAACACTAGCATATCTACTCTTATAATTCTTTTGAATATCACCATTACGAAGAATATACAAAAATTCTGTTTTATCATCGTCTGTTGAAACCTGTGAGTCAATCTTAAGTTCATCGTCGATGATATTGCCAAATTCGTCCGCTTTCCAAATACACTTGGCAATAGACTTACGAATATTCACTGAGTTTTTATCCTGCATATTAACAAACTTTGTATAAAATGCACGTAAAAGAAGCATTAGTGTTGTTAACCGTTGCTGACCATCAATGATTTCCTGTTTTCCATTGTTTTTATATGTAACAATTGGACCCAGAAAATACTCATCATCTGTATTAAACTTATCACAATCATCATCCGGGAATGCAAATGTAAATATGTCATCCCAGAGTGTCTGACACTCGGATTCTCCCCATGCATAGGGACGTTGATAATCAGGGATAAGAAAATCCGACTTCTTGTCTGAAAAGAGCTGGTAAATAGTTTGTTGATCAATATTCAGTTTAGACATATGTATATATCTCCTTTTCTCTCTAATTCTAAGAATCTCAATTAGTTGACAGTTTTGATAAATAAGACTCAATACCTGGATATCTATTTATTAGCGTTTTATAGAATTCTTCCGATCGAAGTCTTATTGGAAAATTAATAAGTATTAGAGAATAAGAAGAACTTGCAACACTAATAATCATATCTTCAGTAATAAACTGTTCGGGTACATATTCTATTGTAAGAGGATTCTTATCTACTGCTATATTACATAATTTCTGATTCAAAATTTCTTTAGGTATAGAGTCTAGACAAGAATAATTAAATGTCATAGGCTGACTAACTGCTTTTATGCACACTTTCTCTGTTCTGTATCTTTTCGGGATATAATCAAACATTAGTTGTGTCCCTTCTACAGTAGCTAATGCTATCTCTTCAGAAAACAGACTTTCTGGTACGTATTCAGCTGCCCAGGGTGATGATAATACGGCTTTTAAACACATTTCTGTGTTAAGTAAATATTGTGGAACAAACTTTAAATCATTCCCGTCATTATTAACTGCTGACATACATACTTCATAATCACAAATCTCTTGTGGTACTCTCTGAAGAATCTTCTGTCTTGGTTTATTGCTGTCAAGAAAAGCTAAAACTATATCTTTATCCATAATAGTTCTAGGAACATAATCAATTACTGAATTATCTCCATTTTTAACAGCAATCAGACACAGTTCCTTTGTAATAAATCTGCTTGGAATAAAACGAAGAGCAACTCCACTTCTTTCTACTACTTTTTTTGCCATCTCTGCAGAAATCATATTTTCATGCATATATTCTATATTTAATGGATCTTTTTCTACAGCATATAACATTACATTTTCTGTTCTATACTCTTCTGGAACCTTTTTGATTGCCCAAGCAGTTGAGTCAATAGCTATCTTAATCATATCGTCAGTAAGTAACTGTTTCTGAACAAATGAAATGAAATCTCCTCTTAAACGTAATAAAGGGATTATGACATCAACCCACTTCATCATTTCAGATAAATAGTAACCATCTACTAGATTGTCCTTAAAACCGAATAGTCCCTTCTTTTCATCCAGCCAAGGTCTTTCATTTTCTTTGAAAAAACTATGTCGATCTGTAAAAAATGTGGATTCAACAAAGTTTAAACATGTTTCATGGTCATATAACGACTTATGTAAACGACTCAGCAGTCTGGGATAATCCTTTACCGCATCTGAAGTTGAAGAATACCCCATAGATTTAATTGCTGCTTTTCCTATTTCAGCTGTCAGAGCTTTTCTAGGGATATACCAGATAAACTCAGGATCTGTAGAGACCAAGCCAAGGTAAAATGACTTATCCTTATATACTGTTGGAATATAATTAATGTTCTCATAGTCACTTTTACGAGCAACTTCAACAACAAAATCGGGCGATATATAATCTTTAGGTATACTCCTATATGCCATAACAGTATTAACTACAGCAATTTGACACAATTCCTTAGTTAATAGACTCTTAGGAACATCTTTTATTGCCGTTCCCTTATACTCTACTGCAGCTTTGCACACTTCATAAGATATTTCATCTGAATCCAAACTATTGAGCTTCAGTTTACCGTTTTTTACTAGTTCAATTCTCTCTTTTTCTGTCATAACCCTACCTCACAATATAAAACTAATGCTATTTAGAAAATCTAAACAAGAATAAAAAACTACATGTTCATAACTGCGTGCATGATTGCTTCGCTCATAACCTTTGCAGAAATAACACCAACAAGATCCTGATCTGCGGTTATCTGTCCTGTAGATACAGCATATATGGTGTCACCATCAGCTGAAGTATGAACAGGAGATATAGATCTGGCATAACCATCATGAGCCATTCCTGCTATCTTGGAAAGCTGAGACTTGTCAAAATTAGCATTAGTAATAACAACTCCAATAGTAGTGTTATCCGTAAACTTGTTATCTCTCGCTCTGATGGTATCTCCCATCACTTCATATGAACTCCTGAATCCGGTCTTATCTTCATTCAGAAGTCCAGCTATCTTCTTTCCTGTCTTGTGGTCAAATACATCACCTATGGCATTAACTACGACTATTGCCCCTATCTTCAATCCGTCTTTCTCTACTGCAAAGCTTCCTATACCGGATTTCATGGAATACTCCATGCCAAGGACTTTTCCTACAGTGGCTCCGCATCCAGCTCCATAACTTCCATCCCTATAGTTAGGCTCTTCAAGGGCTCTTCTTGTTGCTTCATATCCCATAGCCTCATCCGGTCTGGCCTTGTAATCTCCTATTCCAAGATCGAATATGTCTGACTGCACAACAAGAGGAACCTTTGTTATACCTACATCATAGCCTATGTCATGTTCTTCCATGTACTTCATGACTCCGCCTGCTGCGGCAAGTCCAAAAGCGCTTCCCCCACCAAGAACTACTGCATGTATCTTATGCGCGGCTGCAAGGGGCTTAAGAAGTTCGCCTTCCCTTGAAGCAGGGCCTCCTCCCCTTACATCCATACCGGCAGCAAAGCCTTCCTTTGAGGCAATAACTGTCACGCCTGTCATGCCAACAGGGTCTTCAATCTGGCCTATATATACATTCTCAATATCAGTTATAGGTATCTCTTTCAAACCCTTAATCTCGAAAAGATCCATGTTTCCTCCAATCGTTATCTGTACAGTACTCCCAGAACTATAAGTAGTTCAGCGAGCAGATATGTGAACATCACAGTAAAGTGCTTCTTCCATATCACTTCCGGATCCTTATAGTACCTGACTACGAAGAGCACACAGTCTGATATGAAGAACAGTGCCGCCCCTATATATGATACCAGAGTGAACGAGAATGTCAGTTCCTGCCTGTTCCCAAAGCCGGTCTGCATGAAAGCGAACAGGTTCATGATGGTGTTGAATATCAGGTATACATACATCGGTACCACCATCTTTTTGGGAGTAGTGTCCTTCACAAGCTTTATGACTATATAAGACAAAACGGCATAAATAGTGAACAGCAATATCACGAAAACAAGGTTCACGTGCTCGAATACTATGAAGCCTGTGAACGTAAGTATGAAAAACAGATGGCTTAGACCGAAGCTAATACCTCCGAGGGTGAACATCGTGTTCCCCTTTCCCATCAGCAGCAGGTCTCCAAGCCAGCTGAATACGAGAGCAAGTATAAGATAAACGTTCTTTTCCTGCGGTGCAGTGACATAAAAGAGTATAAGAAAGAACAGAAGCAAAGGTTTTGTCCTCTTTCTCCACTTCTTGTCATCCTTATAGCTTGCTGTCAGGTGCAGTACCGAAGCGATGAGGTACAGCACCAGGAATATGTAGTGCATCCTTTGTCCTTCTTATGCGTTGTATTCCGATGAGGATATGTCTCCCGAGGACTCGTTCCACTTTATATGGAACGTTCCCTCCATATCCGTCCTCTTGAAAGTATGTGCTCCGAAATAGTCCCTCTGAGCCTGTATGAGGTTAGCGGGCAATACTTCAGACGTCAAACTGTCAAAGTAGCTGAGAGCACTGAAGAAAGCCGGTGCAGGTGTTCCGCAGAGCGCACAAAGAGAGCATATCTTTCTCAGGTCACCTATATAGTTCTCGACCTTTTCCTTGAAGAAAGGCGCGAATATGAGATTCGTTAGTTTGGGATCGTTCCTGTATGCCTCGTGTATCCTGTCAAGGAATACGCTCCTTATTATGCAGCCGTTCCTCCATGTAAGTGCTATCTTTCCTGGATCCAGTACCCAGTCATGCTCGTTTTCGGATCTCATCATGAGATCAAAGCCCTGAGCATAGCTCAGTATCTTTGATAGATATAGAGCATGAGCGAGAGTGTCCATAATGTCATCGTCCACACAGATATCTGCCTTTGCTTTATCAAACAACTTAGAGGCCTCCGTTCTCTCTGCCTTATACGATGATATGAATCTCTGGTATACGGCATCTGCTATCATGTTCAGCGGTACACCCTCGTCAAGAGAAGTTATCGATGCCCACTTTCCCGTACCCTTCTGTCCTGCACTGTCGAGTATCGTGTCTATGACATATGATCCGTCATCGTACTTCTTCTTAAGTATCTCAGAGGTTATCTGTATCAGGTAACTGTCGAGTTCGCCCTTGTTCCATTCCTCGAATGCTCTGCCCATTGAATCGTTATCCATATGAAGAGCGTTCTTCATGAAGCTGTACGTCTCGCTTATTAGCTCCATGTCGGAATACTCTATACCGTTATGGACCATCTTAACGAAATGACCGGCTCCGTTGTCACCCATGTATTCGCAGCAGGCTTCTCCGTCCTTTGTCTTAGCAGCTATGTCCTGCAGTATGTCCTTTACAGCTTTCCAGCCTTCCAAAGAGCCTCCTACCATCATGGACGGGCCTTTGAGAGCGCCTTCCTCACCACCCGAGACTCCGGTTCCCATGAATATGATGCCATTCTCCTTTGCGTATGTACATCTTCTCACGGTATCAGCATAGTTGGAGTTTCCACCGTCTATCACGATGTCTCCTTCTGAAAGGTACGGCAGCAGTCTTTCGAACACCTGGTCTACAGGATCTCCTGCACGTATCATGAGGAATATTCTCTTAGGGCTCTTTATGGACTCCACGAAGTCCTTAAGGTCATATGTAGGTATTACAAGGTCCTTGTCAGCACTCTCCATGAAAAGGTCCGTACGGGCTTTCGTGTTGTTGAAAACGCTTACGGTATAACCCTTGCTGTTCATGTTCTTCACGAGGCTTGCTCCCATGACTGCCAGCCCTATGAGTCCTAAATCGCTCTTCACCTTTTCTTCTGCCTCCAAACTCATATATTTATATTTTAATTCTTATAATATGACAATTAAAAGCCTATGCTCTATATTGCATCAAATTTAAAAACCGATCAAAAGATCGGCTTTCAAAACCCGGGTGCTTAATTATATGATGAAGCTCTCATATAAGCATCATCTGCTTCTCTATATGCTTCTTCTGCTTTCCTGTATGCATCTTCTGCCCTGTTAATAGCATATTCAGCTTTTGAAATAGCTTGTTCAGCGTTATTCAGAGCATATTGAGCCATTTCTTTTGTTTCTTCTACAACCTTTAATTGTTGCCGTGTCAATTCTTCTAATCTGCGGCGATATTCTTCCTCATAATACAAATTAATGGCTTCTTTTATTGTATCTGCACGTTTATCTTGAAAATAACTAATTAAGCTGTCGATAATACTTAGTTTCTTGTGCTTGTCATTCAATAAACTATATGAATCAAGTTCCTGCTTAAGCTTTTTTTCTTTAGAACACGCTTCTTCAAGTTGCTTCTTTGCATTATTGATTTTGAACTCCATTTCTAATCGTTCGTCTGTTTCAATCTGATTGCGCTGTTCAGCATAAACTTGATAGTAGTCAGCCTCACATTTCTTATATCTTAAGTTATATTCAAGAAGATCTTTTTCATATTGCTTTAACTTTGAGCGATAGAGAGGAATTGCTAGATTAATGATTCCCGTTGGTTTAGTAGGTTTTTCACCAACTCTAGCAGAAATATATGAATCCTTATTATTACTATCGAACTCTTTTATAGCAGTCGGAATCTGAGATTGAGCTTTTTTTAAGTTTTCTGTTGCTTCATCTTTGTCTGAAACTGCAGAATTGTATTCCAGTATTCTACTGCGTAGATCATACAGTGCTTGTAAATAATAAGTACTATCCATATTTTTATCTCATTACCCTCTCCAATTGATTTATATATAGTTTACCATGCAGATACTATCTCAGGCTATCTCCGAGTTTGTTGCATATTACCATCCTCCTGTACCTGATCTGTCCTTTCGTTAAACCTGTCATTCTCTCCACGTCCTCATATCTGTTTTCTTTTCCCGTTCCGGCAAGAAGTATGGTCTTCTCCGTCTCAGTGAGCCCATTAAGCACTTTTCCGGCATCGAAATACAGCTCCTTTTCCATATATGCCTCCTCTGGCCCCGGAAAGTACATACCGTCATCGGTTATGGCATCCAGATATGAGAGATCTCTCGGTATATCATTTTCCTTCCTTTTTCTTCTCTCATAATACTGTTTATTGAGTTCCTTCTTCCTTATCCGGTACATGTCCGCATTGCATTCTATATATATGATCTCATCGTCCCATTCGTCATGGCAGAGTTCCATGACATACCTGCCTTCAAATCTGCCTTCCCTTACATATTCATAGAACTCCTTTCCTGAAAGAACGAGCCAGTTGTCGCTCGAGAGTCCTCTATCCTCATCCTTCTTTATCAAGTATCTCTTTTTCATCATCTGTCCTCCCCAAAATAAAAAGCCCGTATCATCCTCACCCTTAAGGTGATGACAACACGGTGCATGGTATCCTATAGATCCGCCTACTCGTTTCCTATATATCCAACAGTCTTCTGTTCTTTTCTATGTCTATCACAGAGCTTGCCTTGCACTTCGGGCACTTTATGAGCTTGTGGCCCCTAAGGTCTTCGAAAGCCCTGTCGGCATTGAAGCCGCATACCGGGCATCGGAGCACGTAAAGTCTCAGTTCATTCCTGATCACGTACCTTTCAGCCATAATGGTGCTCATCCTGTCGTACAGTTTCTCTCTGTCGTTTCTCTTGTCTAAAATCCTCTTTTCCACTTTTCCGTCTTCCTTCGAATATGTTTGCCCCAATATATCCGGATAAAGACTAGTATTTCTCCTTGTATTCCACAAAGAATCTGCCGTCCGGCTCCTCGAATAAGCTCGTTATGTCCTTTCCGATCCGGACAACGTAGCGCTGTCCTCCGCCTCCTACGCTCCTTGAAGTAGCCTTCCTCACGCTTAAGACACTGTCCACCATGTACTGCTTCCCGTCGAGGAAGATCTTCCGTATCTCCTTTTTCCCGTCGCAGTCCACGCTCATGTCTATCTGAACGTATCTTTTCATCCTTCTGTCGACAGGTCTTTCCTGATCAACATCGAATACCATTCCTACACCTCCTCCAGTATGTACAGCTCCAGGATGTCATCCATGGATATCTTCATCCTGTCGATCTCGATCGTTCTAATTTCGATGTATATTCCGGTGAGTTCACCGCTCCTTTCAAGATACTCCCCGTCCTCATAGTAGACACACTTTATGAGATCATGCTTTTTGAGCTTCATGAACGTATCGTTCAGCTCCTTAAGTTCCTCTTCTCCCATCTCGGTCTTCTCGACGGCATTATGCCTCCTTCTGACTTCGGCGAGGGCTATACTGAGACCGCTCAAGGCATCGAAGGGTGCGAACTGCTTGGCCCTGTTGAGCCTTGACATCTTCTCCCTATACTTATTTGCCACTCTTGTGCCCTCCTATCTGGTGGTTCCTCTTTATGGTGGTGCCTGCTTCCTCGAAGTTCATGCCCTTTAACATCGCGTCCTTTCCGTATCTCTTCTTGATCTTTAGGACTGCCTCCTGAAGGCGATTGTTCTTCTCTTCGAGCTCCAGGAGCCCCTGATCGAAGAAGGTCATCTGGTAGGCGGTATCGTCGGATATGAGCTTGTTGCAGTTTATGTTTATCCTCCTTACCGGCACGCCCTCCACGACTATACTGTCATAGAGCTTAAGTATATCCGGGATGATAATCATGTCAGCGTTCGTGGCTTTCTTGAAGGCTACTGTACCCCTGGACGAAGGTATGCCCGTAGTATGGGAATATCCAATGTAGAGGGTCATGGAAGGCGTGACCTTCTTCTGGTCCACCATGTCGAGGCATAAAAGATCGGTCATCTCCTTCACTATGAGCCTTGCCTCATCCGTCTTATAGTCCCGAAGGAGCACCTGTCCGCTGGAAAGGCTCCTAGATGAAGGCACGTATCTCTTTATGTCCTCCATCCTTGCAGTCTCCCTGCCCCAGGCGTGGTCGATCAGGAGCTCGGCGTCTATTCCGAACATGGAATAGAGTATGTCCTCGTCCAGCCTCGCTATGTCCCCCATGGTGTGTATGCCGATCTTGGCAAGCCTGTCGCTCTTCCCGTACCCTATCATCCAGAAGTCGGTAAGAGGCTCGTGGTCCCAGAGGGTCTTTCTGTAGGTCTCCTCGTCCAGTATTCCTATGAAGTCGGGCGATTTCTTGGCGGTGATGTCGAGGGCGATCTTCGTAAGGTACATGTTCGTTCCTATACCGCAGGTGGCTCTTACTCCCACTCTCCTTGCGACCTCCTCCATCAGCATCTGGGCCATCTGCTTCGGAGTCCTGTTGTATTTCTTGAGATATGGCGTCACGTATATGAACGCTTCATCTATTGAATACACGTGTATGTCGTCAGGTGATATGAAGTCGAGATATATCCCGTATATCCTGGCTGCATAGTCTATGTAGAGCTGCATCCTCGGTGGCGCCATTATGTAGTCGATGTCATTTGGTATCTCGTATACGCGGCACCTGTTCCTGACCCCGAGTTTCTTCATCGAAGGAGACACGGCAAGACAGATGGTGCCCTCGGCCCTCTCCGGGTCAGCCACCACGAGGTTAGTGGTCATGGGATCGAGTCCCAGCTCCACGCATTCCACGGATGCGTAGAAGCTTTTGAGGTCTATACAGAGATACCAGTCCTGCATATGTCTTCTCCTAGAGCCCTACCGCATTTCCGAGCTTCTTGATGACGTGGGTGGCCACTCCCTGTATGTAGAGCTCCTCCACGATTATGTCCTCGTACTCCCCGTTCTCGGGATGGAGTATGAAGCATTTCTTCTTCCTGTCGATGAAGAATCTCTTCAAAGTGCTCTCTCCGTCCACCAGGGCCACCACTATGTCTCCCTCATCGGCAGAGATCTGCTTCCTGCAGACCACTATGTCCCCGTCTTCGATACCGGCGTCGATCATGGAATCGCCTGAAGCGTGGAGACAGTAGAACTCTCCCTTTCCGAAGAGCTCCTCCGGCAGGGTGAAATATGACTCTATATTCTCCTCCTCATACTGGGGAGAGCCGCAGCGTATGGAGCCTATGAGAGCGGCCTTTACTGTGTTCCCCCTGTATTTGGCTGAGGTCTCGGTCGTTATCTCGTTCCCGTCATACTCCAGCATCCCGTTATTGCTCATGTATGTGACATACCTGTATGCGGAGCTTCTGGACATGCCGATATATCCCGCGATATCCGCCATGGACGGTGAACGACCGGTCGACAGGACATAGCCTTCACAGTATCCCTTGATCCTCATCATCGTTTCGGTGTTCTTGGATCTCATATCTCCTCCTTTTTCTATCTGGAACACTCTGTTCCATTTACGTCTTTATATTATCACCCGCATATCCGCCGTGCAATATGTCAATCGGCAATTTTTCGCATATAAGAACAAGAGTCCAAAATAATGGACTTCGACAAAAAAGGCATAAAAAAAGGATGACTTTCGTGCTCTTCGTTCATGAGCTTCCTGTCATCCTTCCTTCTCTTTTTCCTGCTGTAGAGTTTGCCGCTCTCCTTTACTCTCGTGACCGGTCTTATCCCTTCCCAGGTCACTCTCCTCTCCCTGTCCCTTTTCTTCTTTTCCTTCTTGGACAGGTCCTTATACGCTACATATTTCTTCATCTTTCCTTTCCGGCTCCAGGATGTCTATCAGTTCTCCAAGAGCCTTCTCCTTTTCTTTCCATTTTTTCTTTTCCCTCAGGTACGGCAGCAGATATCTCTTCTTCATGGAAGAGCCTCCCTCATGGGTGACCCTCAGGGACGGATCATAAAGGGTCCTTATGCCCTTATCCCTCATCTCTGTGGCGAAGGCGTCCTCCTCCATATACATATGGCTGCATCCCGTGAACACATGGTCCATCTTCTCCATGAACCGTTTCGAAAGAATGAGGCATCCCGTACGGAGCATCATGTCCTCACCCTCAGATAAAGCAAACGGGTTCGGCTTATACGTCTTCCTTCTTCCGAGATCATATTTGACATAGTATCTTCTGAAGGCTCTGTTCACGTAGGCATATCTCTCAAGCATGCCCTTCAGCTCGGCAAGGGTCCTCGGTCCCTTCATGTACGGGTTCTCATGATATCCCGTGCGTTTGGATATGATATCGGGTCCGAGCACGGGAGCATCCTTCTCTTCGAGTATCCTCCTTGCCTTCATTCCGAAGCCGTGGGTGTCAAGCTCCATATCGTTATGCATCACCACTATGGTCTCAGCCTCTATCTCGCTCCTTATGAACCCGTAAGCCCTGTTCACTGCAGAGGCATAGCCGAGGTCAGTTCCAGCATCTATATATGTCACAGAAGGATCCGACGAGAACTTCTGTATCAGAACGCTACGGTGTCCAGTCTTTGACCCGTTGTCCACTATCACCACATGGAAGTCGTCACCCGAGCACTCGAATATGCTCCTTATGCATCTCTCCGTGGCCCTTATATCCATATAGTGTACTACGATGTATACCGTATCCGCTCTCATGAAGCTCCCTTACTTTTTGCAGTGCTGCCTTATGAACTCAGCCTGCTCCCCGGTCATCTCTTTCTTTGAGACTATGAAGCCGGTGTTGTTCGCAGTCATTATGTAGAAGTCGTTCTCGTTCTCTATGAGCTTATAGACCTTGTCATAGGAAAGAATGGTGTTTCCGATATCTGAATACACGTTTATGCCTTCTTCGCTGAAATGGTAGGTGTTCACCACGTTCTGAAGGAGAGTGTTCGTCTCCCATGACTTCTTAACGCTGCTCTTTGCAATGAAGAACATGGCTATCAGGAATATCACCACGAATGCCGTAGCGAATATGGCGAGCTCAGTCATCTTTGTGATGAACAGGAAAGCTATCGATCCCGCAAATAAAGCAAGGGAAAGTATGAGCCTTCCCTTGAACTTATTCATATTCAGATTAACAGCCTTAACGAAATCCCTGTATTCCTCGAAGGTGTATGTCGTCTTTATTTCGAATTCCATCTGAAAGACCTCACATGTTTTATCGTCATATATGATTATCTTTCAAAAGAACGTTTAAATCAATCTTTCAGACCTTGTTGTCGATAAGAAGTGCGGTCTGATCCTTTCCAAGAGCATAGTTGTCCTTGTTTCTCCAGAGTATCCAGAACACTGTGAAGAATCCGAGGAGCTCTGAGACCGGTGCGGACGCCCAAATCCCGTCAATGCCAAGGAGTATCGGAAGAACCAGCGTTACTATCGTTATAAGCACTCCGTTCCTCATGAAGGAGATGAAAGCGGCAGCCTTGCCGTTGTTCATCGCAGTGAAGAACCTGGCGCTGAACATACCGAAGCCTGAGAACAGTATGCACCAGGGCGAGATCATCATCCCCCTGTATACCATATTGAAGATCTCAGGGTCCTTGGCTTCCTGCACGTATATGCTTATGAGCGGCTTTGCGAATATGAGGCATATTCCCACGAGTGCCGCAGAAGCAGTGAACAGGAACTTCACGGAATACCAGAAGTATCTGTGTATCCTCTCCTTGTTCCCCGCTCCGTAGTTAAAGCTGAAGATGGATGAAACGCCGTCGGCGTAGCCTCCCATTGCGCTTCCAACGAGCCACTGGAGATATCCGATAATGGAATATGCGGCAAGTCCGTCCTCTCCGCCGATCTTAAGTATCATTATGTTCGAGATATATGAGGACACGCTTATGGCGATGTGGTTGAAGAACTGTGCCATGCCTACCGAGAAAACGTCCTTCGTGAGCGTCCCGATATGGGGCCAGGGCTTCATGAAGTAGATCTCATGCTTCCTGTTCATGTAGAAGATCACTCCTATGAGCGTGAACACAGTGTTTCCGATGGTAGTCGCATATGCTGCTCCAAGGACTCCGAGCTGCATCCTCACTATGAAGATATAGTCGAAGATGATGTTGGTGAATCCGTTTATGACAGCGGTTATGAGGCTCATCACCGGTTTTCCCGCCGTGGCGTAGAACATGTCGAACATGACTCCTATCGACGCTATGGGCTGGAAGAGCCACATATATGTGCTGTAGGTCACGCAGTCGTCCATGAGGATGTCCGTGGCTCCCAAAAGCCTCAGTATCGGCTTCTGGAATATGAGCGAGAAAGTGGATACTACTGCAAGGCATATGAATGCCATCAAAGTGATCGTAGTGAAGCTCCTCTTTGCCTCCTCCTGCTTTCCCTCTCCCATCTTTCTCGAGCAGACTGCCGCAGCTCCAGATGCGAACACGAATACCACAGCATCGGTGATTATCATGTACGGGAATAGTATGTTTATGGATGAGAGCGCATTCGTTCCGACATAGTTGGTCACGAAGAGTCCGTCGTCAACGGTCTTGAAGACCGAGAAGAAGAACTGCGTTATCATCGTGGGCAGTAGGAACTTTATCAGTTTTCCGAAGCTGAAATCCTGCCCTATCTTGTTTACGTTCTGTTCTTGTTCCATATATTTTTCCTCTCTTTTATCAAAGCAAATAAGATGATAAACTATTGTGTAACACCATAGTCAAGAGGAAAATATGAAAAGACCGGGATATTTCACTACGGGAGAGTTCGCAGAGGCCATGGGCACCACGAAGGATACTCTCTTCCATTACGACAGGATAGGCCTCTTTTCACCGGAATACCTGGGTGAGAACGGCTACAGATATTACTCCTACAGGCAGTTCGGCATGTTCTCGGACATACAGATACTAAAGGGGCTCGGCATGGAGCTGAACGAGATAAAGGACTACCTGCTCCACAGATCTCCTGCCAACTATGCAGGGCTCCTGGAAAGACAGATATCAAGGATACGGGAAGAGATATCCCGTCTTAACGGAGTTCTGTCGGATCTCGAGGATGCGGACAGATTGTCCAAGGAAGCTCTGACGGCAGACAGGACCTTCAGGATAACTGAGATGGATACTAAGTACGGCATCAGGAGCAGGACTAAGGAAGAAGCCTTCGGAAAGGACTTCATCTCCTACTATGAGAGGCTGAAGAGCGCTCCCGTGACCACTCATGACAACTTCATATCCGCTCACATATCCTCTGCCCTGCTTGAACACGGGACCGAGGAGACGGAATACATATTCTCTGAAACGGAAAAGCTTCCGATATCTCAGGTGGAACCGGTATTTCCCTCGGGAAGATACCTCATCGGCTATCACTTCGGGACGGAGTCATCCATACCCGATACCCTTTCCAGGATGTTCACATATCTGAGAGCGAATGATCTGGAACCCGGAGACATGTGCTTCCTCGAGTATCTGGTCGTGGACATGATGGTCCTTGACCACAATGACAAGATCACCAAGCTGTATCTGCAGATAAAGTAAAAAGTCCGGACACACGTCCGGACTTCTTCATTTATTATCCTTTATTCTTCTTTCAGCTTCAGTTCCGCAAGTCCTGCCTTATGGAGCTTTATGGTCCCAAACAGGAACAGTCCCTGACCGAGTATGTTCACTCCTTCGGCGATCCAGTTCATAATAGCCTTGTCGAAATCCTTGGATGAGAGATATCCCATGCCGAGGCACATTATGAAGGACAGTATGAACACGGGTATGAGCCAATGCTTCTTCAGTTTCCTTGAAAGCCTGCAGAGAGATAAATCCATCATGCCGAGTCCCGCTATCATGAAGACTACGAATATCATGGTGCCCTTGAATACCGGAGGTGCGACAGCAAGAACTTTCTCCTTCTGTCTGAAGAAGAGCATGGCTATCATGCCTATGCCTGCGAGCATGAATCCCATGGACTGTACCGGGAACATTAGCGTGTTAAGCGCCTCAAAATCGCATATGCCAAGTGCATACAGGAGCTTATACAGTGCTTTCGACGATCCGGCGAATATGATGAATATAGTTCCGCCTGCAAAAAGAGCGAATGCTCCCTTGCTCATCTTGTTGTAGAGATCCCTCTGGAGCAGCACTGCAGCGACGGCAAAGAACACCACCGGTATGAAGTCACAGAGAGCCATCCATACGCTGAACTACTTCATATGTCACTCCTTCTTGTTCAGATGATAGAGAGGTATGAAGGGCAGGATTATCGGAGTCTTGTTGGCATATTCGTTATATGCCTCATCGTCTCCGTACCTTGCCATCTGGCGCTTCTCGAGCCTCTGTGCTCCGTTGAACATTATGAACACTATGCAGATGTATGCGATGATGGCGATTATCCACTGGACCGCACCTTCATATGCAGTGATCCCCGCTACGAGCACTCCGGTCCAGAAGATTATCTCTCCGAGGTAGTTCGGGCATCTTACTATCTTATACAGACCCTTCGTAGCCACCATGGAAGGATTCTCCTTCTTCTGAGCGGATTTCTGCTTATCGGCCAGGGATTCGAGTAAGAGTCCGAATACGGAAATCACTATTCCTATCACCGGTACTATGAAGTCCTTTTTCTCATTCATGTATCTGAAGAGCATCGGGCTCGTCTGAGCGGTATAGAGGCAGGACACGAAGATCCATATGAAAAGAAGTACGAAGATCGGCATCTTCTTGTCGTTTCCCGTAGCTTCCTTAAGGGTCTTCCTGTAGGCAGCATTCTTTATCTCCCTATAGAGAAGGAATCCCGAGAGCCTGCAGCCGTATGCTATGAAAAGAAGCATCTGGATTAAGGCCAGTATCAGCACTCCCTCCGTCCAGCCATTCACGAGTGCGAGTATGAATATAGCTATTCCGGCACCTGCCACTGCAAATCCGTATCCTATCGAAAGGAAGTATACGAACTTATAGAACCCCACCGTCGTGAGGACTGCGCATACCGCGCAGATTATGAGAAGATAGTTCCACATCACTTGTTCTCCTTAAAGCTGTCTTCGATATACTTCTTGAAGCTCATGTCTCCGTAAGCAGTATCTCCGACCATTTCTTCCGTGAGAGTCCACTTCGAGAAGCGGAGCACTCCCTCCTTGCCGGTCTTCTTCATCTTGTTCACGAATGCCAGAACGTCGAACAGGAAAGCAGGTGCTCTCTTTATCACAGGCTCCTTTCCTGCGGCCTTGAAGCACATGTTCGCGATCTCCTCGTAGGAATAGGTCTCCTTTCCTCCCACGTTGTAGGTCACGTTCTCATCCTCTATGTGCTTCACTATGAAGTCAGCGAAGTCCTCGGTGGAGATGACGTTTGCGTGTACGGGCTTCTTTCCAAGAAGTGTTACCTCTCCCTTTTCTATCATCGGCCTGAACACCTTCACTATGTCATAGAAGTAGCCGGTAGGACGGTGTATCACGTATGTGATGCCGCTCTTCTTCAGTTCCTCCTCGAACATGGCCTTGGCATGGAGCATCGGCACCTTCGGAGCCTTATCGGCCTTTATGACGGAGATGTATACGAAATGCTTCACTCCCGCTTCCTTTGCCTCGTTAAGGAGATTGAGGTTGCCCTGGTAGTCGATCTCATAGTTGGTGACCGTAGCAGAGCCCGTAGTAAGGCCTACCGTAGTGATGACTGCATCCGCTCCGTCGAATATGCCCTTTAAGGTCTCAGGCTTAGTGACGTCGATCTTTCTGAACGGAACGCGGAACTCCTCTCCGAGATCCTTCTCGGCCATGTCTGCGGCAACGGTCTCATAGCCGTTTCTCACTAGTGTCTTCAATACGTCGGAACCGAGGTTTCCGTAAGCTCCGCAAAGAACTACTTTCATATCTTTATCCCTCACTTTTTATTCTTTTCCTTTGAACGCTTGTCATTGATTATCTTCATATGATCAGCGGTAATAAGTTCTACATTGTTTTCCTTCGCCCAGTCCACGCATCCCCTTAAGACCAAAGGCAGGAATATCCTCGGTACGTTGAGGATCGTCATAAGGGCATCGTCAGTAAACTTCACCTTATCGTCTGCCCTGTCTGCAGCATATCTCACTGACTGGAGCGAAGCCTGTCTCATCTGAAGAAGCTCGGAACGCATCCTGGTCTTCCTGTGGAACCAGAAGTTCTTGCTGTCACGGTAGCCGTAGTCCACGGGAAGCCTCGGGAAGTCCTTCGCCCTGACGCCGTTTATGATGGCGTCAGCATACTTCTTCTTCATGAGTATCCTGTCCACACGGAGTATGAAATGAGCACCGAACTTGCTCGTGATGCCGTTGAAGTCATGATACGGACCTTCGTAGCCGTTGAGTTCACCCGGCTGATCCTTATCCGCACCGTCGAGCTCCCTCATCCAGGTGCACTCTATGACCTGTATGGCGTCAGTAAGCACCTCAGGCCTCTTGTCGGAAGGATCCTCTTCCTCTATCATGCTCTTCTCTCTTCTGAAGTTGCATTTCGGCATCTTCTCCTTAGGCGTATCTCCCGGCCACGAAAGCTTCACAGCTTCCTTGAAGGTCTTCGGATCGTCGTCGATGAAGTTGATGGCGCATTTTCCGGTCCTTAAAATGTTCTGGGCGGTATTTGATGAGTTCCTGCATGATAGGAGCATCGCATAATAATCCTTGCCTGCAACATAATAGGGCTGTACGAGGGAATAGGGTCCGAGGTTCGTCATTCCGTCTTCACAGAGTGTGGAGATGATGACCGTGGGCATCGGAAAGAACAGGGACGTCTGATAGAAGTTGTCCACAATCCTCAGGTTCTCAAAGCTGCTCATTAATATTTACTCCTTTAACTTTTTAAATGTATAGGGTCGAAACATCTTTAATATAGATTATATAACTTTGAGGGCATTAAGTTCAGTTTAATTTGATCAAAAATACGTCTGATATGAAAAAGCAGCCGTACAAGGCTGCTTTTACTGTCAGATCATCTCAAAGCTTCTTTTTGAAGCAGATGATCCTGTTGGCTTCCTCAAAGCCTATGCTCAGATGGAATGCGAGAGAGTCTGTGTTCGTGATCTCGCAGTCGCTTGCGAACTCGGTACAGCCTTTTTCTCTGGCCCACAGTTCACATTCTGCCAAGAGCCTGCCTGCTATTCCCCTCTTACGGAATCCGTCCTTTACAGCGACTCCCTCAAGATATCCGACGGGACTTGAATCGCAGCCCTCGACATAGTCATGCCTGAGGGAGCAAAGCGCTACGCCTGCATATTCCCCGTCCACGGACTCTTCAAATACCGCAGTATCCTCAGAGCTCATGTATCCCTCGATTATTCGCGTAAGCTCTTCAGGGTTATGCTCAGGCCATATTATGCTTACGAGTTCAGAAAGCTTTCCAGCCTCCGATAAATCTGCTCTCATATCAAAATCTCCTCCAAACCTACAACTGCGGTCACCTTATCAGTTCACCTCGGAAGAACCTTTCCTGAAAACGTATGGCTTCCAGTATCTCTTCATCGGAATAATCCCTTTCATCAAGGGGAACGATCCATTTATCCTCGACATCATCCGAACGGTGGTATATCGCTATAACTCTTCCTTCAAAGCTCTCTATCGGTCCCTCAGCACCCAAGATATATGCGTCCTGTTCTTCCCCGTCACCCGAATACACTCCGCTCACATACCCGTAGTTGACCTCATAGATGAGGTCGGGATGACTGGGATGAGCGGTACCCATGGGACGGTCTACTATACCCTTTACGAATGAGCCTATTACATCATTCTTCATAGTTTGGGGATCATTTACGAGAGAACATGTCTATGGCTTCCTCGACCGACACGATGTCGGCCAGTTCCTCCCAGACGTCCTCATTATAGTAACGGACACAGGTCTCACCGGTCATGTAGTCATTGTCGAAGGTGGTATTCGTACCTTCCGGGATCAACACTTCGAAGCCTCTTTCGAAAGCGGATTTGACAGTACAGTCTATGCAGTAATTAGTCTGCAGACCGATTATCATAAGCCGCCTGTCTTCCTGCTTCTCCATATACTCCCTGAAGTCCTTATTTCCGAAGCAGCTGTTGATCTTCTTGACAAAGACCTGTTCGCCCTGCTCGGGACTCAGCTCGTCTATGATCTCAAAGGCCTCGTCTCCGACGGAGAGTCCGGTATTCTCTCCTGCATCATGCTGTACGAATATGACCTCAACACCGTTCTTTCTTGCGGCGTCTACCAGCCTTACAGTTTTTTCCATAAAGGAATCGAAAGCATACAGTTCATCGTCAACTATACCCTTCTGCATATCGACTACCAAAAGTATCATGTTCTTTCTCCTGATAAGTTATTACTCACAAATGGACCTGAGAATGCTGTCCAGTTCAGGGTCCGTTTTTCTTAAGGCGATGAGCTTGCCTTCCCTGTCCACAAAGCAGTGAACTGACCTGGCAGTGCAGACTGTCTCGTCGGAACCGATCTTTGTCATATCGTAACCGAGTATCAGCTTTGCCGCCTTATACTCCTCTACTTTCACCTCTATGGCGACCTCGTCCTCAAAGGTCGTAGGGGCTTTGAAGCTGCATTCCACGCTCACCACCGGCGAGAACAGACCTTCTTCCTCAAGGGTCCTGTAGCTTAGCCCGATCCTGTCGAAGAAATCGATCCTTGCTTCTTCCATCCATCTTATGTAATTGGAGTGATGCGTCACGCCCATCTTGTCGGTCTCATAGTACATCACCCTGTGTATGTATCTTTCCATATGCTATGCTCCGGGTATTATTCAGTCTGTATTTTTCAAAGTGACGTATATATGACCAATCGCAAAGATCAACGCAAAGCCCACGAGGAGCCAGTGCCTGAGCGTTAAGCCGCTGAGGAGGAATATGCATGCGGGTATCACCGCAAGGGTCAATGCTCTTTTCTTCGTTTTCTCTTTCATATAGATGATATATATGATCCAGTATGCACATAGAAGGCAGCCGTTCCCTATGAGGTAAAGGAGCATGGCAAACACGCTAGGAAAGCCGAACTTCCATACGAGAAGAGGCAGCCACATGAGCACTATGCAGCCATATCTGCCGATCTGCTCCAGTATGTTCATGAGCCTGCTGCCGCACCTGTTCTTCTCATCCCTGTTCCTGAGGGCATATATTATGTTCGGGATCAGCATAAGTATCACAATTATCGCCCCGAATATGTTTATCCATCCGAATTCCATATGTATTATTCCCCTTTAAGGTCAGGACAGCCTCAGATGGTACCGCCTTCGGTGAACTGCGAGTTCCAGAGCTCGGCATATACGCCGTGCATATTAAGGAGCTCTTCATGGTTGCCCGTCTCCACTATATCGCCGTCCTTCATAACGAGTATTATATCAGCGTCCCTTATGGTGGAAAGCCTGTGGGCTATAGTAAAGGAAGTCCTTCCCTTCATGAGCCTGTTCATGGCATCCTGGACCATCTGCTCGGTCCTGGTATCGACGGACGAGGTCGCTTCATCAAGTATCAGGAGCGGTGCATCGTGTATCATGGCCCTGGCGATGGTCATGAGCTGCCTCTGGCCCACGGACATGTTGGAATCGTCTGTGAGAATGGTGTCATAGGCCTTCGGAAGAGAGGATATATAGTGGTGTATGCCTACCGATTTGCAGGCCTCTATCATCTCCTCCTCGGTGACGTTCTCCTTTCCGAATATGAGATTGTCCCTCACCGTTCCGTTAAAGAGCCATGTATCCTGGAGCACCATTCCGAACAGGGAGTGGACGCATTCCCTAGTCATGTCCGAGGTCTTTATGCCTCCTATGCTTATGGAGCCGCTGTTCAGTTCATAGAAACGCATCAGCAGGTTTACGAGAGTGGTCTTTCCTGCACCCGTAGGTCCAACTATGGCCACATGGTGCCCCGGATAGACGGTGAAGCTGAAGTCCTTTATTATCGTCCTCTCGGGAGTGTATCCGAAGTTCACGTGATCGAATACCACTTCCGCGTTCTCTATGTCGTCAATGTGGTCTATCTTTCCGGTCTCGTCCTCCATCTCCTCTTCGCTCAGGAGCTGGAATATCCTCTCCGCTGCAGCTGCTGCTGTCTGTACGTTAGTGGTTCCTTCAGCCACCTGGGTCAGAGGCTGTGTGAAGAGCTTCACATAGACTATGAATGCCACTACTACTCCGAAGTCTATACTCCCCCTGCTCACGAGATACGCTCCAAGGACGCATACCGCCACGTATCCGAGATTTGATACGAGCTCCATTATAGGCATCATGAGTCCGCTTAAAAACTGGCTCTTCCAGTTCGTGACATAGAGCTTCTCGTTTATCTCGCTGAAGGTCTCCTCGGACTCCTCTTCTCCGTTGAAGCCTCTCACTATCACGTGCCCTGCGTACATCTCCTCTATGTGTCCGTTCAGCATGCCGAGGAAAATGGACCTGTTCGTGAAATACGGCTGGGAGTACTTGATGATGTATTTCATGGCTATGAAGCCGAGTATGGCAAAGAATATCGCCGATATGGCGAGCTCCACGTTTGTAATGAGCATCATTATCATGCAGCCGAGGAAGGTTATCGCTGCTGCTATGAGTTCGGCTACGGTCTTGTCGAGTGCAAGGTTTAAAGTATCCACGTCGTTCGTGACTCTGCTTAAGAGATCTCCGAATGAAGAGGAGTCAGTCCTTGAGAGAGGAATGGAATTCAGCTTCCTCGAGATGTCCCTCCTCATCATCTGGGTGAGCCTTGCCGAGTAGGTCGTCATGGTATATGACTCTATATACGTAATGAGTGCTGACAGCACGTAGAGCACCATTGCTGTGACCGTGAGCCTTACTATCGAATCCAGATCGAAGGAGCCGGACTTCATACCCGCCTGTATGAGGTTAGTGATGTCCTTCAGCATATTCGGTCCGAAAAGCGACAGTATGACCGCTATAACCGCACATGCTATCCCTAGGATTATCATCCACTTCAAAGGCCTGCTGTAGCGGAGCACCATCATCCAGGCGGACTTGAAATCCTTCGGTTTCTCAGCTGCTCTCATGCCGCCTCTTCTTCCAATCGTAGTCTTCATCTGGACCTGTCCCAGGTTATATGTATGTCTTGCCATTATGCCAGTTCCTCCTGTGACAGCTGCGTGAAGGCTATCTCGCGGTAGATCCTGCAGTTTCTCATGAGCTCTTCATGGGTGCCGGTTCCTGCGATCCTGCCTTCGTCCAGTACTATTATCCTGTCGGCATCCTTGATGGTGCCTATCCTCTGGGCAACTATGAATGTTGTAATGCCGGAAGTCTCCTTTTTAAGGGTGTTCCTCAGCACCCTGTCAGTCTTGTAGTCGAGCGCAGAGAAGGTGTCGTCGAATATGTAGAACTCAGGCTCTCTGTATACGGCCCTTGCGACCGAAAGCCTCTGCTTCTGGCCTCCTGAGACGTTTGTACCTCCCCTCGTGACGTCAGCGTCTATGTCGCCGTCCATCTGAGACACGAATTCCTCAGCCTGGGCGATCCTGACAGCTTTTCTCACCTTCTCTTCTATGTCATCGGATGCATAGGAAACGTTGCTCCTGACGGTCCCTGTGAACAGGACGGCCTGCTGGGGAGCATAGCCCATCTTTTTCCTGAGTGCCTTCTGCGTATAATCCTTTATGTCCGTTCCGTCCACGAGTATGGTGCCCTCGCCCGCATCGAAGAACCTCATCATGAGGTTTGCGACAGTGGACTTCCCTGAGCCCGTGGCTCCTATGAAGGCGACCGTCTCCCCCTTCTTTGCACTGAAGGATATGTCCTTTATGGCCGGCATACCGGCTCCGGGATAAGTGAAGGAGACGTTTCTGAATTCGAGAGTTCCTTTTTTCCCCTCCCCTTCTTCTTTCTCTCCGTCCCTTATTACGGGAACGGTATCGAGCACCTCGTTAAGTCTCTCTGCCGCGACCTCGGCTCTCGGGATCATATTGAATATCATGTTGAGTCCCATGAAGCCTCTCACGATCCTGGCGGCATATGTGGAGAAGACCACCATCTCGGAGAATATCTCGAGCTGTTCAGCGGATCCCGCTCCCGCTATCAGGAAAGCTCCTATGCAGTAGATGCCAATATTTAATTCATTGTTCACGAACCTGATCGCAGGCTGCATGAGGCCCATGGCCCTCCTGGCCCTAAGGGCATTCTCGGTATAGTCGCTGTTCGCTTTTGCGAACTTGGTCTCCTCATAGTTCTCCGCATTATATGCCCTTACTACCCTCATACCGGTCATGTTCTCACGGGTGACCTCATTTATATTGTCCGTGAAGTACTGCATCTTCCTGAACTTCGGATGAGCGTAGATTATGAGGAATATCAGAAGTCCCACCAGGAGCGATATAGATGCTCCCGTAAAAGCCGTCCACTGCCAGTACCTCGTGGATATCTTGAAAAGGGCGTATCCTATCATGATAGGCACCCTTATGAGCATATTGAAGGCCCTGGACATTATGTTCTGGATCTGAGCGCAGTCGTTCGTAGATCTTGTGATGAGCGAAGCCGTGGAGAACCTGTCTATCTCTTCCATTGAGAAGGATTCCACTCTTGTGAATATCAGGTGCCTCAGATGCTGTGAGAATGAGGCTGCAAGCCTCGAAGAAAAAAATCTTGCCGTTATCGAAGCAAGGAAAGCCAGCACGGAGAAGAGTATCATCATGCCTCCGCATCTTAATATGTCCTTTATGTCAGAACCCTCGGTGTTCACAAGCTTCGTTATGTCGCTCATGTAGTCGGGAACCGTAAGTTCCATCACCACATGGCAGGTAAGAAAGAATATGAGAAGGAAAACGTACATGACCTGCTTTCCCGTCATCTTCCTGAAGAGCTTTAACATGCTTCCCCTCCGTTTCCGGAGCCGGAGCCCTCGGTGAATCTCTTCAAAAGATCAATGAGTGTCTCCTTTTCCTCTTCCGTATAGCAGGAGAAAAGGGATTCGGCCCTTCTGGACCTTATCTCATCTATCTGTTCATGGGCCTCCGTGCCCTTGTCAGTGATGTACAGGGAAATTATCCTCCTGTCGGTCTTTGAACGCTCTCTTCTAACCATCCCCCTGTCTTCCAGATCCAAGAGAGCTCTCGTGAGGGACTGGGGACGTATGTCCAGAAGATCAGCCAGTTCGGACTGGGTGAGCCCGTCGTTATCCGATATGTATGCCAGTATCCTCCCGTACCCCTGGGGCAATATCCCGTGGGGCTTTCCCGAACGCTTTATCATGTTCGCTGACGCACGGATCCTGTTCATGAGTTCAAGGTCGTTCTTCATATATCAGACTCCCTGTCATAAATATTAAGCAGTCTTATTGTAAGATATCTTATTATTTTTTGTCAATCAGTCTGAGCCTTTCTTTCCTGTTTTTGAATGACTGATCTGAAGCAAAAAGAATATAATCGGGATATAAAGATGCTTGAGGTACTAACATGTTACTTAACATACTCGCTACCCTTGTGAGCCTGCTGCCGCTCACATTCATATACCTGTGGCTCAAAAACAAGTTGAAGGATGATGAAGCTTACAGGTCGGAATGCAAAAGCCCTCGGAAGAGGGATGCTCACTGTCTTTTGGGTGATCCTTTTCTCAGGAGTGTCATATATCCTTTTAAGGCTCACGGGACTCCATGAGACGGCTCCACTGCTCTATCAGTGCCTTTATGATTACATAGTGCTCGCGCTCATGGAAGAGCTGGCAAAATATCTGAGTTTCAGAAAGCTGCTGAAGAAGACCACATATCCCTATTCATGGCTCGACTGCGTATCCTTCATGACCATAGTGAGCATAGGCTTCAGCCTCCTTGAATGCATAGAGTATGCCATAGGAGCGAACGCCCTCGTGATACTGATAAGGGGCATCTGCCTTCCCCATGCGGGCTTCGGCTTCATAGAGGGATACTACCACGGCAGAGCCCTTGCAGAGAATAAGCCGCGCCTTAAATGGACAGGAATACTCATCTCATGGCTGCTTCATGGACTGTATGACTTCTCTTTAAGTGAAGAATTCGGAAAACTGAACGACAACCTCGTGTTCATCCCACTCATACTGGTGATAGTGGACGTGATCCTTGTGATACGGCTCATAAGGTTTGCTAAGAAAGCAAGAAATGAAGAAAAGTATACCGTTCCTCTTAGGGGAGTACCGGTGACTGTCGATGATTAAACAATGTGTACAGGATAAAATAACGGATACCGGCATTTACATCGGTATCCGTTTTCTTTTATGAATATTCATGAAGATCAGCATCGGGACATCTTCAAGATATAAAGAGATATGAAAGCTCTGTCCGGATATGCGGTTCACGCTATCTCATATCCCTTTGAAGCAAGTACGTTCAGCGCATGCTCAAAGTTTTCCTTTTTCACGAGTATATAATCCGTATTATATGTCGATACTGCAAAGATACCTATCCTATTCTCTGCAAGAATACCTGATATCTCCGACAGTATGCCTATAAGTGAAAAGTCGAGGATCCCCTTTATGCGGAAGCCTCTCCAACCGTCATCTCGCTCCGTTGTGACCGATGGAACGTCCTCCGTTTTGCACACCAGTGATAATTCTTCATCCGTCCTGCCGAAAAAAAAGAATTCTGAATCCATTTTGATGTCTGATATCTTCCTGACCTTGCAAACGGTCAGTTCATATCCTATTCTCTCCAATATCATCTTTTGTTCTTCCTCTGTAAATATGGATATCATTTATATCCTGACGATCCGTCTCTTTTCAGATAATGTCATGCAGATAAACGGGCTCATCTTACGGGCATAGTATAGCACAGGAAAACATTAACTGAGAGAAGGAAAATAATCTATCCGTGTTCTCCTGCAGTCTGACGAATTTAAATATGTGATAATGTTCCAAATAAAACGGCATGACCCTAAGATCATGCCGTTTCATGAATTCTCTGTATCTTATTCTAAAGAACGGGGGTTTTAATCCCTGATATCAGTCTATGCTGGTCTTGTTCAGCTGGCGGTGTACGTTCACCATCCTCGCATAGTCCCCGTTCATGGCCATGAGCTCGTCATGTGTCCCCTCCTCGGAGATGCCGTTCTCTGTCAGGACTATTATCCTCTCGGCGTTCTCTATCGTGGTGAGCCTGTGGGCTATGACGAAGGTCGTCCTGTTGTGGGCGAGCTTTTCGAGGGAATCCTGAACCACCTTTTCGCTCTCATTGTCGAGGGCACTAGTTGCCTCATCGAATATAAGGACAGGAGGGTTCTTCAGGAACACTCTTGCTATAGATAGTCTCTGCTTCTGTCCTCCCGAGAGCTTGACGCCTCTCTGTCCTATGTCGGTGTCGAAACCGTCAGGCAGAGACATTATGAAGTCGTAGGCGTTGGCGTTCTTTGCAGCCTCCACTATCTCCTCTTCAGTGCATCCTGGCTTTCCGTAGGCTATGTTGTCCCTTACTGTCCCCATGAAGAGATATACGTCCTGCTGGACCACTCCTATATGGTCTCTGAGTGACTTCAGCGTTACGTCCCTTATGTCCGTTCCGTCTATTGTGATGCTTCCTCCCGTGACGTCGAAGAATCTCGGGATAAGTGAGCAGAGTGTCGTCTTTCCGACGCCCGATGCTCCGACTACGGCTATGTATTCTCCGGGAGCCACGTGCAGATCCACGTTCTGAAGCACGCACTCGTCAGTGTCAGAATAATGGAAGCTCACGTCGTTGAAGTCTATCTCTCCCTTTACGTCGGTAAGCTCTTTTGCGTCCTCCTTCTCGGTGATCTCGGGTACGACGTCCATTATCTCCATGAAACGCTCAAAGCCGGAATATCCGTTCTGGAACTGCTCTGTGAAGTCTATGAGCACTCTCACGGGATCCGTGAACACGTTGATGTAAAGAAGGAATGTTATGAAATCGGAGACGTTGAGCCACTTGTTCGCGATGCCGAATCCTCCGACAGCGATGATAACTACAGTGATCAGGGTCGTGAAGGAAGTGAGTCCGGAATGATGGAGAGCCATGTTCCTGTACTGCATCTTCTTGGCATCGAGGAAGCCGTCGTTTCCCTGCTTGAACTTGTCTCTCTCTATGTCCTCGTTTGCAAAGGATTTTACTACCCTTATGCCTGAGAGGTTGTCCTCTATCTGGGCATTTATCTCTCCTATCTTCTCACGGCTCTTCCTGAAGGCCTTCTTCATCTGCTTGTTAAGGAACAGGGAATAGATGGCCATTATCGGGATCATAATGAATGCCACGAGCGTGAGCTTGAGGCTGATGCTCGAGAGTATTATTATCGAGCCCACGATCTTTATAAGCGAGATCACTATGTTCTCGGGTCCGTGATGCAGGAGCTCCGTTATCTCAAAGAGGTCCGAAGTGACCCTGGAGAGGAGCTGACCGACCTTCTCATTGTTGTAGAATGAATATGATAGGTCCTGATAGTGGGAGAAGATCTCCTCCCTCATCGTGTACTCTATCTTGGCTCCCATGACATGCCCGTTGTTCGTGACGTAATAGTTGCAGAAGAACTGAACTATTATGAGCACTATAAGGGCTATGATTATCTTCTTTATGATGCTGAGGGCCTCCACTGTCTCCATGGTAGTGATGTTAGATGTTATATATCTCACTATCATCGGGATGACGAGTGTGATGAGTGCGCTCAATATCGCGCAGAACATGTCGAACAGGAACTCTTTCATGTAAGGCCTGTAGTAGGAAATGAGCTTTTTCAGATTTCTTTTCATCCTCTTGTCCTTTCTTTCGTTCCCAATAATTATACACAGATTTTCCGGAAACTAAATAAGACGCAAGCCCATTTTCGGGTAATGCGTCCTATGATCTGCTTTTATATGATTCAGTCCTCTTTGTCGTAATCCTCAAGGAAGGAATGTCTTTCTCCCTTCGTCTTGTATGAGAGGAGAGTGTCCAGGTTCACGTTCTCTGAGCTCTTGAAGATGTTCTGCTCTATATACGGATTCGTCTTCCTAAGGGTCTGTATGAGCTCCTTTATCTCCTTTCTCTTCGAGAGATCCTCATTGTTCTCCTTTGCAGCCTCTTCGGTGAACCTGCAGGCACACTGCAGGAAAGTGAGGCCGTTATGCTCCTTCCACCTTATGATGTTCTTCTCCCTTATGAGATACATCGGACGTATGAGCTCCATGCCTTCAAAATTCGTGCTGTGGAGCTTGGGTATCATGGACTGCATCTGGCCTCCCCAGAGCATCCCCATGAGTATGGTCTCTATGACGTCGTCATAATGGTGTCCGAGGGCGATCTTGTTGCAACCCTGCTCCTTCGCGTAGCTGTAGAGGTGTCCCCTCCTCATCCTTGCGCAGAGGTAGCACGGGGACTTCTCTATGCGGAAGACCGAATCGAATATACGGGACTCGAATATGTCAAGCGGGATATCGAGGAGCTTTGCGTTCTTCTCTATCATCTCCCTGTTTCTTGAACTGTATCCGGGGTCCATGCAGATGTATCTGACGGAGAAATCCTCGCTCCCGTATTTCTCATATTCCCTGAACAGTGCAGCCATGAGCATGGAATCCTTGCCTCCGGACATGCAGACAGCTATCCTGTCCCCGTCCTTAATGAGCTCGTACTGCTTCACTGCCTTTATGAAGGAGCTCCATAGTTCCTTCTTGAAGGAAGAATGTATGCTCCCGTATATCTCATTCGTTTGAGCGCTCATCTTGCTGCTGTTTCCTGTCCATCCTCTGGAATTTATATATGATGTCCCTTATCTCGTTTATGATGCCCATGAGATCGGCATCGAAGACTCCCCTGTAGTAATCCGTAATGGTGTCCACCACTGCGTTTATGAAGAAATGTGCTCTGAAGCTTCTCCTAAACGGAGGAAGCTCCGTGAGATAATCCTCCGTCAGCCTCTTTATCAGGGAGTGTTTGAGCCTCTGTATGAAAAGAGTCATCATCTCCGTGTTTATGAGGGCCTTTATGTATTCCTCATACTGATCGATCCTTCTGACACAGGTCTCGACGTAGTTCTGGAGCACTCTTCCTTTCAGTCTGTATATGCTGTCGAGAAGACCGTTCATGTTCCCGAAAATATCCTCGTCCAGTTCTTCGATCAGGTGGTATATATCATCGAAATGGTAGTAGAAAGTGCTCTTTGACACTTCTGCCAGATCTGTTATGTCCTGTACGTATATGCGCTCGACCTCCTTCTTTTCAGCGAGCACCTTCAAAAAGGATATCTTGAGTTTTTCCTTGGTGCGGGTGACCGCCCTGTTTTCCTGCTTCATTCTTCCTACCTTCCAGATCATAGATCTATAATGCGTACAGTATATATTATAAAACGTCACTGGACATCTTTGCAAATGTTAATGGTATCAACATGATGCTTCGATTTATTAAAGATCCCGATTTACTGCATTCAGGAGCGCGTTCTCCTTCCGCCACCTGTAGTATTCGGCTTTTAAGGGAGTATATCCGAGCTTCCTTAGCTTATCATAAGGGATGCTCCTGTTCTTAAGGCTGTGTCTCCCCGTGAAAAGGTATCTAAGGCAGTCCGTCATGTATCTGTCTATCTCCGACAGTCCCTTTGAGGAATTGATCACCGGAAAATAGAAACGGATCCAGGAAAAGCTGTTCGTGCCCGAAAGATCGTAGAACTTGTTGTCGAAGCTCCTTATCATGGAAGCGGCCGCCTTTTCAGGAGAAGCGCCCGTCCTCTTCATGCGCCTCATGACCTTTCTCGTCTTTCTCCTTATCTTTCCCTTCATCTTTTTTATGGTGACATCGGAAAGATCTATCGTACCGTTCCTGTACGAGAATCCGAGAAACTCGAAGCCTTCTCCCGGCTCATACGTGCAGGTCTTATCGGGATTCAGTGTAAGACCCAGCATGTCCGCAAAGGTTCTCACCATTCTCATGGCGTCCTCCCTCTCAGAATCGTCCTTTGCGAGCACGAGCATGTCGTCCGAATAGCGAAAATACGGGATGCCCGCAAGGGAGAACCAGTTATCCATGGACCTTAGATAGATGTCGGCAAAGAACCCTGATACGGGCACTCCCGCCATTGCTCCCATGTCCTCACGGATCTCCTCTCCGTCATATATGCACCTGTTCATGGCCAGAAGCTCTGTGAGAAAGGAGAGGAGTCTCTTATCGTCCGTTATGATCTCCCTCAGCATGGTCCTTAAGAGCCTTCCGTCTATTGATCCGAAATAGTCGTGTATGTCGGCCTTAAGGATATACCGTTCATCAAGACCCGGGACCAGCATCACGTCCCTTAGGGCGTCGGACGATTTCACATATCTCCTGAAGGAATAGCATGAGGGATGTATGGAACTGTCATATGAATACAGAAGGTATGAAAGAAGCTTCAGCATCCATGTGGCATCTGCTCCGAAGGAATAGACGGTCCTCTTCTTTGAAGATCCTGATTTGGATATGAGTTTCTTCTCAGGAATGCCGTACGAAGACAGACCGGAAAATGACATGTATCTTTCTTCGGCCATGAACTGATCGAGTTCTCTTAACTCTCTTCTCGTGAGCTGGGAATGATCCTTCCTGTACTGTCTGAATTCCTCCCAGGTCTCTTTTTCCTTCAGACGGTCTAAAAGTGACGGCATAAAAAAGAGGGAAAGAGAAAAAACTTTGAAGTATGCTGTGCATACGTTACAGGACGGTACACGGGGTTGCTGCCCGCAAAGCATATATATCCCGTGCTGCGTCCGCCGCGGGCGCAGAAATGCGTTTCTCTTTCCCTAAAAAAATCAGTCGAGATATGAATGAAGCCTCTTTGAGACGTACTCCGGCTCATTCGGATAATGCTCTATGAAGTTGATGAAGCTTATGGCGTTCTTCTCGGCAAACTCCCTTGCCCAGCGGTATTCCCTGTGATAGGTAGTCGTCTTGCCGATGATCATTATCATGAGCTTCGGCCTTCCTTCCTTATATACCGCTATGGAATAGTCCATGAATCTTCCCGTTCCTCCGAGTTCCCTTGCGGAGACGTTCTCCCTGAAGCTGAGATCCGGAAACTCGCTGTTGAGGATGCGGAGGATCTTTTCCCTGCAGGATGGCTCCTCATATGATACGGCATCCTGCACGGGTGCGGAAACAGAGGAAGGTTCTTCCCTTCTCTCCTCCTCTTCCTTCTTTCCGAAAAGCTCGGAGACCTTTCCCTCGGCAGCATCCTTCAGGATGGAAGCGCCTTTCTTAAAAAGCTTGTCTAGCAGACCCATTCTTATAACTCCTTTATTGCTTATATCTCACGGAACGATTACTCAAGTTCCCTGCACTGCTCGAGCAGGCTTATTATCGGCAGATGCTGCGGGCATACTCCCTCGCACTGTCCGCACTGTATGCAGTCGCTGGCCCTGCCCTTACCTGTAGTGACTATAGTGTACTCTCTCTTGGTCCTGAACTCGGGGCTTCCCTTCTTCCTGTTCTCGACGGCGAAGATATCCGGGATCGGGATGTTCATCGGGCATCCCTTCGTGCAGTAACGGCATGCCGTGCACGGTATGGACTGATCCTTGTCAAGGGCATCCTGAGCCTTTCTTATGACCTCTTCCTCGTGTTCGTCAAGAGGCTTCATGTTCTTCATGAACGAGAGGTTGTCTTCCATCTGTGCTATATTGCTCATTCCGGAGAGAACGGTCAGTATATTGTCCTTCGAGGCTACGAACCTTAATGCCCATGAAGCATAGCTCATGCCCGTTCCTTCCCTGTCGAATATCTCCTTTACGGAATCGATCGGATCTGCGAGTATGCCTCCCTTGACGGGTTCCATAATCGTCACGGGCTTTCCGTGTGCCTTGCAGATCTCCATGTTCCTTCTGGAATTCACTCCCGGGTTCTCCCAGTCGGCGTAGTTCACCTGGAGCTGTACGAACTCCACGTCCGGATGGTCGTTTAAGAGTTCTTCCAGGAGATCGGGATCTGCATGGAAAGAGAATCCGTAGTGTTTGATGAGACCCTTCTCCTTCAGTTCCTTTACGAGATCCCATAGACCGTACTTCTCGTAATTCTTGTAGTTGGCTCTCTGAAGCGCATGGAGCAGATAGAAATCGAAATATCCCGCACCCGTCCTCTCAAGGCTGGTGTAGATCTCGTTTCTAGCTATCTCCTCTGTCATGTTGTCGCCGAAGGCCATTAGTTTGGTGGCGAGAGTATAGCTGTCTCTCGGATGTCTCTCGACGAGGGCCTTCCTTATAGCTTCCTCTGAACCCGGATATGCATAAGCCGTATCGAAATACGTTCCGCCTGCCTCCAGGAACTTGTCGCACATGACTGCGGTCTGTTCCACGTCTATGGTCCCGTCTTCAAGTCTCGGAAGCCTCATGAGACCGAAACCAAGCTTCATGTTCTTGTTGAATACTATCTCTGACATCATTTCATCCTTTCTTCAGAAATCGTTCTCGATGAAGGACTTCAGTTCTTCATCTGTCTCTTTCTTCGAGAATCTCTTTCCCTCAGCTATGTCGGCATCGGGGAGTATCCTCTTCATGTACTTTACTGTGTCCCCCATCCCGCTGGAGCCGGATGTTGCGAAGGGCACTATCTTCTTTCCGGTGAAGTCATAGGACTCGAGGAAGGTATCTATTATGGACGGCTCTCTGTACCACCAGATCGGGAATCCCACGAACACGGTGTCATACTGATCCATGTCAACGACTTTTCCCTCTATCTTCGGCCTCGCATCAAGATCATTCATCTCAAGAGAGCTCCTGCTGTTCTTGTTCCTCCAGTCGAGGTCCTCTTTTGTATATATCTTTTCAGGAGCGATCTCGAAGAGATCGGCGCCTGAGACTGCGGCCATTCTTTCAGCAAGTTTTCCGGTATTTCCTTCAGCGCTGAAGTACGCTATCAATGCCTTTTTCATCTCAAATTCCTCCCAAACTGTCTTTTTTTCATCATAAGACCTTAAAGCAGGTTCATGTCAATATTATATGTTAATCCGAAGTGCTCCTTCAACATCAGGAAACAAAAAGCCCCTGCCGGTAAGGAATACCGGCAAAGGCAGATAATTTTGACGAAAGATCCTCAGATCTCGCTTATGAGTTCAAGGTTGCGTTCCTTATTCTGCTTCTTGCAGATCTCGATGAATCTGTCGAGAGGAACGTCGTGAAGCTGGGTCTTTACTCCCCTTACTGTTACGGAAACGGTCCTGTTCTCCCTTTCCTTGTCACCTACGACGAGCACGTAAGGATCCATCATGTTCCTGAAGAACTTGAGTTTCTCGTTCATGTGCTTGTCCTGATAGTCGGCCTCGACCCTGATGCCGGCGTCAGTGAGAGCCTCCTCGATCTCCTTCGCATAGTCATTGTGCTCGGTCCTGATCGGGACTATGGCTACCTGGTACGGGTTCAGCCAGAACGGGAACCTTCCCTTAAGGTGCTCGATGATTATTCCGATGAACCTCTCGAAGGATCCGTAGAGGGCCCTGTGTATGACTATCGGTTCCTTCATGGAGCCGTCCTTGTCCGTATATGTGAGTTCGAAGTTGTGCGGGAGCTGGAAGTCGAGCTGAATAGTTCCGCACTGCCATTCACGTCCGAGAGCGTCTCTTATCTGAAGGTCGATCTTCGGTCCGTAGAATGCGCCGTCTCCCTCGTTGATCTCGTAGTTTCCTTCTCCGTATCTCTTGTTCAGGATCTCCTTCAGGATGGACTCGGCCTTGTTCCAGACCTCTATGTCTCCCATGAAGTCATCGGGCCTCGTGGAGAGCTCTGCCCTGTATGTGAGTCCGAAAGCCGAATAGATGGTATCTGCTATGGAGATGATGTCTGCTACCTCGCTCTCGATAAGATCCTCTGAAACGAATGTATGGTCATCGTCCTGACGGAACTCCTGCACGCGGAAGAGTCCGTTCATCTGTCCGGATTTCTCCTTCCTGTGGATGACGTCCATCTCGCTGTATCTTATCGGCAGTTCCTTGTAGGAGTGGTTCGTCCTCTTGTAGGTCATCATTGCATTCGGGCAGTTCATCGGCTTGGCGGCCATCATGTCGTCTGCGTTCGGCGTCCAGTCGGTGCCGGGTACCAGGAACATGTTGTTCTGATAGTGTGCCCAGTGTCCTGAGATGACCCAGAGCTTCTTGTAGTTGATGAGAGGTGCGGAGATCTCCTGATATCCGTGTCTGTCCTGAAGATCCCTTGAGAACTTCATGAGGGCATTGTAGAGCTTCCAGCCTCTCGGCAGCCAGTATGGCATTCCGGGAGCGGTATCGCTGAACATGAAGAGGTCGAGCTGTGTGCCGATCTTCTTGTGATCCCTCTCGAGTGCTTCCTTTATGAAAGCAAGATGGGCCTTCAGTTCCTGCTGGTTCGGGAAGGCATAGACATAGATCCTCTGGAGCATGTCCCTCTTCTCATCGCCTCTCCAGTATGCACCTGAAGCCTGGCGGATCTTGAATGCTGCGCCCATGAGCTCCTGGGAATTGTTCACATGAGGTCCTCTGCAGAGGTCCACGAAATCATCTCCCGTATGGTAGATGCTGATGGTCTCTCCGTCCTCCAGTTCCTCGATGATCTCTGTCTTGTATTTCTGTCCCTTGAAGAGTTCGAGAGCTTCCTCTTTTGAGACTTCGTCTCTCTTCCAGTCCTCTCTTCTCTTCAGGATCTCCCTCATCTTGTTTTCGATCGCAGGAAAGTCGTCTTCGGTGATAGTTCGCGGCAGGAGAAAGTCATAGTAAAAACCGTCGCTTATCTGCGGTCCAATCGCATACTGGACGTTTTCAGCACCAAATATCTCTATCACTGCCTTTGCAAGAATGTGGGACAGCGAATGGCGATATACTTCCAAATACTGCTCGTTGTTCATAATTTACCTCCGAAAACGGGCTTTCTGCCCGGAAAATTGTTTCTTATTATAATACTTATATAACAGGAATTCAAACGTACAGGGTAAAATTGTCCGTTTTCCCGTCATGAAAGGCTCAGCAGCCCTTTCCGTCCACATCGCAGGCATCGCCTTCGACTGTCTCGACGGACATCTCCCCCGGAGCATTTATCTTCACTTCGGTCTTGAGCTCTGCGACCATCTTGAAGGTCTGCACCATTGAGCAGTTCTCAATTGCCTCATTGAAGCTCTCGAGTATGTCTTCATAGGATGCATCGGTATATACGTTGAAGCTTATGGAGAGCTCCTTTACCGTAGCGGGCACCGTATCCCTCTTTATTCCGTTTACGACTACGTCCGTGCCTGAGACATTGAGTCCCCTTTTCCCCACTGATTTAGTGAAATTGGAATAGAGACAGGATGCTATCGCACCATAAGTCATGTCATAGGGCATGAGTTTTTCCTTCCCTATGAGGAGCGTCTGGCCTCCGACCCTGTAGGTACCGTTGAAACCGTTCCTGTATTCGATGTATGCCATATTTTAATCCTCCAATCATTCTTATATTTTTATTTCAGTGCCTTGGCACCAATCACCTTGAATTCGATCTCCTGGTGCATTTTTCCGCATCCATTGCAACTATGAAGAGGATCACGTCCTCTGCATCATAGATGTTAGTCACATTGACGGAATAGTGATCCGTGAAATGGAAGAGCTCCTTGGACACATAGGCTACAATGTTTCCCTGAGCATCCACTATGGAATAGTTCCATTCCCACCAGTCGCCTTCAACGTGCCAGCCCCTGTACTCCATGTCGTATTTCGGTCTGAAGAAGGAGAACCTCTTCCTTATCCTTCCGATCTCGGCTCCCCTCTTGTATATGATGAACTGGGGAAGCCATGTGAGGATCTTCTCCCTTACCATGCCTATCTCGTTTCCCGTTCCGTCAAACACCTTGAACAGATGTCCCCAGGAGAGGCGCCCCTTCACCACGAAGGCGGTGTTTCCTGTCTCATCGTATATGTCATAGCTGTCGAACCAGCTGAAGAACCTCTGTTTGAAAAGATATCTCATGATGTCCCTCCGAAAAAAACCTCAGGGATATGATACCACATTTTACAGATACTGCTATTTGAGATCAGGAACGATCAAATACACAATTACGGACCGGATTACATTATTCAATGTTCTTCGACGTTTTATTCTATTGATTTCGACAATTCAAAACCGTTATTTTCAGAGTGGAGTATGTCCAGCTCGTACAGGATACATTTGCAACTATTCGGTTGATGCATTTGCTGTAATTCGTTTGACACAATTGGAGTGTCTCGCTTTTTATATTTGTACATTCAGATTTGCTTTTTAAGAATTAGAGTCAGGATCTCATCAAATACGGACATGTACAGATTCTCCTTTTAGGGAACATTTCAATGCATTATATATCAATTTTATTCCCTAACTGATCGGCAAACATAAAAAGCAGTCAAATAAATACGGATTTAGTCGCCTACCCAGTTGCTTATTTATACATCCTTGAATTGATTGATAATTCATTCATTAACTATTATCTAGTTATAATATCATTTTGCACTATCGGCTTATTTGATGTCATAAAATTTCAATTAAGAAAAGTTTAGTCTAATGCCGTATACTTATTGCATAACTGAAAAAGGCACGAAACACTCCGTGCCTTCAACACCCTTATATACGGATCATTTGATTATGGCCTTGTGGAAGACCTTCTTGCCCTTCTTTAAAATAACACCGTTCTTCAGTTCGTCAGAAGTGAAGACTCTTCTGAAGTCTGTCTCCTTCTCCTGATTCACCGTGACTCCACCCTGGGTAATGAGCCTTCTGGCCTCGGAGTTCGAGGATGCAAGCTTGCATCTCACCATGAGGTCTATGAGGGAGATCTCACCTTCCTCCTCGCTGAATTCCGTTGTGGGCATGTTCTCGTCGTCCATGACACCGCTGAAGATGGCCTGTGCGGCGGACTTAGCCTTGTCGGCCTCTTCCTTTCCGTGTACGAGGGCGGTGAGCTCGTAAGCCAGGATCTCTTTCTTCTCGTTGATCCTGGAATCTTCCCATTTCTCCATCTCCCTTATCTCATCCATGGAGATGAAGGTGAGCATCTTGATGCACTTCATGACGTCAGCATCGTCGACGTTCCTCCAGTACTGATAGAACTCGAAGGGACTCGTCTTGTCCGGATCGAGCCATACGGCACCCTTTGCGGTCTTACCCATCTTCTTTCCTTCGCTGTTCAGAAGAAGGGTTATCGTCATGGCATATGCGTCGTCTCCCGTGGTCTTCCTTATGAGCTCTGTGCCTGCGAGCATGTTGGACCACTGATCGTCCCCTCCGAATTGCATGTTGCAGCCGTAGGTGTCATGCAGATATTTGAAGTCGTAAGCCTGCATTATCATGTAGTTGAATTCAAGGAACGAGAGTCCCCTCTCCATCCTCTGCCTGTAGCACTCGGCCCTCAGCATGTTGTTGACCGAGAAATGGGCTCCGACCTCTCTTAAAAGATCTATGTAATTGAGATTCAGGAGCCAGTCGGCGTTGTTCACCATCATGGCCTTGTCCTCTCCGAACTCTATGAACCTCTCCATCTGGACCTTGAAGCAGTCGCAGTTGTGCTGTATTGTCTCTGGAGTCATCATGCTCCTCATGTCCGTTCTGCCCGAAGGATCGCCTATGTATCCGGTACCGCCTCCTACGAGCACGACAGGCCTGTTGCCTGCCATCTGGAGCCTCTTCATAAGACAGAGAGCCATGAAATGGCCCACGTGAAGAGAATCGGCCGTCGGGTCGAATCCTATATAGAACTTGGCCCCGCCCTTGTTTATCAGTTCCCTTATCTCCTCCTCGTCGGTCACCTGTGCTATCAGACCTCTCTCCCGGAGTTCTTCATAAATCCCCATTGAAAACTTCCTCCTGTATGAAATAAAAGTCCCCTGTCCGTTTGGGACAGAGGACGAAATATCGTGGTACCACCTCAGGTTCGAGCATATATGCTCCTCGGTGCATTTGCATGCCTGACCTTAACGCGGTCTTACGTCCTGCCCTACTATTGTTTCAGGTGGCGGCTCCGGAATGTATTTCAGCCCATGTCTTCATGTCCTCTCACCTGCCGGACACTCTCTGAAAAAGAATATGAGCGTACTTCTTTCCTTCTCTGCTTTTTTAAAGATATTAGCAGACCTTTTTCCCTGTGTCAAACGGGTTCAGGCCTTTTTTTCCTTTATCCTCTTAATTACCAGTATGCCTGCGGCTATTAGCGCCATACCGAGCATGGTGATCCAGAATCCGACAGTGAAGGAGGCTATTGCCTTTTCCTCTTTTGCAGTCTTATCGTCCGGTGCGGGCTCAGGTGAGGGTTCCGGTGAAGGAGCCGGTCCCGGCTGCGGCTCGGGTTCGGGGTCTGTTCCCGGTTCATAGCCTTTCACGGTTATGAGGACTTCCTCAGCAGCCTTTGACGTATCATTCGGATCATATATGGTCTCGCTCTTCAGGAACCTGCCGTAATAGTCATATACGTATCTGTTTGCGACGGCGCCTTCTGGAACGGTAAACTGGAGATCGTCTCCCAGATCTATGAGTTCGCTCACATAGCCTTCCTCATATCCCTTCTGCTCCTCATCGATCTCTTCGCTCATGACTATGAAGGCCTCTCCTCCATGGGTGATGCTCGAGATCACGTGGCTGCTGTCACTTAAGACTATGTCAAGGGCGCCTGCAACTATGCCCTTCGTCTCTCCCCCGTTCATGGACTGTATATCCACCTTTATATCCGAATCCTCAACAGTCATCTTCTGATCTACGATGACACCGCGGACTCTTTCACAAGCTCTGACGAATACGTTGATGCTGGAGCCTTCCTCGAGCATCATCTGTCCGTCCGAGAGGATACCGTATGCCGTGACGAGATCCGGAATATCGACGGTTATGTCGATGGATGAGCCTCCTGCAAGTTCTATTCCTATGGAACCGTCCGAGACTATGCCCCCGAAGTTTATCGCATATTCCTTCTCAGCCTTCTCCATGTCCATAACTATCTCCATCTTGGAATCCTCAAGATAGAGCCTTCCGTTGTACTCCACTCCGGCCATTCCGGAAATGAATCTGTCATATGGTATGAAGTTTCCGGGCGTTGCATGGCCTTTGATGGTGATCTCGCATCCCTTTCCGTAAAGGGATCCCGCTACCCTTATCAGGCTCTTGGAGGTCGGACCTACGGAGATATGGGGCATATATGCATCGATGATGATCTTCGTTCCTTCAAAGAAACGGATATCTCCGAGTGCCACAAGTCCGCATCCGCAGGAATGGATCTCAAGGGTCGCACCGTTGTCCACAAGGATGCTGTGGGCTCTGATCCCGTCATTATATTTATCTTCGAGCGGATAGGTCTTGAGATCAAGGTCTATCTCCACTTCTGCGTCGGAATAGATCGAATAGTTTCCGCCCTTTATGGTGAGGCTGTCTCCTACAAGGTGCATCGTGGGCTTGTTCGGGTCGTCTGCGACTCCGAAATGGCTGTTCAGACACACTCCGCCGGAATTTCGGCTCGGATCGAAGTAATTGTTCTCGAGCACGCAGTCTCCCTGGAAATGCAGATAGTATTCAAGGGTCTCCGGATCGTAGGCTCTGAAGAAGATGTTGAGAGCCGGGCCGAGGGCCTGATCCCACATCATGTGTTCATTCGATATATACACATTGTCAAAATAGATGTTTATCTCGTCGTCGTCATATGTGACGGTACCTTTTCCCACCTTTATCTCTTCGAGATCCAGCTTGCCTCCCGGTTCCACAGCATAGTCTCCGACATACAGGACCTTCTTCTGCTCATCTGGATTGTCGACTATAAAAGAGATATCGTCGGTATAGAGCTTGTGTCCGTTCTTGTCTGTGATAGTGCAGCAGTACCATACGGGGACATCCCCCTTCTGTGTAGAAGGCACTATGAGGGTATCGGTATTAGCCGTCTCGCCGTCGAGCACGAATACGTTCACCCCGTCGCTCATCGTCCACTGATATGATTCGACCATTTCGGGATGGTTGACCTCAACGTGGAACTCAGCACCCTGAGGATACGAGACGACCGTAGTCCCGGTCTCATAAGTGATCTTGAGCTCGTCCTCGCCCTCAGCCGAGACCATGCCGGGCAGTATGAGTGCTATGAGGACTGCGATCATGAGTATTCCAAACAGTTTCTTCTTCATTTCAAAACCTCTTTCCGATAAAGACCAGACTCTTTTTCCTTGCTGTATGCCCTTTGGAAATCCGATCCCCGGGCTGTTCTTTTTCCAACTATATATATTGATTTTATTACAGAAAAAACACCTTTTCACCATAAATCGGTTAAAGGTGCTTTAATGATCGAGTTCTATGATCACGGGCTTTCCGGTAAATGGATCCATATAATCTATCCTCTTCGCGATAAGGCCCATTCCGATAAAGTCATCTGAAGGAGAACCGTAAAGGGGATCGTTCACGATACCGTATCCGAGGCTCTTGAGGTGCACCCTTATCTGATGGGTCCTTCCGGTCTCGAGAGTGCATTCTATGAGGCTGATATCCTTTTTCTTATCAAATGATATGCCCCTGAATACGGTAGCAGCAGGCTTTCCCGTGGGTGAGACGATATATCTTCCGGATACGTGTCTGTCCCTTCCGATGGGCTTGTCGACCCTTATGGCCCTTCCTTCTTCGAAGCAGCCTTTCACATATGCATGATATGTCCTCCTGATCTTCTTTTCAGATATCATGCTGTCATACAGCGGCTGGAAGATGGGTGTCTTCGAGAAGAGCACGAGCCCCCTCGTATCCCTGTCCAGCCTGTGGATGGGATACGGGACTATATGAGTACCGGCATAACATCCTGTCACCACATCAGAGAGCGTCTTCTCCTCCGAGCCGTCAGTGTGTACAAGTATGCCCCGAGGCTTATTTACGCATACTATGAAGGGATCCTCGTATATCTTCTGTACAGGCCCCCCGCTGCTTCCGGTATTGTCCTCAGGATATATGTCTATCTGAAGCTCATCTCCTGAAAGAGGATCTCCCCTCCTCAGTGCTGTTCCGTCCATCCTGACGGCCTTATCCTGAAAAAGCAGGTGACGGATCCTTGAAGACGGAACGTAATGAAGGAGGAAAGAATCGATGTCCCTCTCATAAACGGAATCTGTCCTGATTATGATCGTCCTGTCTTCTATACGGAACTCCATCTCATTTCTCTCCGCTCTTTATCCTGTCCGAGTCCTCGGGAGCTATCTCGGTAACACGGCACACTCCGTCCTCCACGAAGAACCTGACGTCCCTGTCCCCGAAATGGATGCCGTAGACTGTCCCGTCTCCGGAATAACCGGGTCTCGGATCCAGTTCGAGCATCTTCATCACTCTCTCGAGATAATCCTGATACATTCCTTCGGTATCACAGTCGAAGAGCACCTCAAGGGGCTTAGCGGTCACGTCTTCGGTGAAACCGGCCCTCGCATCCTGATGACTGTCGGTATACGGAAGATACGGCTTTATGTCATAGATGGGGGTCCCGTCCATGAGGTCGGCTCCTGAAACTATGAGGACAGGGCCGTCATCGGACTGCTTTACCTCCATGAGCCTCACCGAAGAGAGGCCGAGCCTGTTCGGCCTGAAGGGAGCCCTCGTGGCAAAGACGCCCATCCTGGTATTACCTCCGAGCTTAGGAGGCTTAACGGTCGGGGAGAATCTTGAACTCTCGCTATTTCCGGAGAATCCCCATATGAGCCATATATAATCAAAATCCTCAATGCCGCGGAGGGCATTGAGGTCTCTGTATTCCGGTTCGAAGACGATCCTTGAGATAACGAGCTCATTTAATCCGCTCTGTCTGGGGATCCCGAACTTCTCCCTGTATTCGTTCTCTATATGGGCTACTGGTCTTATCTCCATGCTGTTCATACGTTCACCAGTCCGAGTATGAGAGGAGTCACATAGACCTCTATGACAGCAGCTATGGTAAGGAGCGGTATGACTCTGGTGGCGTAATATATGGCCATCTCCTGCATGAATATGTCAAAGGTCCAGGGCTCGTATTTTTTCAGTATCCTCCTGTTTATATATGTGCATAGTGCAATGCCCATGCTCATAGTTATGAACAGTGCCGTGAGCTCGAATATGCCGTGGGGCAACACTCCGACAAGGGAGACCAGTGCGGACTTCAGGAACGAGGAACCCGTCGTGGCACCTATATATCCCGTCAGTATCCCCACCATGCCGGCGTTTATGATCACGCTGAGCACCGGAAGATAAATGAAAGGAACAAGGCCGAATAGCCAAGCATTAGAAGCTGCTCTCACGTTATTGGCCCAGAGTCCCACTACCGAGATGTTGGATTCGTCATCTATTACTCCCGTTCCCGAGAGCTCGCTCAGGAACTGGCTAATTATGTTCATGGCATGATCCCTGTAGATATAGAAGAATATCGCGGATGCGATCGCTATACCGAAGAACAGTATGAGCACCAGTCTCATGGGTTTTCTGAGATACTTCTTGTACAGCATCCTGCCCCTTCTGAATATCCCGAAGAAACCGTGATACTTTTTGTCGCTGAAAGGATCTTTTCTGATATCGATTATCTCCATGTCTTACTCCATCAGTTTTTCTATTGCCTTGTAATATATGAGAGTAGCCTTCTCAAGGCTTGCAAGGTCCATCACCTCGTTCGGTTCGTGGATGTGTGTCACTTCTCCGGGGAACGCAGGTCCGAAGCCAACGCAGTTATTTGCTTCCTTTGCATACGTTCCTCCGCCTATCGCCTGAGGACCGTCGCCCATGGGCTCGACCTCCCTGTACGCCGCATCGAGGGCCTTCACTAGCTTCCCCTCCTTATCGGCTATGAGGGCCTTTCCGAATCTGTATTCGGTCTCATATCCGTGTGCACCGGCCATTGGCTTTATCACCATCCCGAAGAGCTTCTCGCAGTCTATCTCATGGGGCACTCTGAAGTCGAGAGTGACTTCCAGTTTATTGTCCTTATAGCTTATGAGTCCGAGGTTCATAGTGAGTTTTCCGAGTTCTCCCTCGAAAGCAATTCCCAGGTCCTCTCCATAGTATTTGTCCAGTTTCTCTGCTATGAACATGATCTGGGGGACCGGCATGAACTCCGAGAGATAATACGCCATGCCTACCGCGGCATTCAGTCCCAGATGAGGAAGAGATGCGTGTGCTGCCCTTCCGAATACGGTGACAACGGTATTGTTTCCCTCAGTCTTTATCGTGTGCGGGATATCCGGATGCTTTGCGCTGAAAGCCTGAGCAGCATATATATAGCTGAAATCCATTCCCTTCAGAACTGCCGTGCATGATGCCGGAACGGCATTTGAGACGGTGCCCCCTTCAAGGGAGATCAGCTTGTCGCTGGCGAAATATGATGTGAGGACCGCACCTGCATGTGCTTTTTCTCCGTATATTACCGGGAATTCGGCATCAGGAGTGAAAGCCTGTACGCAAGGAGCCATCTTCGTGAAATAGTGTGCTACGCAGCTGCTGCCTCTCTCCTCGTTGCAACCGAATATGATCCTTATATGCTTTTCAGCATCGGGATTGTTCCTCATATAAAGCTTTGCTGCCTCATATGCGGCAAGGAGCGGTCCCTTGTCATCCGAGACTCCCCTTCCGTAGAGTTTTCCGTCTCTGACCTCAGGAGCAAAGGGATCGGAGTCCCATCCGTCCTTCGGTGCGGGAATTACGTCAAGATGTCCCAGGATGCTAAGGCCTTCTTCGCCCTTTCCTATGATTATGTCACCTGCATATCCATCCACGTCATGGACTTCAAAACCGTCTTTTCTTCCCTTTTCGAGCATCCAGTCGAGTGCATCCCTGCAGCCCTGTCCGAAAGGCTTCATCGCCGATTCATCGGCCGTACTCTCGTCATATGACGAATCTATCCTGCAGACATCTGTTATCTCGCTTACGAGTCCATCCTGCAGTTCCCTTATCTGATCTCTTATATCCATAAACTACCTCAATTAAAAAATGGTCAGCCGATCTCTCGGTTAACCATATTGTACCATATGCGGATATAGTTATGATTCTGTTCTTGTTATTACTCCGTCCCTCATATAGTAGTTCCAGTCGACATACTTGAGGTGGTCGGATTCGTGAGTCACCATTATCAGCGTTGCATCGTTCTCTCTTACAGTCTCTGCCAACAGCTTCATCACGTTCTTCTTGTTTTCTTCGTCCAGATTCCCCGTTGGCTCTTCTGCAAAAATGATCCTCGGTCTGTTCATAAGTGCTCTTGCTATAGCAGCTCTCTGCTGCTCTCCTCCGGAAAGCGTATGTTATTTTTGGCTAAATTACATTATCACTGCAAAAACATAATTCTTAATATAAAAATCGTCGCCTACAATCATTATCATATCTACACTATTTCGGTCATGAGTTTTGAAACATGCTCAATATTGACAATTAGGCTTGTTGTTACATTTTCCACATTTAAAGAGATAAATAACGGACTTAAAACAGTTCTGGTCATTATATAATTAATACATACATTAATGCCGAAGGAGTATCACCATGTCTGATCTATTGACTGAACTTAACGAATCCCAGAGGAAAGCTGTTCTTTCCACGGAAGGATATATAAGGGTCGTCGCAGGAGCCGGTTCAGGAAAGACAAGAGCCCTTACATACAGATTCGCCCATCTCATAAACGACATAGGTATACTCCCGGGCAATATCCTCTGTGTAACTTTCACAAATAAATCGGCTAACGAGATGCGACAGAGGATACACAGTCTAACGGGCGATAATGATACTGGCTATATAAATACTTTCCACGGATTCTGTGTTTCCGTGCTCCAGGAAGACATAAGCTCGCTCGGATATCCGAAGAGCTTCTTCGTTCTGGACAATGAAGACATAAACGATATGCTCAGGATCATCTACGATGAAAGGAATCTTTCTCTTAGGGACATGTCTTTCTCCAAGGCAAGGGACATGTTTGAGATCCTGAAGCTGAAGGAAAGGCCCGACTACTATCTCGACTTGATCAACTTGCCCCAGGAAGAGCTCTACAGGAAATACGAGACTGCAACCGAAATAAAAGACATTCTATTCTACGGATATCTGTATCAGGAAAAAAAGACCTTCGCACTAGACTATAACGATCTCATACTCTTCACGCTGTTCATGTTCAGGGAACACGAAGACATAAAGAGAAAGTGGCAGGAGAGGCTGGAATACATAATGATCGATGAGTTCCAGGACATCGACCCTCCCCAGTATGAGCTCATGAGAGTTCTCGCGGCATATCACGGAAACCTCTTCGTTGTAGGAGATCCGGACCAGACCATATACACCTGGAGAGGTGCTGACGTGAGATATCTCCTCGATTTCGACAAGGCGTTCCCTGATGTCAAGACCATAATGATGAACGAAAACTACCGTTCTTCAGGCAAGATAATCGCGGTCGCGAATTCCCTAATATCAAAGAACCAGAACAGGATATACAAGGATCTCGTGCCCATGAGAGATACGTCGGAAAAAGACGTAATATGCCACATGTCCCCTTCCCCGGACAAAGAAGCTGAATACATCGCAGGAGAGATACTGGACAAACATGCAAAGGGCATGAGGTTCGGTGACATGACAATAATGTACAGGGCTCATTATGTCTCCAGGAACCTTGAGGAAGCATTCTTAAAGAACGACATCCCCTATACCATTTACAGCGGAGTGCAGTTCTTCGAGAGAAGAGAGATAAAGGATTCACTTGCATATCTCAGGATGGCTGCATTCAGGGACGATCTCTCATTCAGAAGGATAATAAACGTTCCGAAGAGGAACATCGGGATGAGAAGGATGAAGATACTTGAGGAATATGCCGAAAAGAGAAACATTACGCTCTATGAGGCTCTTAAGGAGATATCCCCTTCTTCAGAGTTCTCGGGCACTGATGCAGAAGAATTCATTAAGATAATAGACGAAGCATCTCTTGAAGCAGGTCTCCTCTCTGTCTCCGATCTTCTGAATAACCTTCTCGTAAAGAGCGGTTACGAGAATATGCTGAGAACAGAAGGCGATCAGGTGAGGCTGGACAACATTTCAGAGCTCAAGCAGTCTGTATTCGACTATGAGAGGACCTCCGGTGAGGAGAGCGATCTGGCATCATACTTAAGGCACATATCCCTGTTCTCCAATACCGACCTCATAGACGTATCCGACAGAGTGAAGCTCATGACCGTCCACTCTGCAAAGGGGCTTGAGTTCCCCGTCGTATTCCTTGCAGGTCTGAATGAAGGTATTTTTCCTTCAGGAAAGACGAGGACGCTTGAGAGTATGGAAGAGGAAAGAAGGCTTTGCTTCGTAGCCCTTACAAGAGCCATGGATGAGCTGTATCTGACCGAGGCAGAAGGCAACAATCTCAACGGGTCAAGGAGGTGGCCTTCAAGGTTCATACTTGATATTGATGAGGACAGGATGGTGTTCTCCCCGAAACTGGATGAACAGCTGGTAAAGAATACACTGTCATACGTAAAAAACAGCGATCTCAAGATGAGATCTGTAGCCTCTGACGACATAATGGCTCCGGGCACAAGGATAAGACACAAGGTGTTCGGAGAAGGAGTCATAATCGAGGCCGATACCGAGAATATGAGGTACGTAATAAGATTCGATTCCTTAACTACACCTAGAGGCATAAACATGAGGGTCCCTCTTGAAAAGATCTGAATGAAAATAATATGAAAAGACCTGTTTCGCCATGAAACAGGTCTTTTTGTCTGTATTATAGTTGCTCAGATGAGCTGTAGTGATAATGCTATCAATATCTGTCCCAGATAGTAGAGGGATATGTTGAGTATCCTGAACTTGAGTTTCTGCTCCTTACCGAATGTGTTAAGTATAAGCACTATGTCGCTCAGCAGGAAGAGAAGAGCTCCGAAGAAGAACATGACGGTCCTCTGTGAGAATGCAGTGAACATATTGAACAGCGATACTACATTAAGCAGAGCGACCGCTCCGATATATACCACTCCGAAGATCTTGAATGGATTCTCAGCAGTGATCCTGCCAAAGATCCACTTCATAAGGAAGAAGGTAAGTACCGCACATACTAGGATCGCAGGTATGAACAGTTTGCATATTCCGGCAGCCCATATGAGATACATTATGTGTCCTATGAGGAATACCAGAATGCCTATGAGAAAGATGAGCTTCCCCTTCTTCTCTATAACATATCTGAGATTGAGAAGAACGTCGGCAATTAGTCCAAGAATAAGTCCGCAGATGATCACTCCACAGTCTGTATTCTTTACAGCCGATGCACCAAGTATGCCGAGGAGCACGAACATCAATGATGCAGATCCCTTAAGTATCACTGCCAGAAGGTAGCTTTTCTTGTTCTCAGCAAAGAGAAAACACCCCGCCAGTATCAGACAGGCAAATGCGAAAAACAGATGTTTCATTACCTATATCCCCCTTTTTTGTATTATTCTGATTCCATTATAGCGCAAAGAGAGCTAATGGTATTCATAAAGCGATCAATTAATTGCTTTTGCCACATTTTTACCATATCCCAAGTCCAAGATATGTCCTCAGCACATTAAGACCGTCCAATGGTACACAGAAGCGCTCATCATTCTCATGAAGCCCTTCATATACTTCTTCCATATCGAAATAGTCCACCCTGTCCACTTCCTCTTTCTGTAAGGTCAGCTCCTCGATATCGATCTCCTTCTCCACCAGAAAAACATGGCAGTATTCATTGTCAAAAAACCAATCGCCATGAAACATCTTCCTGTAATACATGCTGAAATGACCTATGGGTCTTAGTTCCTCCGGTTTCAGAGTTATCCCAAGTTCCTCCTTCAGTTCTCTGAGCGCTGAATTTGCGGGATCATCGCCCGCAGTAATGTGCCCTGCGGAAGAAGTGTCATACTGCCCCGGATAAGAGTCTTTTGTCATGCTCCTCTTCTGGAGCAGCACCTGAAGCCTTCCATCGACATTCCTTACGATCCAGACATGGGAAGTCGCATGCCTTATGCCCGCTTTATGAGCAATGCTCCTCTCAACTCTGTCTCCGGTGGGCCTTCCGTTCTCATCGACTACATCAAAGATCTCCTGATACATACTGCATTTCATCCTTTTCTTCTATCCCTGTGAACAACTGAAAAAAGGCGGAACGATCTCCGCCTTTTTTCAGCTTTATATGATCAGTTATAGAAAGTCTGTTCCGTTTTTGCAATCGAAAAAGCCACCAGGAATACGATATCCAGATCCTTCTCTTCACAGAAAACATCATAGTACATATCGGTCGTCAGGATAGATTTGCCTTTAGGTGAAGAGTTTGCTATCGTTGCAATATGTTCTCCCCTCAGTGTGACGTCATATCTCATTCCTAACTTGTTCCCAGCTATACCGGATTCGATGCGTATGCCAAGATCATGAAGATGATCCCATATGTTCTTTCCGTCGAACTTGAAATATGATCTCTTGGACAGCATGCTGATAAGTCCGCCGTCTCCTTCTTCGGCCGTGATGGTCTTTCCTACCTTGTGCTGCTCTGTCTTTCCGCTGACCCTGTTCACGAATTCATGAGGTGCTGCGCCGAAAAGCGAGAACTTAAGCATGTTGCCTTCATATACCTTGTTCCCGTTCTCATCTTCGAGATAGAATGACTGCTTTATGGTCTTCAGGACCGGTTTCAGCATATACTTATTTTCCATAACTCCACTCCTTTTCCTGATCTTTCATCTTCCTGATCCTCTTGAATGCATTTATTGCACTTACGACTCCTCCTGCAAGAGCTGCTATGCCTGCAGCCATAATGGCTATCGGTAACAGAAGGCTCTTGGACATGGTGATCTGAGTCGGATCTGAAGGATCGTAATATATAGTTACTTTGTCTCCTACGTTGTACTTGCCCACTCCGAGAAGCTCGGATTCGCATTCCTTTCCACCAGCGGTGAACTTGACCGTGGCCTTATAGGTCTCCTCCACCTTGTTGCCCTTATCATCGGTATAGGCTTCCTCATATACTTCAATCTTTGTAACCGTAGACTCTGCCTTTACATAGTCCTTGTTGGCGTTGTTAATAGAGAAGAAGATTATGCCGAATACTAAAAGGATGATCCCGGCAGGTATCAGGAATCTTGCCACTCTTGATTCACGTATGATGGTAATCAACTTATTCATATGCTGCTCCTTGATCAAAAATAATTACGAATATATTATAATTTTCACCATATTGTATGACAAGGTCACCGGCAGTAAGTAAGAATGATAGTTCACTCAGAACTGCGGACCTTATTTCACAGAGCCATTATATAGATCTGGCAGGGATTTGCCTTATCCCAGAGCTCCTCCATGACCTCGAACTCACCGAAGCCGACGCTCCTGTAGAAGTCATTCGTCTCATCATATTCCTTGTACATTCCTCTCTTTACGGTCTTGACCTGAAGGAACCTTGCTCCCATGGCCTTAGCATATGCCTTTGAGGTCTCTACAAGGATCCTTCCTATGCCCTGCCCTCTGTAAGCCTTCTTCACTCCTATAACCGCGATCTCGCACGTGACGTCTCCGGTCTGCCTTATGGCCAGAAATCCCTGGATCTTTCCATCCTCTTTGGAGGCTAAAAGCGTAAGCTCACCAGATTCCTTTATGAGACCCTCTCTGCCTTCGTCGTTCTCGAACCAGTCCTTAAGGTCTTCCAGGACTTCTCTTGCGATTTGTTTCTTTTCTTCTGTGTCCTTGATATGGAATATCATTTAATTATCTCCCTTCATCAGTATGGAGCCCTGAGGTTCCTTTTCTTCACGGGCTGCGGAGTCGCTCTCCTGTACATCAGGTCCTCACTGTCCGAGCCCCAGCTCCCTATCGAATCCAGAGTCTCCTTGATGAGCTCCCTAAGGATCGCGGATTCCTCATAAGTCCAGTTCCTCTCACCATTGGCGACATTAAAGAACTCCTGCGTCTTCCATCCCCCCGCAGCATATCTGTGGGGATAGCCTAATACAGGATTCCAGATCTTCTGTATATCATCCTGATGTTCCTGATCCACAAAGACGGGATGCTCGTCAGAATAATAGACCTTGCCCGCATAGGTTACAGCTCCTATCTTCTCCCTGTTGTTCATGATGAATGTATTGAAACTGCGGAACTTCTGTCCGCTCTTTATCCTGGCCTTGAGTTCTCTCTTCTTCTTTTCAGCCTCCTTCACCGGTTTTTTCTGCAATATCGCTCCTATCATAGGGAACAAGAAACTGATACCTGCAAGAACACATATCAGGTATTTGAAATTGAACGGTGTCTTCCTGAGTCCGAGCCACATGAGACCTGTAAATGCTGCCTGTATTATTATGCTGAGCAAGAACTCGTCGAAGTATTCACCGTCATATCCTATCTTTATAAGCCAAATGGCAATGCTCAAAGCTGCGCCGATCTCCACCCAGTTTATTACGTCCATCATTCAGCCTCCGTTTTTTATTATTATATATCCTTTGATGCCGGTGTGTTAACTTCCCAGGGGCTGACAAAAGAAAAGAGCCGGGCTCTTTTAAGCTCCGGCTCTATATTTCACTTTTTCAGATGATCATTCCTGCTTGTCGGAATCATCGAATACGTCTCCGCAGTTCGGGCAGAACTTCGGAGGATTCGTCGGGTCCTCAGGTTCCCATCCGCACTTGTCGCACTTATAGAGAGGAGCTCCCTTCGGGCGTGGTGTTCCGCAGTTATGGCAGAAATTGCCCTGGTTCACTTCTCCGCACTTCTCACATACCCATCCCTTGACAGGCTGAGCTGTTCCGCAGTTGGTGCAGAACTTGCCTGTATTCTTGGTACCGCACTTCGGGCAAGTCCAGCCTTCTGCTGCAGGAGCCTGTGCCTGCTGCTGTTGAGCCATCTGTGCCTGCTGCTGGTTCATGATGAGCTGGTTGATATCTATTCCGGCAGTGCTCTGAGCTACGTTCATTCCCATGAATCCCACGGTTGCTCCGCCGGGGTTTGCTGCTGCGGTGTTCATTGCGGTAGCGGTGGCACCGAGCATCATTGAAGGATCCTTGTAAGCAGCCTGCTTCTGGAGTTCCTTCATCATAGCCTCGTCTTCCGGATTTGCCGATACTGAGTTCACTCCGAACGAAGCGACCTCGATACCTCTTAAGTCTCTCCACTTGTTGGAGAGCTGTTCATTAAGGGCATCTGCAAGTTCGATCGTATGCATGGGGATCTGGCTGTATCTGATGCCGTTCTCTCCTGAGAGCGTAGCAAGTGCCGGCTGGAGAGCTGTAAGAAGCTCACTCTTGAGCTGGCTGTCGATCTCTGAACGCTTGAAGGAATCAGTTACGTTAGCGCATACGTTCGTATAGAACAGAAGCGGGTTCGTGATCTTGTAGGAATACTCACCGTTGCAGCGGATTCCGATCTCGAGCTGGAAGTTTGCGTTCTTGTCGACAACGAGGAACGGGATGGCGTTGGCCGTACCGTACTTGTTGCCCATTATCTCCTTTGTATTGAAATAATAGACCCTCTGATCCTTTGCGGTGTCTCCGCCGAATGTGAATCTCTTTCCGATGAGCTTGAAGGTCTCAAGTATTCCCTTTCCGAGTCCGCCGTAGAAGATGCTCGGCTCTGTGGACGTATCGTATACGAATTCACCAGGTTCTGCGCACACTTCAACGATCTTGCCCTGCTCTACGATGAGCATGCACTGTCCTTCGTTGACTGCGATTATTGATCCGTTGGAGATTATATTGTCGCTCCCCTTCGTGTTGGAGCTCTTTCCGCCGACTCTCTTGGATCCCTTTACCACCAGAGTATTCTGATCGATCGACTCACAGTAAAAATACTCTCTCCACTGATCTGCAAGAGCAGTTGACAATGAAGCTAAGCCTGCCTGTAATAATCCCATAGTTGTTCTCCTTTTTTATTTGTTTATTTATGTTCTATTTTCAATTAAGAAAATATGGTTCCTTAGAAATGCCCTCCGCCGCCGCCGTGCGTGGTGCCGCTGGACGAAACGTGCGTGGAGCTTCCGCCGCCTCCGCCGGAAAAGCCTCCGGAGGAATGATCCCTGTCCTCATGTACGATCCTCTCGGTCATCGTATGCGAATAGAGGAAGATGTCCTGGCTGTTTGTGAGATTGAAGCCGCTGATGTAATCCTGTGCCTCGTACTTAGGCTTTGCGGATTTGAGATCCGATTTCCATTTGCCCGTAACGAGGAAGCTTATGAGAGATACCGCACCGTAGGCTATCGTCACCACGAACCACTTGATGTTCCTCCACCACTTCGTGAGGATATATTTTATCTTCGAGCCTCCGAGGATGTTGTCCTTCGTCCTGTAGTATGAGCTGTATTCCTGATCCATGGCGTTCATGAATGCCATGACCGCGCCTTCATAGTTATCCTTCTTCAGATAACCGGCGATCCCCTTCCTGAGGGAATTCTCAGCCTTTTCATCGAGAGCGTGGTGTGTCTCCAGCTGCTTTATGATCTCGAAGTCATTGTTCTTCGTATCAATGGCAAGGACGCATCCGCTGAGGTCATAGCCTTCGTACTCGAAGTACTCGATCCCTTCATGGTATATGGAATATCCGTCTCCCTCATATATGTAGATGAGAAGATCGTTTTTGTACTTCTCCCTGAACTTCATGAGGAGAGGTTCCAGCTTCTGCTTTGTAGCAGTGTCTATGACACCTGCCTTGTCGATAAGGAACTCGGTGGCGCTGCCTCTCGGCTTCTTGTTCTCTTCCTTTTCCTTCTGCTCCCTGTAGCTCTGGTACTCGGCGTCACACATGGTTATATACTGCTTGAAGGCTCCGAAATAGTCTCCTCCGGAGAGATAGGAAGTGATCATATTGCCAATGAAGTTTATGTCATTGTCAGTGAATACGTCTATAGCCTCTCCCGTGGTGGACATCCAGTATGACCTGTCCTCCATATTGATGAGGAGCAGATCTCCGTCAGGACCATAACCGTTATAGTCAAAGAAGTCATCGGCGTATTCCATGGAGGACTTGCCCTCTGCGTCGTCTATCGTGACTATCAGATGGTCTCCGCCGTATTTGGAGGTGAGCTCTAAAAGCATCTGGTTTATAGTCACTTCCTCATCTTCTGTGATGAGGTCCGCATAGTCGAATACGAGAGTACCGCCTGATGGAGCAGGTACCGGGTCTATATCGGGTGTAGGCTCGGGATGTGTCTCGGCATACTTTTCCTTAGATCCGTCGATTATTCCACCGATAAGGTCCTTTACGCTCGATCCCATGTTCGAAACAGACTCAACGGCAATCGCGGTAAGATCGGTATCCGAGAAATCATCGTCAGCACCTTCTCCGAAAGTGAATACCTGTACGGATGCGGTATCGCTTACGAGGATCACGTGTAATCCCTTCTCGGCTCCCTGTTCCTTCATTACCTCGACGAAAGCGCTCTCGTCATGGTAATCGGATATCTTCTCTCCGTTCAGGCTCTTTATTATCTCGACTCCGGTATAGTATCCGCTTACGGAGTTGAATTCTTTTGCCTTTGCCGCAAGCTCGTCCCATTCGCCGTCATTCAGATAGCCGACTTCATCTATGTGATAGAAGGGACCGTCTGCGACGTAAGCGAGCGCTCCGATAACGGGCATTGCCAGAAGAGCGATGACGATAATGAGTGAAATCAGTCTCTTTTTCATATCATCCCCTCCTTACAGCATTGAAGCGATCAGGCCTGCGACAGTGCCCGCAATGCCTATAATGCCTATTACGTACTTCCAGTAATTCTTCTTCGACATCGGTAGTTCTCCCACGAACTTGCCGGTCTGGCCGTTCATTGCGAAGTAATAATCCTTACCCTCATATTTGGTATGGAGCATCCATACAGGAAGGAGTGCATAGCTCACCTGGCCGTTGTCGAAGTTGATGCCGGTATGGGAGTTCCTCACGTTTGTGAATCCCACGACTGTTCTGTCGAACGCGTTCACTGTACTGACCTCTATCCTCTTGTTGGCCTGTTGCTTCGAGGTCTCCTGATCCACGTCGAACTTGTCGGCGACGAATCCGGACAGGTATGCGGTATTGAACGGCACCATCTGGCTGTAATCATAGGGTTCTATGGCCTGCATGTAGGTGTCATCCATCTTCTTCGATGCGTCCACGGGCACATGATAGAAGCCCATGACTCCGTCCCTCTTCAGCAGATAGTAATCGGTCCTTATGTACCTGTAGTCATATGTGCTCCATGAGGTCACGTTCTCTCCGAAGTACTGCATCGACGCGTTGCTGTTGCAGTCAAATATCCAGAACGGAACATAGATACCTGTGAGGTCCTCTATATGGTTCTTGGAAGTGAACTCCTTCGGGAGCAGCTTCTTTCCCTTGCAGAATTCGGCCAATTTCTTCTTGGCCTCTTCCTTGTCGATCTTGAACGGTATTATGTAGTTCGGCTTGTACACTCCCGAGAGCGATTCCATGATAATGGCGTTGTTGTCGCAGTACGGGCATTTGGTTGCCGCAGTGGTCATATCCGTATAGATCTCGCCTCCGCAGGAAGGACATACATATACCCTCATGTTCTGAGCCTCAGCATCTGTCCAAACGGAGTTCGTGGTATTGTAGGTGTCCCATCCGAAATTGGATCCCTGCGTGGCTTCGGAAGCAGCCTGATTGAACTGCTGGGCCGTCTCCACCGAGAAACTGTTACCGCAATGGTCACATTTTAGAAACTGTGATATATTGTCAAATCTTAAAGCAGCACCGCAGCACGGGCACTTATACTCATAAACATTATTCATTAGTTTCCGTCCTTGTAATATAGTTCCGAATATCATTATATATTAAATGCCTATCCGGTTAAATCATGTTTAAGATCTCAGTCCTGGCCTCCGGCAAGTTCCTTCTTGAGATCATAGATGTCAGGATATACGTCATAGAGTCCGTTATAGATCTTCTCGTATATCGGTTTCATCTTCTTATAGATCTCCACATGCTCGGGTATCGGCCTGGTGACCGACTCTATCTGGAGGAATTTGCCTATTGCGCTGGATTCATCCTCATATATTCCGAGAGCGATGCCTGCCGTTATGGCTCCGCCTATAGTTGCGGCTTCCTCCATGAATTTAGGAGCCTTTATCTCGATATCCATCACGTCTGCGAAGATCTGGCGGGTTATGGCACCCTTTCCGAGTCCGCCTACTATCACGACGCTCTTGAGGTCATAGCCTTCTTCCCTCACCTGGTCAAGTATGACTCCGATGTTGAGGGCGATACCTTCTATCACGCTCCTTAGGATATCGGTCCTCTTTGTCGTAAGACCTATTCCTACGAAGCTTCCCTGTGCCTTACCATTGTTCCTAGGAGATCTTTCTCCTGCGAGATACGGATGGAACATGACTCCGTTTGAGCCTACGGGGGCCTTTGCCATCTCGTCGTTTATGATGTCATATACGCTCTTTGCCGGTCTTCCTTCCTTTTCGGCATTCTTCTTCTCCTCTTCGGCAAGTTCCTGTTCAAAAAGGCAGATCTCATCCTTGAGCCACTTGTAGGATGTGCCTGAAGATGCAGTGAGTCCGCCTGCAAAGTGTATCTGTCCGTCTTTTCCTTCAACTATTCCGAGTATTCCGGCTGAGGTACCTCCGTTCATATAGAAATCTCCCGGCTTAATGAGGCCTGCGCCTACCATGGAGTTCTCCGTGTCTCCGGTACCGATGACGAGCTTGGTGCCCGGTGCAAGTCCGCATTCCTCTGCATACTTCTCCGGGACTTCGCCTATGATGTCGGTCCTCTTATGGAGCTCAGGGAGCTGATCCCTTCTGAGTCCTATGTAGGAGAGTATCTCGTCGCTCCAGTCGGAGATGTCCGGCAGCATCAGAGTGGTATTGGCGGCCGGTTCATAGCAGGTAGCGCACTTTCCCGTGAGCTTGTAAATGATGTAGTCCTGGCATGCAGGGAATATCATCGCAGTCTTCTCGAAGATCTCGGGCTTGTTTTTCTTCAGCCAGTATACCTTTGGCAGTGTCTCGTTTGCGCCGATCTTTCCGTCCCTGTTGCACATGAGTGCAGCCTTCGGGATCATGGCCTCGAGTTCAGCGCATTCCTCTACTGCTCTCACGTCCTGCCAGATATAGGCATTGTTGAGGCAGTTTCCGTCCTTGTCTATGCAGAGGCAGTTCGGATATGTCCCGTCGAAACCTACCGCGAGCACGTCCTTCGGATCCACGCCCTTTAAAAGAGCCTTGGTGGTCTCGCAGAAGCAGTTCCACCAGTCCTTCGGGTCCTGCTCCACCCCTCCGTTCGCAAGGGTGATGGACGGATATCCCGTGGTCTTCGTAGCTATGAATTCACCTTCAGTCGTAAAGAGAGTCGCCTTGTCTCCGCTTGTACCGAAGTCATGGGCGAGCAAATATTTCTTATCTCCCATTTTCGAGTCTCCTTTATAATTTTATTTATATTAATTATAGTATATCACCGTTCATTTATCGATTTATTATTCTTATTCGCATACAAATGAAAGACCGGACACGTTTGACGTGCCCGGTCTTTCATTTACCGTGTCATTTGAAGGAGACCATGGATACCCCTGTTCCTATGATCTGTCCCACGTTCTTCCCATTGAGGAAGAGCTTTGCCTTTGACGGGTCCTTCTCGTCATATTCTATACGGTCATATACGACCCTGTCCTTTCCATCGGCGAACCTGTAGATGAGTTCCTGTGTCTTTGCCTTCACCTTCCATGTAAGAGCCGATACGGCATTCCTGTCAAGAGTGATGAGCACTCCCGGCACCTCTTCGGCGCCGTCTGCCCTTTTTATCGTAATGACGTGCTCCTCCTTCTTGTTTTTCCTTATGCTCATCTCAGCGGCATATCTGCCCGAGATGAAGGAATCAATGAGATATAAGAGGTTCACAAGAGCGTCCGGATCCAGGAAGTCCTCAGACAGTTCCTTTCTTGTCTCCAAAAGGCCTTCCTCAATGCCTTTACGGACCTTCGCATCCCCGAAGTAGCCAAGCTGCTCCCTTCTCTTTATCGCCATGTCCGCCTGGAGATAAAAGCGGTGGGCTATGAAGGGATCCTTTTTCTCTCCTATGCCGAACCTGTATACGTTTCCCATCCTCAAAGCCGCATCCGCAAATTTAGTGTCTTCGCCGTGCAGGAACCTTCCGAGAGTCTCGATATATACGGAGTCGTAGAGATTCCTTGCGGTATTGGGACTCTTTTTAGCGGGACCGTAGCCGTAACGGTACATGTCTGCGAGCTTATATGTCGCTTCGTAGAAGCCGTTCGCATGCGCAGCAGTGAACATCATGAAGGCTTCAGAATAGTCAGGTTCATCCGTGCACCTTCCGTAATACGCTATGTATCCGAGAGAGTTGGCATAACCTGCATCGTCAGTCAGTTCATAAAGCTTCCTTAAAAGGTCCCTTGACGTCATCCAGTCGCATCCGTAGAGCCTGTTGCCTCCATAGCAGGCATATGCCTTTACGCGCATGGCGGGAACGCTGTTTCTTATGGAAAGTTCATCCGCGTATCTCCTTACAAGAGCTATCTCCCTTTCGGTGGCCTCCTCCAGTCTGACATCGTTTTCGAATCCCGATATGAACCTCTCCATGAAATAATCGGAGAAGACCATATCTTCCACCTTCTTTCCCCTGTTCTCTTCAAGGGAGGAGATCATCTTCATGGCATCCATGAAGAAGGGCACCTTTGAGATCCTTTCATCCGGATATATGTCATACATCTTGCCTATGCCGTCCCAGATATCATAGAAGAGCTGTCTTTTCGTAAGGGGAAGTCCCCTGAACTCGCTGCTGTCCATTACGTTCTCTTCCTCCGGAATGTCCATGCCGAACTCATCCCAGAAGAAACACATCGGCCTGTACCAGCCTTCTATCACATCCTCCATCCTCTCGTCCACGGAGATCATGTTCAGGAGCGACACTGTGAGCTTGTCGAGGTCCATCCTGTAGCCTTCTTCAAAGATTATTTTCGAGAGATCTCCCGCTTCCATGAAGAGGTTCCTGAAATCCTCGCTGTTGTATGCGAGCCTCTCCATCCTTATCCTGTCTACGTATATATATTCTCCCATCCCGTTATTCCTTTCATATAAGGGCACATGTCCCCGTCTTTTATTATATTACAAACTTTCAAAGAGTCGCCGGTCGCTCCACGTTCGACATTTCCCATGAGCTTATAAGATATTCAGGATATGAATCGTTTAAATATTTATCTACCTTCCCGTCTCATGATATATTTATATGCGAAGGTCAAAGGGAGAGCCGTATGGATAAAACACTGGAAAGACCAGAAAAGAAGCTGTTCACGAGAGAGTTCTGTCTCCTTCTGTTCGTGAACCTGTTCTCCGGTATGGCGGGACAGATGACACAGCCCTTAATAGCCAAGTTCGCGATGCACCTCGGTGCCGGTCTAGAACAGGCTTCCGCCATAACTTCACTCATGAGCTTTGCGGGGCTCATTCTATGTCCGTTTGCGGGGATAGTGGCCGACAGAGTGAACAGGAAGGCGCTCTATGTTGTGTCGAACATATGCTACGGGCTCCTCCTCATCTCCCATCTCTTCGTGAAGACTCCGACCGGGCTTACGGTCATACGCTTCACCACGGGGATAGCCTTCTCCTTCACCAACATAGTCATATATGCCCTTTCGGCAGTATATATCCCAAAAGAGAGATACGGAGAAGGAATGGGATACATAGCCCTTGCGACGATACTCTCACAGGCTGCGGGACCTGCTCTTGGAACGGCGCTCCTTGATATATCCGACTTCGTGCTCACCTTCGTCATAGCGGGAATATTCGCCATAATGAGTGCTGTCGTAGTGCTCTTCATGCCCTATCATGAGGAACCGAGGGAAAGGAAGGCCTTCTCCCTCAGGATCTCCGATCTCATAGCGCCTGAGCTATTGCTGTTCTCATTTCTGGCAGCGCTCTTCAGCACTGCGAACGGACTCATAAGCACTTTCCTGGTGCTCATAGGCGATGAGAGGAAGATCGAAGGGATTGCTCTCTTCTTCACGGTATATTCCGTATGCATGGTGGCTCTCCGCCCTGTCGCAGGAAAGCTCCTGGACAAAAAGGGCATTTATGTGATCCTCATCCCATCGATAATACTTGCAGGACTAGGCCTCTGGCTCGTAGGAATCGGGACCACCCTTGCGGTGATGCTCATCGGCGGGATATGCAAGGCCTTCGGACAGGGCTCCGGAAACCCGTCCATACAGGCACACTGCATCAAATCTGTCGATACGAAAAGGGCAGGCGTTGCATCCAGCACCTGTCAGATAGGACAGCATATAGGAAATACTATAGCTCCCTGGCTCGGAGGGAAAGCCGTGGCTGCCATGGGCTACGAGAAGTCCTTCACATGGGCAGCCGTCCTCCTCGTGATACTCGGAGCAGTTGCTCTTCTCGTACAGAGACTGTGGCTTGACAGGAAAATAAAAGAAGACCATATCTTCTGAGATATCTTAAGAAACATAAAAATGCCGGTATCTATAATATGTACCCCAAATCCTGGACAAAGGATTAAAAGATTTTAGGTCATCATGGACACCTTCCTACACACAGCAGGAGGTGTCCATTTCGTTTTCTGCTGGATGCGTTCATTGTTGTAATAGTCTATGTAGTCATGGACTGCTTTGGCAAAGATATCAAACGAGGAATACTCTTTTTCATATCCGTAGAACATTTCCGCCTTCATTCTGCCAAAGAATGTCTCTATGATGCAGTTGTCGTAGCAATTGCCTTTTCTGGACATGGACTGTACGATTCCTCTG
>JAFRTU010000020.1 GCA_017439085.1 Clostridia bacterium | reverse complement strand
TGATCGGGATGGAGTCATCCGTGAACTTGTCGGTCACGTATGTTCCGATGGAGTCAGCGTTGGACGGGCAGAGAACCATTCCGTTTGGTTTCTTAAGAAGAACCTGGTCGATGAGGTCCATCTGCTGTGTGTAGTCAGATGATGTAGCAGGAGCTACACAATATCCCTCGATACCGTACTGAGCCTTGAGCTCATCAAGAGCAGCGTTGCATCCGTTTGCAACAACTCCCCAGAAGTCTCCGGTGTTCTCAGAGTAAACGCAAGCGATGTTGTATTTCTCTGTGTACTTCGGGCCTTCAGAGGACTTTGCTTCGGAAGACGGAGCAGGCTCTGTTGAGGACTTACCGGCCTCGGACGGAGCCGGTGTAGGAGCAGGAGTCGAAGACTTCTTCTCTTCCTCTTTCTTGCATGCTACGAACATCATCATGACCATAGCGAGTGCGAGAACGATTGCTAAAACTTTTTTCATTTTCTTTCTCCTTTTTTATTTGGTGTTAGTTTTAACATTGATATCGTATCCGACTATTGATACCTCTTGCAATCATTTTCGAGTACGGTTTAAACTTAAGTCCCTTTTATGATGGCAATATGACCATTTGGTAATCATATCTCCTGATTCATTACTATTTCATAATATAAATCTTTTAACCTCTTAATGATTATCACAGGGCATTTTCTATATTTTTACAGATGATTTGTCAAATCAAGCGCAACACCATGTTAAGAATGAAGTATCTCCAAGGGTGTTGAATAATTAATACATTTTCTTGGCCTGTTATTCATCAAGGCTAAGTTATATTCAAGTTCAGTCTCGTCAACTTCTGAAAGATCCATTCCTTTGGGATAGAATTCTCGAAGAAGTCCGTTGGTGTTTTCGTTCGTACCTTTTTGCCAGGCACAATATGGATCACAAAAATATACATTACATTTCAATTCTCTGGCTATTTCTTCGTAGCCGGAGAATTCTTTTCCTCTGTCGAAGGTAATGGTTTTGACTAAATCGGGATCGAATCCCTTTAGGGCATTTATGATTGCCGGAGTTACATGTTCTGCTTTTTTATCAGGAACTAATACCGCTATGTAATATCGTGATTTCCTTTCAGCTAATGTCACAAAACAGTAGCTGCTCTTACGCTTATGATCTATTCTCCCTGATTCCACAGTATCCGCTTCCCAATGGCCTGTTTCTTTACGCTTATACACACTTTTTGGCCTCGTTTTTATCGATGGACCTGCATTAAACTTACCTCTTGTCTCTGCCGGTCTTTTAAACTTTCCTTTTCGTCTTAAGTGTTCCATCTTCACTTGTTTCAGATGATTCCTGTGAATCATTCTGTATATCGTTGATGTCGATGGCACCTGGTGCTCGCTTTCTCTATGAGCTATCTGTTCCGGTGACCAATGCTCAAGTAGCTTTTCCGCTACATATTCTCTTACCTCATCCTCATACTTGATTGGCCTATGGCATCTTCCTCTTCTCTGCTCGCTCTGCTTTTGTGCTGCCTGAGGTAAATATCTCTTGAATCGCCCACAGCTTCCAAATTCAGAACTGTTCCTTTTTTCTCTCTTGAGATTGTACTGGCGTTTCGGTTTAATGCCTTGGCTATCTGCCTGATGCTCATACCGCTTTGTATGAACTGAAAAATACAACACCGTTCATTTATGGTAAGATGATTATAGTTCATAGTACTCTCCTGTTCTTAATGTTTGTTTGGTCACTTACATTTTAACATTTGAGTCCTATGGACCCTTTTTTTATCCGTTGCACTTGTTATGATAATTTATCTACACAAAAAAAAGAGCTCCGAAGAGCTCTTTTAGTTTTTGTTCTGCTTAGAGATTAAAGCATTCCCATGGTCTTCATGTAAGCCTTAACTTCATCAGAATCGATGTTGGTGATATCAACTGCCTGGAACGGTACGGATGCTCCTTCCGGGAAGCCCTTTCCTGCCAGATAGTCGCACATAAGATATGTGGAGTCATATCCCATGAGGTATGGGTTCTGTCCCATTGCTCCGTACATATCACCAGACTCCATGTATCCTTTCTCTGTTGCGGAGAAGTCCCAACCAATGATCGTGACTTTCGATTTCTTAGCGTCAGAGAGCTCGGAAACAGCGGTTATAGCATAGTTGTTATAGCTGTTGCAGGTTCCGAGGATGAGGATGTTGTCATCCGGGTGAGAGTTGATTGTATCCTGGAGGTACTGGATGCAGATTTCCTGTGATACCTGAGATACCCAGTATGGCTCGTCTCCTGTGTAGGATGTGAACTTAGGATCTTCCTTAGCCTTGTCCATGAATCCATAGGATCTCTCTGCCCACTGCTGGTTGTCTTTTGAAATTCCGAGGTGGATGAAGAGGACCTTGTCAACATCAGCCATAGCCTTCTGTGCCATCTCGAACTGTCCAACTGACATTGCATAAGCGTCAGATGTATAGCTTCCGATAACTGCAGGGGAAGTAGTGTTGCAGGATCTGTCGATAACGATGATCGGGATGGAGTCATCCGTGAACTTGTCGGTCACGTATGTTCCGATGGAGTCAGCGTTGGACGGACAAAGTACTAATCCATCCGGCTTCTTAAGAAGAACCTGGTCAAGAAGGTCCATCTGCTGTGTGTAGTCAGATGCCGTAGCAGGTGCTGTGCAGTAACCTTCGATACCATACTGTGCCTTCAGTTCGTCAAGAGCTGCAACGCATCCGTTGTAAACAACTCCCCAGAAGTCTCCGGTGATCTCAGAATATACGCAAGCGATGTTGTACTTGTCATACTTCGGAGCTTCCTCGGACTTGGAGGGCTCAGGCTCTGTTGAGGACTTTGCGGGCTCAGACGGTGCCGGTGTAGGAGCAGGAGTCGAAGACTTCTGTTCTTCCTTCTTGCATGCTACGAACATCATCATGACCATAGCGAGTGCGAGAACGATTGCTAAAACTTTCTTCATTTTCTTTCTCCTTTTTAAATATGTGAGTTTTAACGTATACATAGTATCCCATTTGACACCTATAGGCAATAAAATTATTTAGTTTTTGGATTATTTTTCTTCTAAATTATTCTATATTTAGAATTTTTAATATTGTGCCACTCATTTGTTTCTTTTCTGTAATAATTTATTTAAAAAGGGGTAATAAAAAATCCGGGTCATAACGACCCGGACCTTTTTACTAAATCTTATTCAGACTTATTGTATCAGACATCGAGCTTGCTCATCTCACGTTCTCTTCTGATTGTATCAACAACAACTGATATAACGAGGAAGATACCGATAAGAACGAACTGCCAGTTTGCGTTGATGTTCAGGAGGTTCATGCCGTTCTTGAGAAGGGTCATGAACAGACCTCCAATGATGCATCCGAAGAGTGAACCATGTCCACCACCCATTGATGTACCACCGATGACTGCTGCAACTGTTGCGTCACCTTCCATACCAACACCGTTTGTCTGTGATCCGACGTTAACTCTTGCAGACTGTAAAACTCCTGCAACTGCTGCCATCATGGATGTAACGACATAAGCACAGATTCTGGTCGACGTGACGTTGATACCTGAAAGTCTAGCTGCCTCAGTGTTGGATCCTATAGCATAGAATCTTCTTCCGAGGACTGTCTTTCTCATGAAGAACCAAAGTATCAGTCCAAATGCTACAACGTAGATAAATGTTACCGGGATGACTCCACCGATTCTTGTCTGTGCAAGATCTCTATATCTCGATGATGTTGAAATGTAAACCGGTCCAAGTCCTGGTAACAGGTATGCGAGACCCTTAAGGACCATCTGCATTGCGAGTGTGGACAGATATGGAGGTAATCCGAGTCTTGCAACAACGATACCGTTAACAAGTCCTACAACGATTCCGGTTCCGATTCCTACTGCAAGACCGATCGGGATTGAGCCGGAGCTGTCCTTCTTTCCGTAGAAATCATAGACTACCATGGCAGCTGTGATTCCGGAGAAGCAGATGGTATAACCTAATGAAAGGTCAACACCACCGTTTATAAGACATATTGTCATAGCATATCCAGCGACTGTCGTAACGCACATCGTGTGAACGATGTTTACCCAGTTATCAACTGTCAGGAAGTACTCTGACATTATTGTCCATATGATACATATAGCGAGGATAACAAATAACATTGTTATCTGCTGTCCCTTAGCGCTACCGCTATCTACTACCTTCTTTTTCTTTGCCTTTTCAGCCATCTTGATTAACCCTCCTGATTAAGACTAGCTTTATATTGTTCATAAGTATTGGATGCCATGTGCATCAATATCTCCTGGTTAGCTTCAGAAATATCTACTTCACCAGTTACATTTCCTTCGTACATGACCATGATTCTGTCGGACATTCCGAGGACTTCCTGCATTTCCGAGGAAATCATTATGATTGCATGTCCTGCTTCAGCAAGCTGATTCATGAGTTTGTAGATCTCATACTTGGAACCGACGTCGATACCTCTTGTCGGCTCGTCGAATATCATGACATCAGACTTCTTGCAAAGCCATCTTGCAACGAGCACTTTCTGCTGGTTACCACCTGACAGGTACTGTGTCCACTGCTTGTGAGAAGGTGTCTTGATCTCAAGTCTGTCGATATAGGAATCGACTGTGTCATTGATTGCCTTATCATCAACAAATCCAGTGTGTGAGTACTCTTTGAGGTTTGCGATATATGTGTTGAAGTCAACACCCTGGTTCAGCATGAGTCCGTCTCTCTTTCTGTCTTCGGAAAGATATGCGATACCATACTTAACTGCGTCTGAAGGAGACTTGATATTGATCTTCTCTCCTCTGAGATACAGTTCACCGGAGTTGAGCTTATCAGCTCCATATATTGCTCTGCAGAACTCTGTTCTTCCTGCACCGACCAGTCCGGACATTCCCAAAATTTCTCCAGACCTTACATACAAAGATACATCATGCAGCTTAGGGTTAATAAAGTTCTTAGCTTCAAGAACAACATCACCAATCTTAGCGTTTCTGGATGGATACTGCTCTGTCATCTCACGGCCGATCATCATCCTGATCATGTCATTAAGAGTGATATCCTTGTAATTTGCAGTTCCAACTGTGTGACCGTCTCTAAGAACGGTGACTCTGTCAACTATGTGTTCAAACTCATCAAGTCTGTGAGAGATATAGATAATTGCAACTCCTCTGTCTCTCAGAAGTCTGATGGTCTTGAACAGAAGTTCGGTTTCATCTGCTGTAAGAGATGAAGTCGGTTCGTCAAGAACCAAAAGCTTAACATCGGTCAACAGAGCTCTCAGGATCTCGACCATCTGGCAATGTGCCGTGGACAGATACGAGACTTCTGTGTCAGGATCAAGCTCGAACTCAACTCTCTTCATGAGTTCTCTGCACTGTACTCTCATTTCCTCATCGTTCATCAGCCAGCCGCCGCCTTTTCTAGGCTCTCTGGCGATAAAGATGTTCTCTTTAACTGTAAGTGCAGGCATCAGGTTGAATTCCTGATGGACTATGCTTATACCTTTATCTGTTGACTCTTTAGGGTTCTTTACATCCCATGGCTCACCATCGAATGTAATAGTGCCACTGTCTGCCTTATAAACACCTGTCAAGCATTTCATCAAAGTGGATTTACCTGCACCGTTCTCTCCTATAAGGGCATGAACTTCTCCAGGTCTTACTTCGAGGTCGACATCTGTTAAGGCATGAACTCCTGGAAAATACTTATTGATCTTTTCCATTTTTAAAAGTACTGACATTTCCTTACATCACCACCATCGTTTTTATTTTGGGAAATATATAAACTTTTAGTTATTTCGTTACCTTTTATGAATGATAAAAAGGGACTTTCTCCCCTTTTGTTTGCACTCATAAATTATTAGCATAATGTTAACACTTCTGAAATACATAGTCAAGTATAGCAAAAGTTGTCCACATAGCGCTCCTAAAGTAATTATATATGGTTTGAGAGTATATGAAAACAAATTTTCCATTTATTCCGAACGATACTCTACTATATTTTTCCCAAAGTCTGCCGTTTTGTTTCACAATCTCTCATTCCTATTATAATATATGTATGGTTTAGGAGGGATTTGAATTGGAAAAGAAAAAAAGCATAAACTGGTCTTTGGTGAACCATATCACCAAAGGATATAAAAAATACCTGTTTTTTGCCGTCATAACAGTTATCATATCCATATTATTGTCATATGTATCCCCTCTTATCATCAGTTTCGTAGTTGATTATGTGATCAAAGGAGATACCTCTTCCCTGTCCGGTGTGACCGCAAGTTTCATCGATTCCATCGGAGGAAGAGATTTCTTTACAAGTCATATATATGTCTGCGGGATAGTGATAGTGGGTGTTGCATTGCTGAACGGTCTGATCACATTTGTCAGGTCTTTATGTGTTACCAAAGTTTCTGAGCATTCTGCAATGACCCTCAGGAATGAGCTTTATGATCATCTCCAGAATGTTCCTTATGATTATCATAAGCACTCGTCAGTCGGGGATCTGGTACAGCGTTGCAGTTCAGATGTCGAGATCATAAGAAGATTCGTCAGCGTTCAGTTTATAGACATAGTAAGGACTGTGGTCAGGATCACTGCCGCAGCATTCATACTGTTCAGGCTTAATGTGAAACTTACACTGTTCTCGATGAGCATGATGCCGGTCATATTCATCATATCTTTCATATACTTCAAAAAGGTACATGCCAATTTTGAGATAGCGGATGAAGCAGAAGGAAAGCTCTCTGCCACACTGCAGGAGAACCTCACGGGTGTGAGAGTCGTAAGAGCTTTCGGGCAGCAAAAGCAGGAGATCGAAAAGTTTACTGAGCGCAATAAGGACAACAAAGACAAATATCATAAGATCATGAAGATGATGTCGCTCTACTGGGGCGGCACAGATATGCTCTGTTATATACAGATAATATTGTCTTCAGCAATAGCCATCTATCTGGCATCAACTACCGATGAGTTCTCTCTTGGCAGCGTGCTCCTGTTCTCAAATTATGTCGGAGCCCTCACGTGGCCTGTAAGGATGCTCGGAAGGACTCTTTCCGATATGGGAAGAGCTACTGTTGCGATGCAGAGAGTGCAGGAGATACTTGATGCTCCTCTCGAGAAGGAACCAGGAGCAGCACTAAAGCCTGAGATCCGCGGCAACATCACATTTGAACATGTCGATTTTGGCTATGACTATCCTGATGAGGTCCTGAAGGACATCTCCTTCAAGATCAGATCCGGAGAGACCATTGGCATACTTGGTTCTACAGGTTCAGGCAAGTCCTCTCTCGTGCAGCTGATACAGCGTCTTTATACCTGCAACAACGGTCATATCTATATAGATGATACGGATATAAATGACATAGAATACAAACATCTGCGTTCTAACATAGGAATAGTGCTCCAGGAGCCTTTCCTCTATTCAAGGACCATCATGGACAATATCAGGATCACCGATCCCAGCGCTCCGGACGAAGAAGTCTATGAGGCAGCCAAAATAGCTTCCGTACATGATGTTATCATGGAGTTCGACAAGGGTTACGATACTATGGTCGGAGAGCGCGGCGTTACCCTGTCAGGTGGTCAGCAGCAAAGGATAGCTATCGCAAGGACTCTGATGAAGAAGACTCCGATCCTCATCTTTGATGACTCGATGAGTGCCGTCGATACCGAAACGGACACCCACATAAGAAAGGCATTGAGAAGCATCAGAGGTACATGCACTACGCTCATCATCTCCCACAGGATCACCACGCTCATGGAATCCGACAGGATACTCGTGCTTGACAAGGGTAGACTAATAGAAGAAGGAACTCATGACGAACTGATCAAGAACGGAAGTCTGTATTCAAGGATCGCCGAGATACAGGAAGCTACCGGGCAGTTCCAGAATACATCGGAAGGGGGTAACGAATAATGAACTATCTTCAGGAAGAAGATTTCAATCAGAAAGTAAATCTCGGAACCTGGAAAAGGCTCCTCAAATATGCTCTGAGACATAAAGGGATGCTGTTTACTATCATCTCCAGCCTTTTCGTTTCCTCTTTTGTGGATATTCTGTATCCTCTGATGACTAAGTATGCGATAGACAACTTCATCACTACAAAGCAGATCGAAGGGTTCGTTCCATATGTGATCATATCCGTTATATTGATAGTCATTCAGGCGATATGCTCCATTCTATTTGTCAGAGGCGGAAGCAGTCTTGAGCTTTCCATGTCATATGAGATCCGTCAGGAAAGCTTTGAAAAGCTTCAGCGACTGTCCTTCTCGTATTATGACAAGACGTCTGTCGGATATATCATGGCAAGAGTAATGAGCGATACCAGCAGGCTCTCAGAGATGATTGCCTGGAGCATCGTTGATGTGCTGTACGGCCTTACATTCATAATTGGATGCATAATAACTATGTTCACTCTGAACGTCAAGCTTGCCCTTATCACTCTGTCCGTGATACCCGTAATGACAGCAGTTGCGATATTCTTCAGGAGCAGGATACTCAGACAGTACAGACTTGTGAGAAAGATAAACTCGCGTATCACGAGTTCATACAACGAGGGCATCATGGGAGCCATGACGACAAAGACTCTCGTTAGAGAAGATCAGAACTATGAGGATTTTAAGGTCCTTACAACTGATATGAGACGGGAAGCGTCGAAAGCCTCAAGACTGAATTCCATATTCTTCCCCATCATAATGCTCCTGAGTTCGATCGGAACATCGCTTGCCCTAGGAGTAGGAGGACTGGAAGTTCTGGGAGAAATGATCACCTTCGGTACCCTGTCATCCTTTATCACATATACTTCACAGTTCTTTGAACCGATCCAGTCGATAACCTCTATCTTTGCAGAGCTTCAGAATGCTCAGGCATCGGCTGAGAGAGTTATATCTCTTCTGGATACTGAGGAAGATATCACTGATACTGAAGAAGTCATAGAAAAGTACGGAGACAGCATAAATCCGAAACCTGAGAACTGGCCTCCTATAAAGGGAGACATCTCCTTTGAGCATGTCAATTTCTCCTACATACCTGAAGAGATAATTCTTGAAGACTTTAATCTTGAGATACCTGCTGGAAGCAGTGTTGCACTTGTAGGTGAGACAGGTGCCGGAAAGAGCACTCTGGTAAACCTCGTCTGCAGATTCTATGAACCCACTTCCGGTTCCATCAAGATAGACGGTGTTGATTACAGGGAAAGATCCCAGATATGGCTTCAGAGCAACACGGGATATGTCCTTCAACAGCCTCATCTGTTCTCCGGGACGATAAGGGACAATATCGCCTACGGAAAAAAAGACGCCACTGAAGAAGAGATCCGTAATGCCGCCAGAATGGTGAAAGCTGAAGAGTTCATCCTGGCTCAGAAAGATGGTTATGATACCGAGGTCGGAGAAGGCGGAATAAGGCTGTCCACGGGACAGAAACAGCTCATTTCTTTTGCCAGAGTCATTCTGTCAGACCCGAGGATATTCGTGCTCGATGAGGCGACCTCATCCATCGATACCGAGACAGAACAGCTGATCCAGGAAGCCATCACAACCGTCCTTCAGAACCGTACAAGTCTGATAGTCGCACACAGACTGTCTACCATCAGACATGCAGATATGATCCTTGTTATCGGAAATAAGGGCATAATAGAGAAAGGAACTCATGAAGAGCTCCTTGCAAAGAAAGGTGCATATTATAACCTCTATACGCACCAATAACGATCTGGTACAAAGAACGGCTCCCTTATAGGGAGCCGTTCTTGTATTATTCTCCAAACAGCTCTGCTGCTTTCGTCATCCTTTCGGATATCTTCACTCCGAACGGACATCTCTCTTCACAGCTCTGGCATCCTATACAGGACGAGGCTCTGACATCGAGCGAGAGATAATGTTCCTTTACGGAGGCAGGCACTTCTTCCTGCATCGTTGCCAGATCATAGAACTTGTTGACCATAGCTATGTCTATGTCCATAGGGCACGGCTTACAGTGACCGCAGTATGTGCACTGCCCCCTGTAAGAATGCCTTGGCGCATTCGCTATCTTCTGTGCATAGTTCTTCTCTTCTTCCGTAGCCGTCTCATATCTTAAGGCGTCATCCACGTGTTCCGGAGTATCATACCCTATCATGAGAGCACATACGGCAGGCCTTGTCAGACAATAATGAATACACTCTACCGGTGTCAGTGCAACTCCAAGAGGAGACCTCTTCTCATCAAGGAGCCTTCCTCCGGCATATGGTTTCATCACCGTAAGTCCTATGTTGTTCTGCTCACACAGTTTATAGAATTCTGCTCTTTCGGGATCCTGGCCGAATGTTTCTTCTTCATAGTCCTCTCTGAAAAGGACATCGAGATCTTCGGTAGGAGCCTGAAGGTCAAATGCCGCATTGACTGAGAACATCATCATCTCGACTATACCACTCTCGATGGCAAGTTTTCCTATTCTCGGATTATGGGTGCTCATACCGATATGCTTTATAATCCCCTTGGCTTTAAGATCCTTTACATAATCTATGAATTCAGAATTCATTATGGTGTTCCAGTCATCGACCTTGTCTACATAATGGATCATTCCCAGATCGATATAATCCGTTCCCAGCCTTTTAAGAAGATCTTCAAATGCAGGCTTTACCTTTGACATATCTCTGGTCTTGACATACTGTCCGTTCTGCCAGGTGGAACCTATGTGCCCCTGCACTATCCACTTCTCTCTGCAGCCCTTAAGCCCTTCTCCGATATCGCTCCTGACCTGAGGCCCCGGCATCCAGCAGTCTATTATGTTGATACCATTCTCAGAAGCATGCTTCATTATGGCAACACACTCTTCTGTCGTATGTCGTTCAAACCACTCAGCTCCTACTCCTATCTCGCTGACCTTTAATCCAGTTTTTCCCAATATCCTGTAACGCATATTCGAACCTCCTAAGTCCAATCCTCTTTTCTATATTATATAAAAGAAAAGAGCTCTTTTCAGCATTACAGCCGAAAAGAGCCCGGTTTGCATTTCTTTCCGATTATTCTTCTTCAGATTCCTCAACAGCCTCTTCAAAGTTTGCTGCTTCTTCTGCTGCCTTAAAAAGATCTGCCAGAGACGTCGTTGCATTCTCCTTCGGAGGTATTATGACTCTCTCTTCTTTTCTCGGCCTCTTCGGAGCGGCTTCCTCTTCAGCAGGATTCTCTGCTGCTTCAGCAGCTTTTCTGTCATTCATGAGAGCTCTGATGCTGAGGCTGATCCTCTTCTTCTCGGGGTTGACCTCGAGGACCTTAGCTTCGATCTCCTGTCCTAACTGGAGAGCATCTTCTACCTTTTCGATCCTGTGATTAGTGACCTGTGATATGTGTACGAGTCCATCAATCGTCGGCTCGAGTTCAACGAAAGCTCCAAACGGAGCGATCCTTACGACCTTGCCCTTTACGACATCACCGACTGCATATCTCTCGGTAACTGTTTCCCACGGCTTCGGAAGGAGCTGCTTATATCCGAGTGATATCCTTCCCTTTTCAGGATCTACCTTTAAGATCTTGACATCGATCTCCTGTCCGTTTGACAGGATATCCTTTGGATGTGCTACTCTTGACCAGCTCATGTCAGTGACATGAAGAAGTCCGTCAACTCCGCCTACGTCTACGAAAGCACCGAAATCGGTAAGTCTCTTTACTACGCCACGGACGACTGAACCCTGTTCGAAGCTCTGGAAGATCATCTTCTTCTGCTCTTCTTTCTGTTCAATCAGAGCAGCCTTGTTGGATAATACGAATCTCTTCTTTTTCTTGTCTACATCTATGATCTTGACCAGCAGATTCTGTCCAACGAATGTGCTGAGATCTTCTACGTATTTCTCGGTTAACTGGGAAGCTGGGATAAACGCATCATAACCATTGAACTTGGTAAGCACTCCACCTTTGATGGTCTTTGTGACCGTGCACTCGTAGATTGCATCCATGTCCAGATTGTCAACAAATTCTTTCCATTTCAGCTGACTTTCAATCTTCTTCCTTGAAAGTACAACGTTTCCTTCTCCGTCATTGAGGTCTACTATCTGAGCCTCGATTTCATCACCTTCATGGAACTTGTCAGCAGGCTTTTCTCCTTCTTCCAATCCCATGTTTTCCAACTTGATAAGACCATCAGCCTTGTAACCGATATTGACAGCTATTTCATCATCATTAACATGTACGACAAAACCGGTGACTATCTGTCCCCTTCTGATGCTCTTAAATGTTTTTTCTAATTCTTCTGCAAAATTAGTTTCTGTTTCGCTGACAGTCTCCTGAACTTCAGCAGTCTCGTTTACCTGAGTTTCATTTAACTCCATTAGTGCGTGTACCTCCCCAATTATCGATGCGGGAGCCGAGGCTCCTGCGATAATCCCTATTATATCATATGATGTCAAGTTTTCAATATGGACGTCTTTTGCGTCTTCAATAAAAATCACGTTTTCACAGTAATTTTTTACCAGATTATAAAGCTCTCTTGTGTTGGAACTGTTTCTGTCTCCTATGACCAGGATACAATCGCTCTTCTTTGCTATCTCCACCGCTTCTTTCTGTCTCAGAAGAGTGTTCTTGCAGATGCTGTCGAACACCGTACATTTGCTGAATCTCTTCCTGCATTCATCCGCTATGGAATCATATACCTTCTGTGACATTGTCGTCTGTCCTACGAGAAGTACGTTCTGCTCTTCGGGAATAGAATGCAGCTCTTCTGGAGATTGGACTACGATCCCTTTGTCTCCTGCCCAGCCGAGAGTTCCTATGACTTCAGGGTGGGTCTTCTTTCCCGCTACTATTATCCTGTCAAACTCGTCAATACTATCTCTGACCTTGTCATGGATCCTTGCGACTATGGGACATGTAAGATCTTCATACGGGATACCTTTTTTTTCAAGTCTCCTGTATACGGACGGTGCCTCGCCGTGTGACCTGATGAGAACCGTGACTCCCTCACCGGCCTCATCGACATCATCTATAGTCCCTACACCCTTTTCCTTAAGCTCATTTATGAAATGAGTATTGTGGATCAGTTCTCCTAAAGTAACGACTTTCACTCCGGAATCCGAGAGCTCCATGGTCCTGTTGACTGCTCTTTTTACTCCGAAACAAAACCCGGCGTTTTCTGCAAGTATTGTCTTCATTGTTCCTTAAGTGTCGACTCGACAAGATACAGCTTTTCTGAAACTGTACTCAGGTTCTTTCTTGTATTTGCTTCTGAATCTATGATTTCCATCACTTTTATAGGGCTTCCTATAGCTATCTTCGTCCTCCTGAAGAGTCTTGGTCTGTTCTGTATGGCCACAGGAAGGATATCTGATTTGAATCTGACGGCCAGAAGTGCTGTACCATCCTGAAACTTCATCAATTCTTCGCTCTCTCTGTTCCTAGTGCCTTCCGGGAAGATCACAAGAGAATTTCCTTCTCTCAGTATCTTGCCTGCCGTAGATATGGCAGCCATGTCGCCTGCTCCCCTGTCAACCGGGAAAGCACCGAGCTTTTTGAGAAAAAACGCCAGAGGTTTGAACTTGAAAAGTTCTTTCTTTGCCATGAAGTTGAGTTCTTTTTTCGTGGCACAGGCGATCAGGATGGGATCCATGGCACTGATATGATTTGAAGAAATAATCATCTTTCCCTCATAATCGAAGTTCTCAGTTCCCGTGACCTTCATCCTGTATAAAAACCTGATTATGGGTCTGGCTATTCCCACTACGACCTTATAGAATCTCGTTGCCATATACCTCTTTCACCTTCTTTATGGCAAATTCAAGCACTTCCTCAGCGCTCATTTCTGTAGTGTCCAGATAGATTGCATCATCAGCGCATCTTAAAGGAGCAAATTCCCTGTTCATGTCCTGCTCGTCTCTCCTGATGATGTCCTTTTCCACTTCATCAATATCCACTGTCATTCCCGCCCTCTCGAGATCTCTACTTCTCCTGATCGCTCTTTCCCTTGATGATGCGGTTATATAGAATTTGAGTTTTGCATCAGGAATGACATAGGTGCCGATATCCCTTCCGTCCATGATGATATCAAACTTCGAGGCTGTCTCTCTTTGGAGCTCTACAAGTTTGATCCTTGCCATTGGAATCGTTCCTATGGATGAAGCTGCCATCGATATCTCAGGAGTCCGTATATATGGAGCTGTATCGATTCCATCCACGAACACATACTGAGTTCCATCGACATATGAGATGCTCATACATATGTCGTCAAGAGCACTCTCAACCTTTTCCCTGTCGGAAATGCTGATTCCCTTATTAATGACAGCGTACGCAAGGGCTCTGTACATTGCTCCGGTATCCAGATAATTAATCTTGAGCGCTTTTGCCAGCGCTTTTGCCACCGTGCTCTTGCCTGCTCCTGCAGGTCCGTCTATTGCTATCTGTATCATCTCAGAGACTCCTGTTAAGCATTATCTCGGCTATTTCCTTAAGATAGCAGGCTTTATCCCCGAATACGGAAAGAGCTTCTATAGCTTTCTTTGTCCTCTCTTTTGCCATCTCAAAGGACTTCACTATCCCAAACAGCGATGGATAAGTTATCTTACCTTCCATGACATCTTTTCCCCTGCTCTTACCAAGCTCTTCTCCTGCCGTGATATCAAGTATGTCATCGATTATCTGGAACGTATGTCCCAAATGCTCACCATAGGTTCTTAGAGCCCGGAGAGCCTCCTCGTCATCAGTATGGAGAAGAGCACCGGAGAGCAGGGCTCCGACTATCATGTCTGCCGTCTTATGGGTATGTATGTAACTGAGTGTATCATAACCATAAGAAGTGTTCTCCAGAGAAACATCCATCACCTGTCCCGCGACCATTCCCTCCACACCTGCTGCATTGGCAATGGTCTTAATGGCCCTCATCTCTCTTTCCAGATTTCCTTTATGCCTCATGGCATTGTCTAGCATCACCTCGAAAGCAAAGCTGAGAAGCCCGTCTCCGGCAAGTATTGCCTGTGCTTCACCGTATACCATATGGTTTGTAAGCTTTCCTCTTCTTAATGAGTCATTGTCAAGTGCCGGAAGATCGTCATGAATCAGAGAATATGTATGTATCATCTCTATTGCACAAGCAATGTCCAGATTCTCCTCTGTATCATCGGTGAACAATTCTGCAGCAAGTATATTGAGCACAGGTCTTAGTCTCTTTCCTCCTGCCTTGACGCTGTATTTCATTGATTCTCTCAGAAGCTCGGGAGAATCGTTCTCGAATAGCCTGTCCAGTCTCTCATTGACCCTAAAAATGATCTGACTCTGTTTTTCAGATAACTTCATCTTTCTTCCTCCTGCATCTCGGCAGCCTGTAATGTATTCATCAGCAGCATCGTGATGGTCATCGGACCCACTCCGCCAGGAACAGGTGTGATCCTGACATCCTTTTCAAAAACGCTGTCAAAATCCACATCTCCCCTGAGTTTTCCGTCTACACGTGTGGTCCCTACGTCGATTACGGTCGCTCCGTCCTTAACGTCTTCCGCTTTCACAAGTCCGGGCCTTCCCACTGCTGATATCAGGATGTCTGCAGTTCTTGTAACGGCTCCGAGATCTTCGGTACGGGAGTGGCAGACAGTAACGGTAGCGTTCTCGTTTAAGAGCAGCATTGCCAGCGGTTTCCCGACAAGCATGCTCCTTCCAACTATCACCGCATGTTTCCCGCTTATCTTTATTCCCTCTTTTTTTAGGATCTCTATCACTCCCCTGGGAGTACATGGAGCAAGGCAATCTGTATTACCGTTATATAGAAGGGCAGAGTTTGCAAGAGTAAGCCCGTCCACGTCCTTCCTTGGATCTATATATTCTATTATCTTTTTCTCATTGAGATGCTTCGGCAAGGGCAACTGGACCAGTATCCCGTTCACTGTGCTGTCTTCGTTCAGTTCCTTGATCTTGTCTATCAGCACTGTCTCTTCGGTATCCTCGCTCATTTCAATGACTATCGAACCTATCCCTGTCTGAAGACATGCCTTGTGCTTGTTTGAAACGTATATTTTAGAGGCAGGATCCTCGCCCACGAGTATGACTGCCAGTTTCGGTTCATGTCCGTATCTGTCTGTAAATGCAGCAGTCCTGTCCTTTATCTCAGAACGTATGAGTTTTGAGATGTTCTTTCCGTCTATTATCTGTCCCATTTCATAATCCCCTTTTATATATCAATGCGGCCTGTCTTGCCAGTCCGCAGGCATTATCAGATGAATATTCAGGTTTTGAAAACAAAAGACCCGGAATGCCGTTAAGGTCCTCCCTTATCACACGGCTCCTCATGACGCCTCCGAAGAGTATGACCCTTTGTATGCCAGTTTCCTCAACAGCTCTTCTGATGAGTTCTCTTATCCCTGAGGAAATGTTATCCAGACAGGTTCGGGCAGCATCCTCTTTTTTCAGACCTTTTTCTATCTCCCTCTCCAATCTCGTCTCTGCTCCGGAGAAACTGAGCATGAGTCCATTTATGCTTGTCTTGATACCGATGGAGGTGCCGTTTATGGCAGCTTCTGACATCTCTTCACCTGCCGGGAAAGAGAATCCAAGCATGACTCCGATCCTGTCCACAAACTGTCCTGCGGCCAGATCAGAGGTGCCTCCCAAGATCTCTATGCTTTCTATTATGTCTTCTGAAAAACATATCTTTAAAAGCTCTGTAGTTCCCCCTGAGACATGAAGTCCCAGATATGGCCCGTTAAAAGAGCCCTCAAGTCCTATAACAGCAGCGGCGATGTGGCCATGCTGGTGGGTAAGCGCATAATACTTAGCCCCTGCAAGCTCTGACAATGCTTTACCATAGCTCTCCGAAACACAGAATACCGGCATGTATGAGCCCTCCTGAGGTCTGGGCTTGATACTCGAGGCGACCCCTTTTATATCCGTGAATCCTGACGGAAAAAGGGTTCCCAGGTTCTTCACATGCTGGAATACCATCTCGGACTGTCTTAGGCCTCTCTTTGAATCACCTACTTTGAGGGGGATCCTCCTGTCATATAGGATATTCCCTTTTTCATCTGAGACGCTTACGGAAGTTGTATAGCAGCTTGTATCTATACCGAGGAAGTTCATTTGATATCCCTTGATATCGATCTCAATATCCCGTTCACGAATCCTGAGGATTCCTCATCAGAATACTTCTTCGTCAGTTCCACAGCCTCATTTACGGAAACACCCGGCGTAATGTCGTCCATATATTTCATCTCCGCCACAGCCAGTCTGAGGATAGAGAGATTCACTTTTGATATCCTGTCTATTGTCCATCTGTTGAGATGGCTTCTGATGGATGCGTCTATGTCATCTATATGCTCCTCATATATCTCCATGGCGCAATCGATATATTTCAGATTGTCTTCATTAAGTCTGGCCCTGTCCAGAACATCCTCAAAATCTATGAGAGTGGTACTGTCATTGACCGGTTCCCCTCTGATGGTCCTCTCATAATAAAGACTCATAGCTGCTTCCCTGGCCAGTCTCTTGTCAAAATTCACCGTTTCACTCATCTGTATCTCCTAACAGCTGTTCAATACAAATAAAAGCTGTGTAGAATGAATCGTGCACAGCTTTTTATCTTATCCTATCTTATTATACAGTTTTTCCAACAGGTTTCCAAACCATGTACTTATATATTTTCTGATGAACGGGATACCGCCTATCACCGCTCCGATACCTGTGAGGAGCAGTATGAGCATCGTCGGAAAGAATCCTATCAGCAGGAACAGGATTGCTATCACAAATCCCGTCAGGGCTCCTATGAGCAAGGCAAGATGCTCCTTTATGAATACTATAAAGTTCTCTTTCATGTCAGGTCTGCCTTATTTCGAAGGTGTGGTCGTTTTCTGAGGAAGTATGTTGATGAACACCTGCTGAAGTTCAACTCCCGTATACAGCTGAACATGCTCCCTGATCTCTGAAGTGATCTTGGCCGTGATCGCAGGAATGGAGATATCCTGTCTCACCGACAGTGAAAGTGCTCCTGTTGCAGATCTGCCTTCGATCGGTCTGATCTCGATATTCTGTACTGTGACTCCGTTCAGGGTCTTGAGATAATTGGCTGCTGACTCCTTGATGGCTTCAACGGAAACAGAAATGCCACCTGCTTCTGTCTCGTCGAGTATCACTCGCTCTGCGACAGGGTTCTTCTTTTCAGCTTTCTTGTTCTTCCTGAAGAAGATTAGGCAGAAAGCCACCAGCGCTATGAGAGCTGCTCCGCCGACCCAGAAGTATTTGTAATCGGTGTTAAGAAATGCATTCACTACATCCAAAACTGTTTCAGGAGAGATGAATCCGAATGCTGCGGCAATTATGACACCGCATGCTCCGATTATAAGTATCATAAGAACGGTAAAAACGAATCTGGTTCCGATCTTCATTATTGCACCTCAAGATATGTTAGATTGATATACTCCGTACTACGGAACACTGTTTCAAAAAAGTGCACGGAAAACCATGCTCCTTTTTCCTTCAATGATCCTGTGCCGGGTAGTCAGGGCCTGCCTGAAATAGGCAGGTCTGTTGCCCGAATTACTAAAAAGGCCAGTATGAACCAGCCTTTTCATTTGTTATTTGTCGCTTGTCTCTTCAGGAAGAGCTGTTATCGGAGTATCCTTTACTTTTACTCCCTGTACTATGACATTGACAGCATTGACAGAAAGGCCTGTCATGGTCTCGATTGCGTTGAATACGGATTCCTGGATGGTCTTGCAGAGATCCTGAACTTTGATGCCATACTCTACAATGATCTGAACATCAAACACGATCTTCTCATCGACTTTTGAAACCTTGACGCCCTTAGCGGGTCTCTTCTTTCCAAAAGCTTCGCTGAAATTATCCCTGAACCCACCATTCATGTTTGCTATTCCCGGAATGTCGGATACAGCAATACCTGCTATGGTCTCAAGCACTTCATTTGCAAATGTTATCGTTCCATTTGGTTGAACATTCATAATCTCATCAGCCATGAATCTATCCTCCATGATTAATTTCTATAATTATAACATAAAGAGAAGCTCTTATTACAGCATGTCATCAGTTATTCATTTTGACTGCATCAAAAGTTCATTCTTTATGTCATACAGTTTCTGTGAAAGGTCCACCTTATATATGTGCGGATTTGTGAATCTCTTGTACTCATCCCATAAGGTCCCCAACTCCTTTTCGGCGTTCTTCTTGATCTCAGCAAGGCTAGGAGACTCGTACACCTGCTCACCGTCTACGAAAACCGGCACCAGAAGTTCCTTTGCATAGAAGTTGGTCAGAGTCATCCTCTTCCATGTCTCCGTAGGACTGAATATCTCCAGTTCCTTCGTGTCATCGATGGTCTCATCATCAAGCATGATCAGGTCTGCAAGGGCCTTGTTCTCATATCTGCTGTACAGCCTTACCACCTTCTTGTATCCGGGATTGGTGATCTTCCATATGTTCTCGCTGATCTTGATCTTAGGAACTATCTCTCCCTTGTCATTCTCCATTGCAGAGAGCTTGTACACTCCGCCAAGCGCGGAATGTCCCTCGCTCGTTATGAGTTTAGTTCCTATTCCATAGGTGTCGATCTTGGCATCCTGTAGCTTAAGGGCAAGGATGAGATTCTCATCCAGATCTCCGGAAGCACATATGATTGCATCTTCATATCCGGCCTCGTCCAGCATCTGCCTTGCTTTCTTAGAGAGATACGCAAGGTCTCCGCTGTCTATCCTTATACCTACCGGTTTATGTCCCTTTTCTCTCAGTTCATCAAAAACCTTGATGGCGTTCGGCATGCCGCTGTTGAGCACGTCATATGTGTCTACGAGGAGCATGCATGCATCCGGGAACACATTGGCATATGCCCTGAATGCCTCGATCTCAGTATCGAAGCTCATGATCCAGCTGTGGGCATGTGTACCTGCAGGTCTTCCTCCGAACATCTTTGTGGTGAGCACGTTGGAAGTCGAAGAGCATCCTCCTATGATAGCAGCTCTTGCACCATAGATGCCCGCATCAGGTCCCTGAGCTCTTCTGAGACCGAACTCCATCACCGGGCCTTTGCCTGCAGCATAGCAGATCCTGCTCGCCTTTGTGGCAATGAGGGTCTGATGATTGATGATGTTCAGCATTGCCGTCTCAATGAGCTGGGCTTCTGCGATGCCTCCCTTTACCCTTACGAGCGGCTCTCCCGGGAACACTATGGTTCCCTCTGGCATGGCATATATCTCCCCCGCAAATCTGAAATGTCTGAGATAATCCAGGAACTCCTCGTCAAAGAGTTTCAGGGCCCTCAGATAATCAAGATCATCCTCAGTAAAATGGAGATCATTGATATAGTCTATGAGCTGCTCAAGTCCGGCCATAACGGCATATGACGAGCCACCCACCTGATTTCTGAAAAAGACGTCGAATACTGCCTTTTTCTTATGCATACCCTCTTTGAAATAACCATACATCATGGTCAGCTCGTAGAGGTCTGTCATCATTGTTAGATTACGCATCCTGTTCATCCTCTCCAATCTCTTCAATATTGTCTTTATCCCTGTCCTTTTCAGCTTCAGTCCCGGCGATGTCTTCTTCAGAACCCTCTTCCGGCTCTTCAGCCTCAACGTTCTCTTCTTTCTCGTCAGCGGCTGCAAGTGCATATTTTCCCGTATAAGTATCCTCTTTTGCTTCCCTTGAATGTCTCCAGAGCAGGAATGCCGTTCCAAACACAACGAGTACTATGCTCAGTATCTGGGATACCCTCAGGACTCCCGGCACCAGCCAGAGGCTGTCTTCCCTGAGTCCTTCTATATATGCTCTTCCGATCCCATACAGAACGAGATACATCACGAAAACATTGCCCTTATGCTTTGCCTTTCTGAAATAGATGAGGAGCAGTACGAACACAAGGAGATTCCACATGCTCTCATAGAAGAAAGTGGCCTGATGCCATTCTTTCACGGAATCTATATATACACCATACGGGAACCACTGCAGGGAAGGATCCGTGATCAGGTTTCCGTAAGCCTCCTGATTTGCAAAATTGCCCCATCTGCCGATAGCTTGTCCGAGTATCAGCCCTACAGCCCCGACATCCAGGATATCTCCGAACGGCACCTTGCTGTATTTATGAAAGATGACCGCGCCTATCACCGAACCTATAACAGCTCCGTAGATAGCTATGCCTCCCTCCCATATATAAAGAGCGGATATCGGATTTGACTTATAGCTGTCCCATTCGAAGATCACGTAATAGATGCGTGCGCATACAATGGCAAGCGGGATGCATATGAGAAGAAGGTCTATCGTCATATCTGAATTGTAGCCCCTCTTCTTCGCAAGGACCGTACTGACATACAGTCCCGCAAGGATCCCTGCGCAAATGATCACGGCATACCATCTGATATCTAGTCCGATAATGCCGAAAAGATTCCTGACAATATAAGGATTTTTCATTTTTTGTCCCCTGTATCGTTGATGCGCCTATACAGCGTTCGTTACCTATATTATACCAACGGCATAAAAAAAGAAATTAACGTAAGGTTAATTTCATTGCGTCTTTGCTATAAAAGCTCGTATATATAAAAAAATGGTGCGCCTCCGGGGACTCGAACCCCGGACACCCTGATTAAGAGTCAGGTGCTCTACCAACTGAGCTAGAGGCGCATCATGTAAATGGAGCGGGTGATGGGAATCGAACCCACGTAGCCAGCTTGGAAGGCTGGAACTCTACCATTGAGCTACACCCGCAGCAGAATCTATTATATTAACGGCGACACATCGTGTCAACACTAAAATGGTGACCCGCGGGGGATTCGAACCCCCGACCCTTTGATTAAAAGTCAAATGCTCTACCGACTGAGCTAGCGGATCAGACAAGTATGGCTGGGGTGGCAGGGATCGAACCTACGAATGTGGGAGTCAAAGTCCCATGCCTTACCGCTTGGCTACACCCCAAAGAAAAATGGGGTGAATAGTGGGGCTCGAACCCACGACCTCCAGGGCCACAACCTGGCACTCTGACCAACTGAGCTATATCCACCGCATCTCTGGCGTGCCTGGAGGGATTCGAACCCCCGACCCACGGCTTAGAAGGCCGTTGCTCTATCCAGCTGAGCTACAGACACATGCCACTTAAACAGCGAAAGTTATTATATCGGAATTCCCTTATCGTGTCAAGTTATGAAATAATCAAAAAGATCCGGGACGAAGATGCCCCGGATCCCCTTTGTAATCGTGTTTTTACTTATTTAGCGCGTTCCAAGTATTCGTCTGTTCTGGTGTCGATCCTTACGATATCTCCTACGTTTACGAACATCGGAACGTTGATCCTTGCTCCGGTCTCGAGAGTTGCCGGCTTATTGCCTGCTGTTGCTGTATTGCCCTTAAAGTTCGGATCAGTATCTATGACCTCAAGTTCTACAAAGTTAGGAGCCTCAACGTTGAATGCGCTTCCGTTATAGAATGAGATCGTGACATCCATGTTCTCCTTGATGTACTTGAGTGCATCTTCGACCATCTCATGGTTGAGCGGGAGAAGATCAAAAGTCTCCGGATCCATGAAGTAGTAGATCGATCCGTCATTATAGCTGTATGTATACTGTTTTCTCTCTATTCTGGCCAATGGATACTTGTCTGATGGGTTGAAGGTTCTTTCAAGGACATTTCCTGTCATGACGTTCTTGAGCTTCGTGCGCACGAATGCAGCTCCCTTTCCCGGTTTAACGTGAAGGAAGTCAACTATCACCCAGACCTGTCCGTCTATCTCTACCGTCATACCTTTTCTGAAATCACCAGCTGATACCATACAATTCTCCTTTATAATACGATCATTTCTTTTGTTACCTGATAGAAGTTCTCATAACCGTTCTCTGTCATTACGCCCATGTCTTCTATCCTTACTCCGCCTTTTCCGGGAAGATATATGCCCGGTTCCACCGTGAAGACGTTTCCCTTTTTGAGAATATTCTCAGACTTTGTGCTCACCCATGGCGCTTCGTGGATCTCCACACCGACTCCGTGTCCCGTGCCATGCTCGTAAAAATCACCATATCCGGCATCCTTTATGATCTGTCTTGCGATACTGTCAACCTCTGATGCCTTCATACCTTCGCGGGCATTTTTTTCCGTCTCTTCGTTGGCTTTACGCACAATATTATATATTATAGACAGCTCCTCTTCAACCCCTCCGACCGCCACGGTCCTAGTGAAGTCGGTGCACAGTCCTTTGTAGATCACGCCGAAATCCATGGTCACAAAGTCTCCGTTCCTTACCTTTCTGTCAGAGACTACCGCGTGGGGACTTGATGAATTCTCTCCGCTTGCAATGATCGGAGCAAAAGACGGATGGCATCCATTCTTATTCATCATATAATGCATCTCAGCCAGAAGATCAAACTCGCTCACACCCGGCTTTATCACTTCACACATATGATAGAAAATGGCTTCGGTTATCTTGCAGCCTTCCTTCATGATGGCTATGTCCTCTTCCGTCTTTACGGATCTGAGCTCATGGAGCACATCATCTATGGGCTTAAGAATGAACCCCCAGCCATTGTCATACATAACTTTCTGGCTCACTGAAGTAGTGTCGAACTCGATTCCCAGTATAGCGTTTTCCTTACCGACCCATCCCTTCATCTCGGGCATGGCATTTCCGGTCCTCATCTTTATGAGTTCAAATCCCTTACCTGCAAGCTGATGCTCAGCCATCTCAAAATACCGGGCATCTGTTATGAAATACTCCTTTTCCGGGGTGACCAGTATCCATCCCGTATCTCCCTTGAATCCGGAATACCACTGCATGTTCTCCATGCTCGTAATGAGCGCGGCATCGAGACCATTGTCTTTCATATAGTTTAAAACTGCTTCTCTCTTTATCATTCTGAACTCCTATATATCAAATAACTTATGCTTTCTTTTTCAGTCTTCTCATTATTACTCTCTTTGCTTTTGAAACCAGCTGACGGAACTCTTCCGTCTTTCCGAATACAAGGAAGAATATTACGTTCGGAAAAACAGCGCATATGAGCAGTTTCGGAGCAAAATATATGATCCTTCCGTCGGGAATGAAATGACATACGAACCAGGTCACCAGGGCCGCTCCTGCCGTGACTCCTAGATACATGAAGTACTTAACAAAGTACTCATATACTCCCCTTTTGAATCCGTATTTATATAGCACATAGGGTTCCATCCAGCAGAGAGTAGTCACCATGCTTACGGTAGTCCCTATGAATGCACCGATCATTCCGAACATAGAGGCTGTAATTATAGATATGACTATATTTACCGCTGCAGAGATGATCGGTATGAACCTTCCTTCCTTGAATATGCCCATAGTATCCCTGAATGCCAGATTGACATTCCTCATTCCCACAAGATAGAAGTTCAGGACTATGAAGAATACCTCGAGCATACTCAACAGTCTGTCCGGTCCGGCCCAGATAGTGATAAATGGATTCAATAGATTGAACAGACATACCGCACAGAAACCGAACATCCAGAAGTTGCCGAAATAGATTAAGTTGTATATCTCATACTTTCTTCTCTCAGATTCAACAGCGGCCAGATTTCCAATACTACCGGTGATGGCATGGAATACCTGCAGCAGAAGGTTCTTGATCGTGGTGGTTATCAGTGAATAGTTGGAATAGAAACCTGCTTCCACGATGCCCTGGAACTTGGATATGATGATGCTGTCCGTTCCGTTGATTATGACCTGCCCGGTCCTGTAGAACATGAGAGAGCTCATGTTCTTGAATATGCCTTTTCTCTCCCTCTCAGACAGATTCTCATCATTCTTACCGCGAAGATACGGGAACATTCTGTCGGCGATCCTTCCGGTAATGAGATTCTGGAGAATATTGGTCCCGACCTGTATGGACAGTGTAAGGATATAATTATGAGTCAGCAGCATGACTACTATCTGAACTGCGTAGCAGAGGATCGAAGTTCCATATACCACGGTAGATACTATGTAGTGTTGCTGACTTGCGGTTATGAGTGTTCCTTTATAAGCAAAGAAATAAGTGGATGCCGTATTAATGACGAAGATCATGAAGATCAGTTTGACGTGAGGTATCACTTTTTCGGTAGTGATGAGACTCTCTATGAACGGCATGCAGATAAGGCCCATTCCTATGATGACGAAGCCTATGATTATATATGCTTTTTCATAGAGCTTCATCAGAGCCTTGATCTTTCTTACATCCTGTTCTGCTATGGGTTTGTAAAGAGCGTAGATGATGGCAGTCCCGACTCCGAGATCTGCCAGAGAGAACACCATAAGGATATTGGTGAACAGCCCGTTGATCCCGAGATACTCATCACTCAGTGCACGCATAAACACTGTTCTGTATGCAAAGCTCATGATGATATTGAGGATCTGACCTCCGACACCAAACAATATATTTCTGATCGAGTTTCTGGATCTGTCCATATTTCTGTTCTCTTTCTGAATTATGCTCCAACCATTATAACCAATGCAGATATGGCGTTAAACAAAAAATCCTTTTATCAAGCAGCGCTTCATAAAAGGATTGCTTTGGTGGGAGTAACAGGGCTCGAACCTGTGACCTCCTGCTTGTAAGGCAGATGCTCTCCCAGCTGAGCTATACTCCCATAAATGGTGACCCCGAGGAGAATTGAACTCCTGTTACCGCCGTGAAAGGGCGATGTCTTGACCTCTTGACCACGGGGCCTCTCATACGATGCCCCATTATGATACACATTATAAAAATGTTTGTCAAGTTTTATTAAATAGGTGTTTTTCCCCTATGCAGGCTCCTTCTATGACTTCAGTTTTTTCTCAAGAATAAAACAGAGAGACCGTATCCCGGAGGAACGGTCTCTCGGAAAATCATTCTTCAGTATCCTCTTCAGGAGTTTCTTTCACTTCAGGATTCTCTTCTATATCTGAAGTTTCAACTGCTTCTGTTTCTTCATGAGTTTCCTCGGGTTCAGCTGTTTCTTCATTGGAAACCTGATCGTTTTCCTTTATCTCATCAAGAGTCTTTTCTGCCCTCTTGTTGAAATCATCTGCCTCTTTCTGAGCTTCGCTCATGATCCTTTTTCTGGCAATGATCCTCGCCTTCCTCTTTTTCTTGTTGACTATGATCACACCCGTCATTATCGCTATGATGACAAGCGCTGCTCCCAATATACTAAGGAGTACGACCATTATCTGGTTATCATCCAGGATCCTCTCGAATACGTTCCTCGTATCCTTTTCAGGTTCTTTTTGAGGCTCAGGCTCAGGAGTAGGATTGTCATCTATGGGGATGATAGTCTCGTTTTCCTCCTTTTCCGATTCAAGGATGAGCTCCAAAGCTTTCCTGTCTGCTCTCTGTATGGTCTTTTCATTGTTTTCAAAAACATAGAGACCTTTATAGTTTGTCTCTCTGTTAAGAGCATAGATATACGAGAAATCAGGTTTATCAGTATTTGACCAGACAAGTATCGATTCCCCGTTAAGTTCAATCATGGACTGATTGTATCCCTTGGGAAGTTCTTCATCTCCAACACTATTGAGCGGGATATAATGATTGCCGCCTATTTCTATTTCCTTGAACTTATAGAACTGGTTATATCCGTTATAGATATAGAAACTGCCGTTTGTTCCCTTGTCATCTGTAAAGTACATGATGGTAAGGTCATTAGCTTCGTTGACTGCAGCCTGGATCTGCTCCCCATCATATACTATAGTCTTCGTAGTGAAGTTCTCTGGAAGCTTCACATTAGTAAGTGTCCTCCACAGATATTGCTTCTCTCCGTATATATCTATCGGGATAGCAGTCTTGACTTCTTCAGGAACTACCGGTTCTGAGGGTGTGATGGGATCCGGTTTTACAGGATCCGGTTTTACAGGATCCGGTTTTACAGGGTCTGGTTTTACAGGATCAGTTTCAGGTTTCTCTTCTTTTTTTGTTATAGTGATCTTTTTGCTGCTTGTCGGAGTACCTATCGTCTTTCCGTCCCAGTCTGCAATGTCGCTCTTAGTTAAACTAATCTTTGTTTCCCCTTCAGCTAAGGCCTTAAATTTAAGTTTTATACTAAGGCTTTTCTTGCTTGTCGAAGTGGTCTCCAGCACAATGCTTCCACCGTTTCCTGAGATATTAGCCTCTCCATCCCCACTGCAACTTACATACTTAATCTTGTCAGAATCGAAAGATACAGATGCTGTCACACCAGCAATATAAATATCTCCACCACTGAATGAAAGAGTAACGGTAAAAGTTGTGCCTATCTGTACCGATGAACTTGCCTTGACACTTGCCGATGCAGCAAATACCGGCATTATGCTGAAAGTCATCATAAACAGCAATGATAGTATCAGAAGTGTTCTCAGGTGTTTTTTCATATTCTTCTCCTTTTTCAAGGCCTATCGGAACATGTCATGATATAGAACTGAGTCCGAGCAGGTGTTTTCTAATAAAAATCAGATCTACTATGGAGACCTTTCCGTCCTGGTTAACATCAGATGCCTGGAAATACTCATTCTTTGTAGAACTCATTCCCAGGAGTTGCTTTCTTACTAGTATCAGATCAACAATTGATATCTTACCGTCAGCATTGATATCTCCCAACAATACTAGAGTAAATGATTTATCTACAGTACCGTCATCCCTTATGAGTTTGACTACAGAACCTGTAGTTACTTCTCCGTCCTTTATCTCTTTGTTTGAAGTATCATAGACCTTCATCTCTCCTGCAGATATTGTAACGTTCTTTCTGAATGTGGCTACTGTGGTATGCTCTGCGATTCCGGAAATCATCTTTCCGCTTACAGAATACTTCTTACTTGTCAGATTGATCTCTACAGGTGCCTGCGGGGTGTCTGTGATACCCGGGGTCACTGCAGGCTGGCTATCATCCTCAGGATTCCTGTTTTCAGGCAACGGTATAGGTTCTGCAGGCATATTCTTATAGAATGGTATCTTGAATACAAGTGATGACTCCAGCACCTCCGTCGTATATGCATTCTTCAGATTCGTCGCCTGATTCCTTGCATTTGAGACACTGGTAGCATACTCATGCGAATAAAGTCTTGCCTTATATATGACATTGAACTTCTGATAATAGCAGGTATCCTGTCCGACACTTATATAATTGCTTCCGATGATCTCGGCTCCACCCATTATGGCCTTGTAGTAGCTGGTCCAGGGTCTTCCATATGTACCTTCCCTGCTGGCATATATCGCACCGTTTGTATTTGCGGTTCTTCCGTCATGGACATATGCACCTACATTGAAGATATTGTAATAGCCTTCATATCCGCTGACTGTACCCGTTCCACACTGATTTCCTTTGTTTCCCTGTTCAGATTTTGCTCTTGAAGCAAGATAATAAGGATTCACATCAAACTGTTGGCCGGCTTCCATGAATGTCTCTTCGAAATTCTTGGTCTCCCCGGTATCAGTACAGGTATAATCACCATGCATAAAGGTTTTCTTAAGTATGGAATTGACCACATTGATGTCATATGTATTGTTGTCCTCATATGACAGGCTTTCAAACATGAATATATTCGATGTATTTAAAAAGTTTCTGGGATCGAGATAATACTCAACGGCATATCTGGAAGCGGATACCCAGTTGGTACCGTCCCTTACGATCTGCTTTCCGTTCTTATCGACGTCCTCAAGGTTTATATATGCGGGGTTGCTAGTGCCACTGATGAGGCAATGGCCGACTGCACTTTCTGCAGCAACTACGTCGTTCCAGTCAAGTCCTGTGTTGACGGCGATGAAATGCCATGACGGATATGCTTCGTGAACGGCAACTATAAGTGCCTGATAGTCTTCAGGAAACGCTGCCAATTCTTCTTCAAAGGATTTGTTCGGTTCGGGTTCGGAAGAAGGCTGAGTCGGCTCTGTGGTCTGCCCCGGATCATCAGTTCCTGTACCCGTTCCGCCGGGTTCAGTGTTTCCCGTATCTCCTGATCCGGTATTGTCATCTCCTGAAGGAAGCCCTGCTTCCGGATCTATCTCTGCAGTACCCGTTATCTCAACGAATTTTGAATGCATGTATCCGTATTTCGTCTCTCCATCCTTTAGATAACAGACCTTATACCATGTCTTGTTCTCATAGGAGCTCGGTCCTTCTTCTTCGCCAAGAACATAGACGCTTATTCCGGAAAGGACTCCGAGATCCTTTGATACATTGCTTGCTTCTTCACGCACATGAACTGAACCTATGACTCTTCCCACCCTCACTGTGATGGTCTCAGCATAGGCAAAAGTCTCGTTCATTGCGGTCAGCAGAAATACAGCTGCCAGCAAGACATATATGATTTTTCTTGGAAATCCTCTTTTACTCACTAAACTGCTCCTTTTCGATTCGAGTACACATTATATCATATGTTTTATATGTGTCAAAACAATGCCCGTTTTGGTTATATTTTTATGAACTTTTCGTGAAAAAGTGGTCAAAACCGATACATTTTTCCCCACTTCAGCTTTGTTTTATATTTTTTGCAATGAAGTTCCAGGAGTCACGGCACATCTTTTTAAGATCGAATTCTGCCTTCCATCCCAGAAGTTCTTCTGCTCTTGACGGGTCAGCATAGCATTCAGCTATATCACCTGCTCTTCTGCCCGCTATCACATAAGGTACATCGATACCATTCACTTCCATAAAGGTGTTCAGTACATCCATCACCGAATATCCTGTTCCGGTTCCGAGATTTACGGGTATCGCTCCGTTGCTTCTGAAGACCAGGTCGATTGCTTTTATGTGGCCTTCTGCCAGATCGACCACATGTATATAGTCCCTTACTCCGGTACCATCATGTGTAGGATAGTCGTCTCCATAGACTGACAGTTTTTCAAGTCTGCCTTCAGCGACTCTGCAGATATACGGCATCAGATTGTTTGGTATTCCCTGAGGATCCTCTCCCAAAAGGCCGCTCTCATGAGCACCTATCGGGTTGAAATATCTTAAGAGGACTCCGCACCAGGAACTGTCGGCGTTGCATATGTCCATGATGATCTCTTCAATCATGAACTTTGTCCAGCCATATGGATTCGTGCAGTTTCCAGTCTTGGATTCCTCTGTGAGCGGCATTGTATTGAATCTGTCGTACACAGTAGCTGATGATGAGAAGATGATCTTCTTGACGTTATGTCTTTTCATCGTCTCCAGAAGGACCAGGGTACCGTTTATATTATTATCGTAATACTCAAGCGGAATACTTACTGATTCACCTACTGCCTTCAGTCCGGCAAAATGGATCACTGCCTCTATCTCATGTTCCGTGAAGATCTGCTCCATCTTCTCTTCATCTCTTATGTCTGCCTCGTAGAACAGAGGTCTTTTGCCGGTGATCATCTCTATCCTGTCCAGAACTTCCGGCTTGCTGTTCACGAAATTGTCGACTATCAGAGGCTCATAACCCTGCTCGATCATACTGACCACTGTATGGCTTCCGATATATCCTGTGCCACCTGTAACCAAAATCATGGCGATACTCCTCCATTATATTTCCTATATTATAACACAAGTGTCAAACCGCCCCTGCCACATGCATCCTCATGCGATCCTGATTCCTTTTTTCCCATACTGATGATATAATCTTTACACAATTCAAATAGCGGAAGGTAAGCACTATGAAAGATAATTTATTGATGTATCTCCCTCTGATAGCTGTAGTTCTCTTTATGATAATTCTCACAGTTCTTCAGCAGAAAAAACAGAAGAAGAGAATGGAAGAGATGCAGGAAGCTCTCAAGGTCGGAGTAAAGGTCAGGACCGCCGGCGGTTTCATAGGAACCATTGTCGCAGTGACCGAAGCTACCGTTATCGTAGAGCTCAGACCTGATAACGTCAGAGCAGAGCTCCTGAAGAGAGCCGTTGCTCCTCTCGACGAGCCTGTCCCGGATTTCCAGGATGAGGAAGAGCCTGTATCCGAAGAGGAAGATGCTCCAACCGAGGAATAACGGTGAATAAAAAGACCTGATACATCGGTATCAGGTCTTTTTATCTTTGCTTTCTGATCAGAAGATCATCTTCTTAAGGAACTCCGGAGCCTTCTCAGCATCAGCGCTCACGCTGATTATGATCTCGATATTGTTGTCTATACTGAACTTCTCAAGTTTTCTGAAGAATACCTCCATCTCTTCCGGGGTCTTCTTTACTATCTTTATAAATGCATCTATGAAAATGGTGCAGATATCATAGTTCTGCGCATACATTCCGCAGAGGAATCCATAAAGCCCGTTGTCATCGGTTATATCATACTCAGAAATATCCACGAATCTGACGCTGCTAGGGACTTCTCTCAGGTAACGCTTGTCCTTGTCAATGAAAACTATTGAACCTTCACATACTTTTGTCTCTTCAGAGCAGAGATCAAGAAGCCTTTTTGTCTTACCATTTCCCTTAGTTGCATATATTAAATGTATCATATTTGGTAGTTTCCTTTCATATTATATATAACATGGACACTATTCTGTCTTCATCTTTAGTATAGCACAATTAGTATTAATTTGAAGAGAGTGCCCTTAGTCCCGCTTAACTCTTATGATGGGATCCGGAGTGGAGTTGTAGACTGTGGTGTTCGGAGGTACAGATTCAGTGAGCCATACATTTCCTCCTATTACGCTTCCCTTACCAATGGTTACGTCTCCTCCAAGGATAGTTGCTCCTGCATATATGACCACATCATCCTCGATATTCGGGTGTCTCTTTATGCCCTTTACGGGATTCCCTTCTGCATCCAGTTCAAAGCTCTTTGCTCCAAGTGTGACTCCCTGATAAAGTTTTACATTGTTTCCTATCACAGTTGTTTCTCCTATGACTACTCCGGTTCCGTGGTCTATGAAGAAACTGTCGCCTATCGTAGCTCCGGGATGTATATCTATGCCTGTGATCTCATGGGCATATTCACTCATGATCCTCGGAATTACGGGAACTTCAAGATCGACAAGCTCATGAGCCAGTCTGTGAGCTGCAACGGCCGTTATTGACGGATAGCTCAGAAGTATCTCATCATAATTATGTGCAGCCGGGTCGCCGTTATAAGCTGCGGTGATATCCAGACCAAGTTTTCTCCTTATCGCCGGAAGCCTGTCCATGAACTTCATAGCCGTCTCCGAGGCTTTTCTTCTGGCTTCAGTGCGGTCTTTTCCTTCCTTGCCGGCAATATTCATGTATAGATCCTCAAGGATGTTATCGAGTTCTATTATGGCTCTGTTGATCCTGTCAAGCATTATCGCCGAAAGATGATCGGCATTGTTTATCTCGGTCTCGTACATCGTAGGAAAGATCGAGGCCTTAAGGAGCTCGAAAAGCTCAATAACCCTGGATTTCATTCCGAATCCGCTTATGCTGTCATCGGCTATCTGTTTCATGTTGATCTTTAAAAGCTCATCCGCCAGATCCTGTGATCTGTATCTCATGAAATCAACTATATTATTCATTATCAGTTCCTCCCTTAATGAGCTTTATTGTCATTCCTATGGCGGCCTGTACGGATCTGTTCCTGCTGGTCTGTGTATCCAGTTTCCTCTTATGTACGGAATACCTTCCTCCCGAAACTATCCCTCTGACCGAAACTCCGAACAGGGAGTCATTTGCCATGTCCGCAGTTCCGGATATCACTATAGCAACATCTGTTCCTGCTCTTTTTCTGAGGCCCTCAGCAAGAACGGCCACTCCGTCCTCACTTTCAAAAGATATATCTTCCGTTATTCCGGTTTCTTCAAAAAGTCTGTTTCTGTCCGCTGTCATTATGGATCTTTTGAGTGTCTCCTCCCAGCCGTTCACGTTTCCGAATCTGTATGACAGAGCCGCACCGCAATCATATTCCATGGTACTCACGGTCATTCCTTTCTCCTTTAAGAGAGAGAGAAGTGCAGTTTCCTGATTACCTATATCCACTCCGTATACATATTGTCTGAAATCTTCCACTATCTCATTCAATACGGGATCAATGAGTTCAAGAGCCGCTTTCTCCGTAGGTGCCTGAGCAGTGATCCTGAGCTGGACTTCTCCCAGCTTTGCATAAGGTGCTATGGTAGGATTGGTATATTTCTCCATCATCCCCTTGAGCCTGTATTCGACCATGCTCTCTCCGATACCCACGAGGTGGATGACCCTGGACCTTATAACCTTTTCTGTCTTCTTCATGAGCCAGGGCTTTACATAATTCAGATACATGGGTTCCATCTCGAAGGGAGGACCGGGAAGCATGACGGCTATCTTTCCGTTCTTCTCTATTCCGACTCCCGGGGCAGTCCCGCTGTCATTTCTGAAGATCACTCCGTGCTCCGGCATATCAGCCTGTTTCACGTTATTAGGGGTAGGTACAGTTCCCATATATTCAAAGAACTTAAGCATCCTGTCATAAGACTCCTGATCACGGATGAGTTTCTCTCCGAAGAATTCAGCGACTGTCTCCTTTGTGAGATCGTCATATGTAGGTCCGAGCCCTCCTGTCATGATCACGAGGTCGGATCTGGAAAAGCACTCCTCGAGAGCTTCCTTAAGCCTGTTAACATTGTCCCCTATCACGGACTGATGGTAGACTTCTATTCCAATCTCTGCCAGTTCCCTTGCCAGGAAAGCAGCATTCGTATTCACAATATCTCCCAAAAGGAGCTCTGTGCCCACGCACAGTATTTCTGCTACTAATGATTTCATAAGCTCACCAGATTGTTTTTTTAACGTATTAGATATGATATCATAATTCTGCATATTTTAAAGGAGCATGGCCCGTCGTGATCTATCTTGACAACGCAGCTACGACAAAACCGGTAAAAGACATAAGCCGTCTATATGCGGATTATTCAGAAAGCGGATGGTTCAATCCGTCTGCTCTGTATTCTCCTGCCCTTTCTGTAGAGAAAGAGATGGAATCATCAAGATCTGTCATAAAGAGTGTGATCAACGCTCCTGACATGATCTTCACCTCCTGTGGTACTGAAAGTGCGAACACGGTGATATTCAACGGATGGAGGAGGAAGGGAAAGGAAAAGTTCCACTTCATAACATCCTCATATGAGCATCCTTGTGTCTATGAGGCATTCCGCCATCTTGAGGAACTGGGACATGACGTCACTTATGTGGTTCCCGGAAAAAAGGGCTATATCGATGAAGAGGATCTCGTGAAAGAGATAAGACCCGATACCGCTCTCGTTGCCATAATGCATGTGAATAACGAGACGGGAGCGATAAATGACATCACATCTCTCTCAAGAGCAGTAAAGAAAGCCAACCCTGATACTCTCTTCTTTTCAGATGGAGTACAGGGCTTCCTGCACGTACCATTCGATATGAAGAACAGCATGGTCGATTATTATTCAGCCAGTGCGCACAAGATACATGGTCTTAAGGGAACGGGCGCTCTGTTCTTCAGGCACGATTCTCCCCTCAGGGAATACATATATGGCGGTGGTCAGGAAAGGAACCTCAGGAGCGGAACGGAAAATACTTTTGGGATATTCGTCTTCCAAAAAGCTGTTTCCGATCATCTCTCAAGAAATGAAGAAATAAGCCGTCACCTTTCCGAATTGAAGGAAAAGTGTGTTTCCTCTCTCATGAAGATAAAAGGTGCATATCTTATATCCCCGGAAAGATCTTCGGATCATATTATCAATATAGCGTTTGAAGGTGTACGGGGAGAAGTGCTCCTGCATCTTCTGGAGCAAAATAGCATTTATATCTCCACGGGTTCCGCATGTTCCTCCAAGAAGAGGACTTACAGGATACACGATTCTGTAGGGGTCCCCCATAACATCTCCGAATGCGTTATAAGGATAAGCTTCTCTGATGAGAATACTCTGGACGAGATAGACGAGCTCTGCAAGGTGACGGAACTGGCTGTCGAGAGGTTCTCCAGATACAGCAGAAGATGAGAAAGAAGGACTGATATGGAAAAGATCATTCTTATTAGATACGGAGAGATCCATCTCAAGGGCAAGAACAGACCCTATTTTGAAAAATCATTACTGAAGGCCATAAAGGCATCAGCCTCCAGATTCGGGGGAGAAGTGTCTACGGAACAGGGAAGGTATTATGTCAAGGGCATTCCTGAGACTTCATATAGTGCCGCACTCGAATCCCTGAGTAAGATATTCGGAATTCACTCGATCAGCCCCGCATACGAAACGGATAAAGATCTGGAATCGATATACGGACTTGCAGGAGACGTATTTGAAAAGAAGCTTGAAGAGATGAACCGGAACGAGGTTTCCTTTAAGGTCATCTCCAAGCGTTCCGACAAGAAATTCTCCATGAACTCTATGGAGCTGTCGGTTGAAGTCGGAGGCGTCATCCTGGACAGATTTCCTTCTGTTCACGTTGACGTTCATAAGCCGGAAGTTAATCTATATGTAGAGATCAGAGATCATGCCATCGTCTATACCGACATAATCCCCGGAAGCGGAGGCATGCCATACGGGACCTCAGGAAAAGCCATGCTCCTTCTCTCGGGAGGAATAGACAGCCCGGTGGCGGGATATATGATGGCTAAGAGAGGTGTAGCCCTTGAAGCCATACACTATCACAGTTTCCCGTATACCAGCGACAGGGCAAAGGAGAAGGTCATCAGACTCGGAGAGCTGTTGGCAGAATATGTTGGTCCGATAAAGATCCATATGATCCATTTCACGGATATCCAGATGGCCATATATGACAAATGTCCCGAAGAACAGCTGACTGTCCTCATGAGAGTCTTCATGATGAAGATAGCTGAAAGAGTCGCAAAAGAAAACAAGTGCAAGGCCCTTATCACCGGCGAGAGCCTCGGACAGGTCGCAAGTCAGACACTGGATGCGCTCAATGTCACGAACTCGGTCGTTGATCTCCCTGTATTCAGGCCTCTCATAGGGTTCGACAAGTTGGAGATCATAGATATAGCCGAAAAGATCAACACTTTTGAGACCTCCATACTCCCATATGAAGACTGCTGCACGGTATTCGTACCCAAGCATCCGGTGACACATCCGAGACTTGATAAGATACTGAAATCACTGAACCTCCTGGACGTTGATGCTCTGATAGAGGATGCTCTGTCAAAGAGTGATTATGTCATTGCAGGTGAATGAGATTATATCCGAACACGAAAAAAGCGGGCGTTATCAGCCCGCATTTCTTATATTCTTTTTGTCAGTTCAGTCCATAGATCTTGAGGAAGTTCTCATATACTGAATTGTCTTCCTTGATCCTGTATATATCCATTCCCTTGTAAACGTTCCTGAAATAGATATACTCGCCAACATAACAGAGGTGGCTTCCAGAATCCGCAGTAAGTGCGATTTCCTTAGATCCGTCCATCTTCATCTGATAGAGTGACTGGTCATATGTAGAAGTGGAATCGGAATAGAAGCAATGATATATATACCCGTTTGCTATGTTGATAGTGGTCGTTCTTATGCTGCTTAACTGTGTCAGGCTGCTGCCGTCCGGTTTGCACCTGTAAACACCATAAACATTCGAATAATACAGATTGCCTTCATAGAATGTAAAGCTTGTTGTGGCATTACCGGCGTGCACAGCTCTGTCGCTTCCGTCGAGTTTCATGGAATAGAGTCTGCTCAGGTCTGCCTGATTGATGAAGTACAGTCTTTTGTTGTAATAAAGCAGATTGGTCGCCCAGTCTATGGTGATTATCTCGGGATTATCGGGATCGAAATTGTTGAGATCGACTTTATAGACACCTGAAGTTGACGTTCCGTACAGAGCAGCATAATATAATGTATCATCTACTATATTAATATAGCCTCCTGGTATGGAACTTACCTGCTCGCTGTCAAGTGTCGTTAGGTTTGTCCTGTATATCGACTGGTTGTCATCATAGTTTACGTAATATATGTATCCGTCATGTACCACCAGGTCTATAGCTTCATATTCAGCGATGGTCTTTAGCCTGTTGTCTGAACCAATGGCATATATCTTCTTATCAGCAAAATAAAGGACTCCGTCTGCCTCCGTTACGATCGATCTGTTTGCACAGTTGCTGTGTGTGTTTCCAATAGGGGTCTTATCATAATTCTTGGAAGAGATAAAAGAAATGACGCCTACGGCGATAATGACCACCGCAAGGATCGCGGAGATTATGATGGCAGTCTTTATTTTTTTGCTCGAGATCTGTGAGTTGTTATTCAATTGATTCTCTCTCCTGCTTCTAATCCTTAAAGACGATAGTTATTTTATCACATCGTCAAAATCAATACAATTCAATTTATAAACTTGCTTAGAGCATGCTTTATACATGAAAACGATCGTTTGCGAGCGTTTTATATTCTCATTTGCTTTCGTTACGGCAAATTTTTTTGATTATTTTTGATTTTTTTTGTTATTTGCTATTGATTTCTGTTTTTTGTGTGTTACTATAATAGTGAGTTATCACTTGAAGACATTCAAGTTGGTATCCCTCTTAATCCTTTCTAATTTCAAATCTCAAAAACAAAGACTCCTGAAAAGGAGTTTTTGTTTTGCCTTTTTTAAGAAAAACGGCAGATCGCATGATCCGCCGTTTGTTTATTTTTCTGAGTTATCAGAGCTGTTCTTCGAGACTTGCATTGAACTTTGCAAGATCTTCTTCGGTAACTCCTCTGTGGATAAGGTTGATCCTGTGCTTCTCATCGATACCGAGAACTCTGACGAGTATCTCATCTCCGACATTGACAACATCTTCGACCTTCTCTACTCTCTCTCTAGAAAGCTTGGAGATGTGTACCATTCCCTCTTTTCCAGGTCCGAGTTCCACGAAAGCACCGATAGGAATTATCCTTGTGACCTTGCCCTTGAATACGTCTCCGGACTTGATGTCATGTACTATGCTTACGATCATGTCCTTTGCTTTCTTTGCAGCGTCTGTATCAGGTGTGATTATGAATACTCTTCCGTCATCCTCTATATCGATCTTGACACCGGTCTCGTCGATGATCTTGTTGATCATTTTGCCGCCTGTACCGATAACGTCCTTGATCTTGTCAACATCTATCCTGAACTGGATGATCCTCGGAACATACTTGGACATTTCCTTTCTCGGCTCTGCAAGGACTGCATTCATCTTTCCGAGTATATGAAGTCTTCCTCTGAGAGCCTGAGCAAGTGCCCTCTCAAGTATCTCCTTGTCGATTCCCTTGATCTTGATATCCATCTGGATAGCGGTGATTCCCTTATCGGTTCCTGCGACTTTGAAGTCCATGTCTCCGAGGAAGTCCTCGAGTCCCTGGATATCTGTAAGGACTACGACCTTGTCATCGCTCTTGATAAGTCCCATTGCTGTTCCTGCGACAGGTGCCTTCATTGGCACGCCTGCATCCATGAGAGCAAGTGAGCTTGCGCAGATGCTGGCCTGGGAGGTGGATCCGTTTGAGCTAAGTACTTCAGATACGGCTCTGATGGCATACGGGAATTCCTCTTCGGAAGGAAGCATCGGGAGTATTGCTCTTTCAGCAAGAGCTCCGTGTCCGATCTCTCTTCTGTTGGTGCTCCTCATCGGCTTTGCCTCGCCTGTTGCGTAAGGAGGCATGTTGTACTGATGCATGTATCTCTTGAATGTCTCTTCGGAGATACCGTCGAGGTTCTGTCCGTCGGACATTGCTCCAAGAGTTACGATGTTCATGACCTGAGTCTGTCCGCGTGTGAAGACTGCGCTTCCATGTGTCCTTGCGAAAAGACCTGTTTCACACCATATGGGCCTGACATCCTCATATCCTCTGCCGTCAGGTCTGATCCCCTGATGAACGATCTTGTCCCTTACGATCTCCTTCATTATTCCGTAGAGGCTGTTTCCGATATCCTTTGCGCTGTCAGGATATTCCTCTGCGAAGAATTCCTCTGCTTCTTTCTGAACAAGAGCGTTCCTCTCGTCCATCTCGGACCTTGTGAAAGGCTCCATTGCCCATACCATTCTGTCATAGAAATGCTCTCTGATCTTCTGATCCAGCTCTTCCGGCACATGATAGAGCTCGTAAGGCCTCTCGGGCTTTCCGATCTCGTCCTTTATGTTCTGAATGAATGCACAGATCCTCTTGATCTCTTCATGAGCGAAAAGAATAGCTCCAAGCATCTCATCTTCTGAAACTTCATTTGCTCCTGCCTCGACCATCATGATGGCATCCTTTGTACCGGAAACGGTAAGATGCATCCTGGACTTTGCTCTCTGCTCTGAATCCGGGTTGATGATATACTCACCGTCTATAAGTCCGACTACTACTGATCCTGTCGGTCCCATAAACGGAAGCCCAGATATTGAAAGAGCAACGGATGATCCGATCATTGCGTATATTTCCGGCGGGAGTTCAGGATCTACGGACAGGCATGTTGCCACGACCTGAACGTCATTATAGTATCCCTTTGGGAACAACGGTCTTAAAGGCCTGTCTATGAGTCTGCATGAAAGTATGGCCTTATCGCTCGGTTTTCCCTCTCTCTTGATGTATCCTCCCGGGATCTTTCCGACGGAATACATCTTCTCTTCAAATTCAATGCTCAGAGGGAAGAAATCCACTCCCTCTCTCGGTTCTTTAGCCGATGTGACGTTGACCATGACCGCGGTGTCTCCGCATCTGACTATGCAGGTCCCGTCTGTCTGCTCTGCATACTTGCCGGACTCGACTATAAGCTCACGTCCGCCAAGTTCCATCTTGTAAATGTGATTTTCCATTTTTTCCTCCTGACAGTCATCGACTGTCCAAACCTTAAATTACCTGAATTTACATACCCTAAAATTATAACCTATCCTATTCCATAAATCACCTATAAATTCCACTTTTTTCCACTGTTCTTTGAGTGAACGGGACGTATTTGTATGTTATGATATCCGAAGGGAATAAGATTACATGTCACCGGGATCCCCTTTATCTGGCCTTTAGGCCTTGTGACATGAAAAAGATAAGAAAAAGAAACGCAATCAGGAGGGATTTATGGAACGCAGAAATGCCTGGAAGGCATATGATGAAAAAGATCTTGCACAGCTTATGGAACTCGGAAAGCAATATCGGAGATTTCTTGACAACAGCAAGACAGAACGCGAATGTACGAAGGAAGCCATAAGGATAGCTGAACTGCACGGATACAGAGACCTTGAGAGTATGGAATCATTAAAACCGGGAGACAGGGTCTATGTCAACACCATGAAAAAGGCTGTTCAGTTTTACATAATAGGCTCTAAGCCCGTAGAAGACGGGATCAATATAATCGGTGCACATATTGACAGCCCCAGGATGGATATAAAACAGAATCCCATGTATGAGGATTCCGATCTGGCATATCTTGACACACACTATTACGGGGGCATCAAGAAATACCAGTGGGTTGCCCTTCCCCTTTCTCTTCACGGGGTGGTGGCTAAAAAAGACGGCACCGTAGTGGATGTGGTAGTAGGTGAGGCTGAAGATGATCCCGTTGTTGGAGTATCCGACCTTCTTATCCATCTTTCCGCAAAACAGCTAGAGAAAAAAGCCAGCGTGGTAATCGAGGGAGAAGATCTGGACGTCATAGTCGGAAGTATACCGCTCAAAGGCGAAGACAAGGACGCAGTAAAGGCAAATGTCCTTGCCATTCTGAAAGAAAAATATGATATCGAAGAGGAAGACTTCCTCTCTGCCGAGATCGAAGTCGTTCCCGCGGGAAAGAGCCGTGATTTCGGACTCGACAGGAGCATGATCATCGGATACGGCCATGATGACAGAGTATGTGCATACGCGGAGATCGAGGCCATGATGAACATTGTGGATATACCTGAAACCACATGTTGCTGCATCCTGGCTGACAAGGAAGAGATCGGAAGCGTCGGTGCGACCGGAATGCAGGCAGCATATTTCGAGAATGCCGTTGCAGAGATTATGGATAAGATGGGATGCTTTGGCGACATCAAGCTCAGACATGCTCTTGCAAGGAGCCGCATGCTGTCATGTGACGTCAGCGCAGGATATGACCCTTCATATGCTTCTGCCTTCGACAGGAAAAATGCCGCATTCCTTGGAAGAGGTGTATGCTTCAATAAGTTCACAGGTGCCCGTGGCAAGAGTGGAAGCAACGATGCGAACGCTGAATATATCGGAAAGCTCCGCAGGATAATGGATGATGCCGGTGTTGCATTCCAGACCGCAGAGATCGGAAAGGTCGATGAAGGCGGTGGCGGAACGATCGCTTACATATGTGCTCTCTACGGAATGGAAGTCATAGACAGCGGAGTTCCGGTACTCTCGATGCACGCACCATGGGAGATCATCAGCAAGGCTGACCTCTATGAAGCCGCAAAGGCATATAACGCTTTCCTGCTGAATGCATGAACAGGCTAAAGAAATCCGAACCGTTATCAGACGGTCGTTTCCTACAAAAAAGACATGGCATATGCCATGTCTTTTGATTTCCGATCTTACCGTTATCTTCTGAGTCCGAGTCTGGAAATGAGGTTTCTGTATCTTTCGATATCCTTATTCCTGAGGTACTCAAGAAGAGATCTTCTTCTACCGACCATCTTAAGCATTCCTCTTCTGGAATGATGGTCCTTGTGATGAACCTGAAAATGCTCGTTCAGGTGGTTGATCCTTGCTGTAAGGAGTGCGACCTGGACTTCGGGTGAACCTGTATCTCCTTCAAAAAGTCCATACTCCTTGATGATTTCCTGTTTGTTGATTTCCATTTTATTATCTCCTTTTGATATAAACGCCAAAAACCTAGAATCCGTCGGATGCTCGAAAAACTAAGTATTTGGTTCGACTTCAAGATTTTAACATACGGGTTTTTCTGTGTAAACCCCTTATTTCCCTTTTATAGGCCGAAATATTGTTTTGCAAAAGCCTCATCGACCCCGATCCTGTCTGAAAGTTCCTTAATATCACTGAACCTGATCTCAGGCCTCGTGAAATGGCATAGGCATACCTTTACGTTCTCCCCATACAGATCCTCGTCAAAATCAAAAAGATGAGTCTCGACAGACAGCCTTTCAGAATCTGCAAGCGTTGGCCTTACTCCTACGTTAGTGAGTCCGTAGAACTTCCTCTCCCCGGTATAGGTTATGCTGAAGTACACTCCGTAGGGAGGAACTATCTTTCCTTCTGAAGGATAAAGATTGATGGTCGGGTATCCCATGGTCTTTCCCCTTTCAAACCCGTGCTCCACTTTTCCATAGTAGAAGAACGGGCTTCCCATAAGCATGCCGGCCTTTTCCATCTCTCCCCTTCTCAGATGTTCTCTGACTCTGGAGCTGCTTATGACTCCGTATTCATCAGTGATATCATCAACTATGAAGCATAGAAGACCGTGTATCCTGCAGAAATCGATGAGGTCATCCTTTCCTCCTGCGGCATCTCTTCCGAAACGGAAGTTTGCCCCGGCAACTATTCCCCCGGCATTAAGTGAGTTGGTCAGGAACTGCATAAACTCATACTTACCTGTTCTTGCAAGTTCTTCATCGAACTCTGTCATGAACAGATGATCCACTCCGGTCTCTTTAAAAGCCTCTGCTTTCTCTTCGGGATCCATTATCATGTCGGATTCTTTCCCAAGGACCTTTCCGGGGATATTCGTGAAAGTATATATGAGACTGTCCATCTCATGCTCCTCCGCCATTTCCACGCCTATGGAGATAAGCTTTCTGTGAGCAAGATGAAGACCGTCAAATGTTCCCAGTATCACAACATTCTTTCTAACATATGTATGATCTCTGTCCTGTATCCTGTCCATCTGTCAATTCTCCTTCAGATATATTTTCAGTTTTGGATGACCGTTGTCATCGGTTCCCAATCCGTAGAACTCTTCTTCGACATAGACCTTGAACAATTCTGTTTCCGGCCTGCAGTCCATATAGTTGAGAGTCCTTCCGTTATCTATATCATCTTTCATGCCTGAAGGCAGCTTCAAAAGATCAAACTCCTCAAGGCATTCTTCATTCCTTATGATAAAGGAGTCATCCCCCTTTTTCACCATCTCTTCTATTTCATCCAGGGTCCACGCGTCCTTGATATGAAAACTCCCGGACGATTCACGGATCAGAAGAGAAGTATAGGCAGTGGTTCCAAGAGCCTGCCCCATGTCATGGAGCAGTGTCCTTATATATGTTCCCTTTGAGCAGACGATCCTTAAGAGATATTCGTCTTCCCTTGTCTTTTCCAAAATATCTATGGAGTCGATACTGATCTTTCTTCTCGGGATCTCAAATTCCTTCCCCTTCCTTGCAAGCTCATACGCCTTCTCTCCGTTGATCTTGATGGCGGAATACCCCGGAGGTGTCTGTTCTATCTCACCTAGAAAACCCTCAGCGGTCCTCCTCATTTCCTCCTCAGTGATATGAGCATGCCCTGTCTCGGTAGCCTTACCGTAGCTGTCCAGTGTATCCGTTCCACGACCGAACCTCACTCTTGCCACATAAGTTTTCTTATGGCCCATGAGGATATCCGAGAGCCTTGTGCTCTTTCCAAGCATTATGACCAGCACACCTGCTGCTCCCGGATCCAGCGTCCCGGCATGACCTACTTTTTTCTCATTCAGTATCTTTCGCAAATAAACCGTCACTCCATTGGATGACATGGATGGCGGTTTAATCACGTTTATTATTCCATTCATATAAACTTTTCAGCTTTTTCGACGAGTCTCTGTATAGCGTCCTCAAGCTCTCCTTCGATCCTGCCTCCGGATGCCCTTGAATGACCGCCTCCCTCGAATAGGGCAGCCAGCCCTGCCACATCGGCATAACTGTTGCTTCTGAAGCTGATCCTGAACTTTCCTTCTTCGGACTCCTTAAGGATCATGGCGATCTCTACTCCGTAGATATCACGAATGAAATCTATCAGTTCTTCCGTATCATCTATAGTGATCGAACATCTCTCAAAATCCTCGATCCTTATGTATGAGACTCCGATCCTGCCCTCAGAGAACAGTCTCGTATGATCGATTGCCACTCCGAGGAGTTTGAGTTCCTGGATAGTCCTCTCCTTATATATGGTCTTTATTATCCTCGGGATATCTATTCCATATCCAACAAGCTCGGAAGCTGTTCTTAGGACTCTGCCGTCAGCATTTCCGTATGAGAAGTTCCCCGTATCCGTGCAGATCGCAACATAAAGAAGTGTAGCTGTCTCCATATCTATCTCCACGCCCAGCAGCCTTGCCAGCTCATAGACGAGTATGCCTGCCGCACCTACGTTCTCCACATGGTTAAGCGTCCCGAACATGGAATTTGTGGCATGATGATCAATGTTGATCCTGACTTCGCTCTCCATGAACTTACCGAGATATGCTCCGAGTCGCTCCTTGTCAGCAACGTCTACTGCGATCGTGCACTCAAAATCCCGGGACAGTATGTCTTCCGCTTTTCCGATCTCGGAATACTCCTGAAGAAAGTTCAGTTTCCTTGGAAGATTTCCGTCTACGGCAAAAACAGCCTTCTTTCCCATCTTTTCGAGGATGCGCTTTAGAGCCATTCCGCTTCCTATTGCATCACCGTCCGGATTTACATGGACTAAAATAAGGAAGTTATTCAGTTGTTTCAGACTCTTCGCGATTTCTTGCATTTTCCCTGTCCTTTGCCAGTATCTCGTCTATCTTCTTAGACATCTCAATGCTATACTCGATTGATCTGTCAAGGACGAAGTCAAGATAGGGGATCCTTCTTAGCTTGAGCTTTTCATTGATCCTGGATCTTATAAAAGGTTCTGCGCTCCTTAAGGCATCAAGAGTATCCCTGACTTTTTCGTCGTTGTCATATACGTTGACATAGACCTTTGCATACTTAAGATCGGGTGTGGTGGAAACTCTCGTCACTCCCGTCATCTTGCTGAATCTGGGGTCTTTTATGTCTCTAATGAACACTTCACCTATGATCCTCTGGATCTCTCCGTCTATTTTTTCCAATCTTCTCTGACTCATATCTGTCTTCTGTGTCCCTTTTCAGGGTCTTTATCAGTCTTTCTTTACTTCCACTTCCTGATATGCTTCTATGACGTCTTCTTCCTTGATGTCATTGTAGCTCTCAAGAGTGAGTCCGCACTCATAGCCTGCCTGGACTTCCCTCGCATCGTCCTTGAAACGCTTGAGCGATGAGAGCTTTCCCTCATACACCACTATGCCGTTACGGACGAGTCTGACTCCGGCGTTACGTACTATCTTTCCATCTGTCACGTAGCTTCCCGCTATCGTACCGACTGCGGACACTCTGAATATCTGTCTTACCGTGGCATGTCCAAGAACTTCCTCCTTGAATGTAGGAGCAAGAAGTCCCTTCATTGCCTTCTCAACGTCATCTATTGCATTATAGATAATCCTGTAGAGCCTTACGTCCACATTCTCCTTCTCAGCCTGAGCGGCAACGTTTGCCTCCGGTCTCACATTGAAGCCGATGATTATGGCGTTACTCGTGCTCGCGAGAAGTATATCTGATTCATTTATTGCTCCAACTGCCCCGTGGATGATCTTGACACGGACTTCATCGTTCGAGAGCTTTTCAAGAGACTGTTTTATTGCCTCTACAGAACCCTGTACGTCTGCCTTGACTATGATGTTGAGATCCTTCATCTGGCCTTCTTCTATCTTGGAGAAGAGATCATCCAGGGATACCCTGCTCATGCTCTTCAGTTTTTCGGCCTTTATCTTGTCTTTTCTTTCCTCAACGACCTGTTTCGAGAGCTTGTCCTGTTCTACGGCATAGATTATGTCTCCTGCCTCAGGTACTTCTGAGAAGCCTATTACCTCCACAGGAATGGATGGACCTGCGGACTTGACGGATTTTCCGTTATCATCATAAAGAGCTCTGACTCTGCCGTAAGCTGTTCCGGCCACTATGGTATCCTGAACCCTTAAGGTACCGTTCTGTACAAGCACTGTAGCTACAGGACCTCTTCCTTTATCAAGCTTGGCCTCGATTATGATTCCCTTTGCCATCCTGTTCGGGTTTGCCTTGAGTTCCTGAACATCAGCAACGAGCAGGATCATATCAAGAAGGTCAGATATTCCTTCTCCTGTTACAGCTGAAACAGGCACCATGATAGTGTCTCCGCCCCACTCCTCTGCAACGAGTCCATATTCCGTAAGTTCCTGCTTGACTCTGTCGATATTAGCTGCAGGCTTGTCTATCTTGTTGATCGCAACAATGATGGGGACCTCTGCGGACTTAGCATGGTTGATTGCCTCTACGGTCTGAGGCATGACTCCGTCATCGGCCGCAACGACGAGGACCGCTATATCAGTAGCCTGTGCTCCGCGGGCTCTCATCGCAGTAAATGCAGCGTGTCCAGGAGTATCGAGGAAGGTTATCTGTCTTCCGCGAGTCTTGACCGTATATGCACCTATATGCTGTGTGATTCCTCCTGCCTCACCCATCTGGACCTTTGTCTTTCTGATTTCATCCAGAAGAGATGTCTTACCATGGTCAACATGTCCCATGACCGTTACTACCGGCGGTCTGGTTATGAGATCCTCTTCGGTATCTTCGGCATCCTCAAAACCGGAGATGAGGGCATCTTCAGCCGTGATCTCCTTCTTCTGCTCAAGCTCTATGCCATAATCAAGAGCTATGAGGCTGGCTGTGTCGTAATCTATCTCGGAGTTGATCGTACAGATGTTTCCGAGCATGAAGAGTTTCTTGATGATGTCTGACGCAGGTTTCCCAATCTTTTCGGCAAGATCCTTTATAGAGATCATCTCTCCGGTCATTGATGCCTTGTCGATCTTCATGATCTCCTGAGAGAATGCTCCTCTCTGGTCCTTCTTCTTGTTCTTCTTAGCAGAGCGGGTGAACTCCTCATCATCGGACATGAAGGCTCTTTCCTTCATTGTGTTCCTGCGCCTCTTTGCAGCCATTTCCTCTTCTGAGAGTCTCTTCTTCTGATCATGAGCAGACCCGTGTCTGTCTCTCTGCTGTGCTGCAGGTGCGACAAATACAGTCTTCTTGGCTTTCTGCTGGGCCGGTTTCTTCTGATTCTGCCTGTCGAGTTCCTCGTCCTTATCGAACTTTCCCCCTTCACCGGGAGCGGTCCTTCCTCTCTGCTGTGCTGCAGGCTTTCCCTGCTGTCCCTGAGGCTTTCCGTTCCTGTCCCTGTTCCTGTCGAACTGTGGCTTTGATGTCTGGGCAGCTCTTTCGCTTCTCTGTTTCTCTTCCCTCTTCTTCTGCTGTTCAGCCTCGTCTTTTGCAGTCCTTACGACCCTTATGGCAGGCTTGAATGCTGAGAGATCAGGTCTGTACACCTGGAATGCAGGCTTCTTTTCCTTGGGCTCCTGAACTGCTTCAGGTTCTTTCTCCTGAGGCTTTGCTTCTTTCTGCTCAGGCTCTGTTTTTTCCTGTTTAGGAGCTTTCTTTTCTTTCTTCTTCGTCTCTACGGGTTTTTCTTCTGCCACAGGCTTTTCTTCAACAGGTTTCTCCTGCCTTACAGGCTTTTCGGCCTCTTTCTTTTCGGAGGTATGGTCTGTCTTCTCAGGCACGTTAACAGGCTCGTCATGTTTCTGTATCTCCGCCTTCGGTTCTTCGGGTTTCTTCTCCTCGGCATGCTGAACCGGAACCTCGCTCATTTCAGCCTGTTTTTTCTTTTCTTCAAGCCTCTTTGCGAGATCTTCCTCCATCTTTCTTATATCCTGAAGCAGTTTCTTGCTGTCACCGGTCTTCTGTTCAGCCTGACCTGCGATCCCCTGCAGAAAACTCTTCATGTTTTTGTGAAAGTCCAAGATGTTAATTTTACTCAATGCCTTACCTCCGTTATTTCAGCATCATTGTCTGCCAGTTGCTTCAACCGTTCTGCAAACCCTTTGTCCCTGATACCGCATATCAGGTTGTTCTGTTTGCCTGTCACTCTTCCGAGTCTGCCCTCAGGACTCATCTTCAGCACTGGTACCTCCCTCGAGAGGTTCACGAGCTTTTCTGATGTATTGTCTGAGACATTGCAATCCATGAGCAACAGATATATCCTGTGTTTTTTTAGATCGCTCTCGGCAGCAGTGAATCCGAAACTCAGATTACCGGATCTTGCTGCAAATCCCAGGATCTTATCAAAATCATTTGTCAATCTCACGTCTTAATATCGCCTTCTTCGCATCGAACAGCATGTCCTCCGTGAACTCTATGTCGAGCGCTCTGTTTAGAGCTTTCGTCTTATATGCTTTCTCAAGACACTCGACGGATGCACATATGTATGCGCCTCTTCCGTTCATCTTTCCGGTGGTATCGACGAATGTCTCTCCCTCCTTATTGTGGACTATCCGAATGAGTTCTCTCTTCGGCCTTGCCGTCCTGCATGCCACGCATGTGCGCATAGGTATCTTTTTCTGCTTAAGCATTCTAGCTCCTTTGATCCGTCATGCCTCAGAGCTCGAACTCTTCAAGATCCTTGACCTGGGATCTGGTCTTGATGTCGATCTTGAGTCCGGTAAGCTTTGCAGCAAGGCGAACGTTCTGTCCCTGCTTTCCGATTGCAAGAGAAAGCTGCTTGTCATCTACTATGGCTTCTGCAGTCTTCTCGTCCTCAAAGATCCTCGTCATGAGTATCTCTGCAGGTCTAAGAGAATTTGCCACGAACTCTGCAAGGTCCTCGCTCCATGGAATGATATCGATCCTCTCTCCGTTGAGCTCGTCCACTACTGCATTTATCCTTGCCCCTCTGGCTCCGACACATGCTCCAACTGCATCAACGTTGCTGTCCTCGGAATAAACGGCGATCTTGCTTCTTTTTCCTGCCTCTCTCGAGATGCTCTTGATGATGACGGTGTTGTTGCCTATCTCAGGAACTTCCAATTCGAAGAGTCTCTTGATGAGACCCGGATGAGATCTGGATGTTATTATCTGACTTCCCCTCGTAGTGTTCTTGACCTCGAGAACGTAGACCTTGACCTTCTTGCCCTGAGGGAGAAGCTCTCCGGGAATAGTCTCCTTAGCGGGAATGATGCCTTCCGCATTGCCGAAGTCGAGGTAATAGGTCCCTCTCTCTTCTCTGATGACAGTACCCGTCATCATCTCATTTTCTTTTTCAACGTATCTGTCATATATAACGTTTCTTTCGGCTTCTCTTATCTTCTGAACGAATGTCTGCTTAGCCGTCTGTGCTGCGATCCTGCCGAAGGACTTCGGTGTCACGTCTTCCTCGATGATATCTCCGGGCTCATAGGCTATATTCAGTTTCCTTGCCTCTTCAAGACTTATCTGACTTTCAGGGTCCTCAACCTCTTCCACTACGGTCTTCCCTCTGATGATCCTCATGGAATTGTTTGCAGCGTCGAATTCGACTCTGGTGTTGTCACTTGCGCCGGCATCTCTTCTGTATGCTTTTAATACCGCATCCTTTACAGCGTCTATCAATGCCTCTGCATCGATACCCTTTTCCTGTTCCAGTTCATATATGGCATCTAAAAGCTTCGTTCCTTCGCTCATTGGCGGATTCCTCCTTAAAATTCTATAAATGGTTTGATCTTTGCTATCTTGCTTATTTCTATTTCCAGTCTCCCGAGAGATTCATTCTCAAGAGAGACAATATCATCTTTCTTTTCTATCAGAGTGGCGGTAAACTTCTTAGTTCCGTTGATCTTTTCGAAAAGCTTGACCTCCACCTTCTCGCCGGCATGTTTTCTGTAGTCCCTGTCGGTCTTCAGGGGTCTGTCAAGTCCGGGCGAAGAAACGATGAGCACGTACGGGTCAGCTATCGGATCAGCTTCATCAAGTATGGGATCTATCTCCCTGCTCATGCTCTCGCAATCATCCAGGGTGATCCCTCCGTCCTTATCGATATATACGATAAGTTCGGAATCGGACTCTCTCCTGCGGATGAATTCCACGTCTACGAGTTCATATCCCAGCTTGTCTGCTGAGGGAGCTATTAGTTCCATTATCCTTTCTGTCAGTTTCCCTGCCATACTGTTTTCTCCTCCGACTCTCAAAAAAGAAAGAGTGGGGATTGCCCACTCTCTTAATCAATAAGAGTATTTTTCCTCGTAATGATAGCATAAGGGAAATAACAACTCAAGTATTTTTCAGTTTGCGTCCGACAAAATCAGAACATCTGCCTTGCTCCGGAAAGATCTTCCGATCTCTTGTCCCCTCCGAGTGCCGTGATCCTGAAAGACCTGTCAGTCATGTCTGCAGGTTTCTGCTTAAGAAAGACAGTCTTGTCTGCCAGTTTCTCGAACATGAATATCTTCTTCTTGTTCTGTCTGTCTATATATGCGATTATGTCCTCATCCGCTTCCACGAGATATCTGTCGGAATCCATCTTATTGTCGGTCCTGTAAAGATCCCTTACGAGAGAGATCGTCCTTGCAGCAGGAGACATTACCTTTCCGCTCCCCTGACAGTCTTCACACGGCTGCTGAAGGAGTGCTGAAAGCCTGCGGCGTACTTTCTTTCTGGTCATCTCCACAAGTCCGAGGCCGGTAAAACCGACCACATTTGTCTTGGTCCTGTCCTTCTTCAACGCTTCTCTAAGGACTTCTACTATGAGATCCTCGTTAGCCTTGTCCTCCATATCTATGAAATCGATAATGACTATGCCGCCGATATCCCTCAGCCTTATCTGTTTAGCTATCATTATGGCAGCCTCTGTATTGGCATTGACTATAGTCTCCTGAAGGTCGTCATCACCTATGTATTTTCCTGTATTGACATCTATTGCCGTGAGAGCTTCTGCTTCATCGATGATAAGGTAAGCTCCGCTCGACAGCCAGACTTTTCTTTCAAACGCCTGAGCTATGGCTTCCTCTATACCGTAACGGTCGAATATGTTGTCCTTTTCCTCATAGAAGGAGATCCTATGAGCTATCTCAGGCTGGGTTATCTCGGCCACCTGAAGTACTTTCTCATACATTTCCCTGTCATTGATAACAAAGGAATCAACTTCAGAAGTGAACATGTCCCTCACCGTCCTGAACATCACTGTCTCTTCCGAATGTATGAGTCTCGGAGCTGACACGAGAGTGCTCTTCTTTTCGATCCTTCTCCAGAGCCTGATGAGAAAATCTATATCTCGCTTAAGTTCTTCTTCTGTGCAATTGACTGCGGCAGTCCTAACTATGACTCCCATCCCGACAGGCTTGTATTTTTCTATGATCTCTCTCAGTCTCTCCCTTTCTGATTCGTCCTCGATCTTTCTGGAGACACCTATGTGATCCACGGACGGCATGAGTACAACATGACGTCCGGGAAGAGTGATATGTGTAGTTATCCTTGCTCCTTTTGCCCCGCCGGGCTGTTTCAGCACCTGAACTATGATCTCCTGACCCCTTTTGACGATGTCCCTGATGTTTACCTGCTTGAGTTCCGTATCCACGACGTCATGTTCATCATTAAAGTCAAAGTCTCCCTTGTCGGCCAGTATGTCTCCAACGTAAAGAAAAGCATTCTTATCAAGTCCTATGTCCACGAAGGCAGCCTGCATACCTGGGAGCACGTTCTGAACTCGTCCCTTGTATATGTTGCCTACGAGCCTCTCGTTACCCTTGAGCTCTACCTGGATCTCAGCAAGCTCTCCGTCTTCGAGAAGGGCGACTCTCGCATCATGCTGTGTTACGTCAGCGATTATCTCCTTTTTCATTTGGCGTTCCTTTCAAAATATGAAAATATCTTCAATGGGGCACAGCGCTCCATCAATAATCGTGTATATATCCGTTCTCGTCACGGCTTTTTCCGGAAAGACCTCATCAAGATCCTCCTCCGCCGCACCTAAAAGCACCATCGGGCTGAGAGAGCCCCCGGAAGTATGTTCTATAAGAATGGTGCAGTTTTCTCCATCGATCTCCACGGATCGTACGAAAGGCCTTATGTCCGAAAGGGTCTCTTTTCCCTTTTTTATCCTCTTTATCATATATGAACCGGATGGCATGAACCTGCCACTCATCCAGTCGGAAAAAGCTTGTCCGGCACATATCGTGTATCGCGATGCCTTTGGGAGATTCATTATCTTGTCGGTCCCGTCAGCCACTCTGCCTACTGCAGAGATCCCGATCCCGTCAGGAACATTGAGATGCAGAACGGAAGATATCGCCTCCGTATCGACGTCCACTGCGGTCGAAAACTCAAAATAGTCTCCTTCCGTCTCAATTCCCACGGAAAGTGGATATGCGAAGGATATCTCCGGTTTAGGACTGAAGCCTTCGCTGTATTTCAATGGCAGGCGGGATCTTCTCAGAGCCCGCATGAAGAGCCTTTGGGTGTCCAGATGTCCAAGGAACCTCAGCATCCCCTTCTTGGAGTATTTGACGAATATCCTCATAGTCTGGCACACACTTTCTGGAAGCCGCATCCATGACAACCGTTCCTGCAGTCATCAGTCGTCTCTTCCCTGAGGGACTTCTCGTATTCCCTTATCATGTATTCCTTTGTTACTCCGCATGAGATATGATCCCACGGAAGGATCTCGCCCGTGCTCATCTCCCTGAAGACATAGAAATCGGGATCTATGCCGGCCCTCTTGAAAGCATCATCAAAGTATTCCCTGTTGAAGTATTCCTGCCAGCTGTCAAACTGGGCTCCGTTCTCAAGAGCATATTCCAAAACCTTACAGAGTCTTCTGTCTCCCCTGGCAAACACTGTTTCGAGATAGCTTAGAGGTGAATCGAAATATGCGAAGCTGACTCCTTTGAGTCCCCTGAATGCGTCTCTAAGCACCTGCTGTTTATGGACTATCTCATCATGCGTAGCCTGTCTGACCCACTGGAAAGGGGTGAACGGCTTCGGAACGAAAGTAGATGCGCTGACATTGATCTTGAGCTTACCTGTCCTCTCCTCCCTTGGCATTGAGAAATAGATCCCCTGTATCTTCTTTACAAGTTCCACCATACCGATAAGATCTTCATCCGTCTCAGTCGGAAGTCCTATCATGAAATAGAGTTTGAGGGTGCTGGCACCACTTTCAAAGGCATATCTGACTCCGGTAAGTATCTGCTCTTCCGTAAAGTCCTTGTTTATCACGTTCCTGAGTCTCTGAGTTCCTGCTTCGGGTGCAAAGGTGAAACCTGTCTTTCTGACGTTCTGCATCTTCTTTGCATATTCTTCTTTGAAAGAATCGACTCTTAAGGATGGAAGGGATGCGTATACTCTTGTCCCGCTGAATTCGTCTATGAACCTGTCACACAGCTCGTTTATCCTGGAATAGTCTCCTGAGCTCAGAGATGAAAGTGTTATTTCGTCATATCCGGTTGCATCCACCAGCTTATGCGCCTGTTCCAGAAGAGTGTCTATACTCTTTTCTCTTACAGGCCTGTATACGTAGCCGGCCTGACAGAACCTGCAGCCTCTGGTACAGCCTCTGAATATCTCGAGAACTATCCGGTCATGGACTATCTCAATATTCGGCATTACAAGAGTGTCCGGAAAATATGAATGGTCCATATCCTCCATTATCCTCTTCCTTACGGGAAGCCCCTCGCCCTTTATGTTCCTGACAGTCCCGTCAGGGTTGTATTCGACCTCTGTAAGGGAAGGTACATAAATCCCCTCGATATGGGCTGCCTCCTTCAGGAACTCCTGCTTGCTGAAGCCTTTTTCCTTATGGATGCGATAAAGGTCCAAAAGCTCATCATTCACTTCCTCCCCTTCTCCGACTATGAAGATATCCACAAAGTCTGCAAGCGGCTCGGGATTGAATGCACATGTGCCGCCGGCAACTATCAGGGGAGTACCGTCCCTGTCACTGCTCCTGATCGGGATGTTCCCGAGTTCCAGCATCTTAAGGAAAGTGGTATAGCACATCTCATAGGAAAGGTTGAATCCTATCATGTCGAATCTGTCTATCTCGGTATATGTCTCCAGAGAATAGAGAGGGATCCCCTCCTTTTTCATCTGTTCCTGCATGTCCCTGAACGGACAGTAGACCCTTTCGGCATATGTATCCTCTCTCTCATTCGTGAGATGATAGAGGATTATATGCCCGAGATTTGACATACCGACCTCATAGACATCGGGAAATGCATATAAAAAACGAATTGGGAGATCCGTATCCTTCTTTACTATCCCCAATTCATTTCCTATATATCTGCCCGGTTTCTCTACCAGCGGCAGTATTTTCTCCAGTTTTCTGAGATCGATCATAATTCTTCCCCTTGAAATAGATACATGGGGGATTATAACATACAAAATGTATGCGGCAAAAAGAAAAATGAATATATTATGTGTTCACTTGAGGACTATATCCCTGAGTTTATTGTTCTTTGCCCGCCTCATGTCTATGTTCACGCACATGCCGATAGCCACGATCGTGGTCATAAGATTCGATCCCCCGTAGCTTATGAGGGGAAGAGGAATGCCTGTGACAGGCATGAGCCCTATGTTCATCCCGACGTTCTCTATGAAGTGGAAAGCCAGCATAAATGCAACTCCCATTATCACATATGCTCCGAAATCATCCCTTGCTCTCATGGAAAGTCTGAAGAGCCTGAATATTAGCAGGAGATATATAATCACGAATATGACCGCTCCTATTATCCCTATCGCTTCCACCATCGAAGAGAATATGAAGTCCGTATGCTTTTCCGGAAGATAGCTGCTCTTCTGCGTAAGGAGGTCCCTTGAGAACAGACCTTTTCCCGTCATTCCTCCGGCACTGCTGACGGATTTTGCTCTTCCGACGTTGTATCCGTAACCTTCAGGATCAAGGGACGGATCCAAAAAGACATATACCCTTGCCTTCTGGTCAGGAGTCAGAAACATCCAGAGGATCGGAAGAGATACTGCTCCGAGCACCGCAAGAGGTACGAGTATCTTCCAACTGGTCTTTGCCATGAAAATGAGTGCCAGCATTATACCGATATAGATCATGGCAGTTCCGAAGTCCGGCTGTGCGATTATGAGGCCTGCAATGATCCCGGCCTTTATTATGAGCGGAATTAGATCCCGAACTCTCGTAATACCGAGTTTGTTACCTTCGGTGACCTTTGCAAGTTCTGCGGAGAAAACTATGATGGCCATGATCTTGCACAGTTCTCCCGGCTGGAGTCCTATGGATATTGGCTTCGTGATGGTAAGCCATCCTCTCATTCCTCTCTGTCTGTTCCCGAAGATGAGGGTCGCCACCAGAAGGAGTACCGTTCCGATGAATATAAAGAGGTTCAGGTCCTTTATAGTATCATAATTCATGAACATGAGCGCTATGGCTATGCCGAGAGACACCAAAAAAATAATGAACTGTCTCAGGAACTTTCCGGTGAACAGAGTCCCGATATACTCCATTAAGGGAGTTCCCTCCTCATATCCTTCGGAAGTTGCACTGGCTATGTTCAGCAGTCCGAATATGGTCAGACCTATGGTGAGTATCACCGTGAACCAGTCTATCTTGTTTATGTATTTCCTGTTGGTTGATTCCATATCCCTGTCAGCTGTTCTTTTCAGCTTCCTTCTGATCAAAATAATAGGTGATTATGGCTTTCGCCGTATCATACACCTTGCTGTCGCTTAGTCCGTTCGGAACGAACAAAACTACTGCGATCTCCGGATCTTCTTTCGGAGCCACCAGGCAGAGCCAGATATTGTCTTCAAGGTCGATGTTCGAGATAGGTGCTGTACCCGTTTTGCCGGCAAGTATCTTTCTGTACTTGAAGTCCAGGAATGCGGAGCCTGCTGTACCTCTGTTTTCCCAGGAGACGACCTGCTCCATCCCTTCCATTATCGCCTCGCTGTATTCCTCCGGAATATGAAGGTCCTCGAGAAGCTCGGCCTTGCTGTCTACGATAGTCTTACCCCTGCTGTCGACTATCCGTTTCAGGATATTTGCAGTATATACCCTTCCACCATTGCTAATTGCACAGAGATATCTTGCGACGGCTATAGGAGTCAGCTGTGTAGGAGTCGCTCCTATCCCCTGGGTTACGGTATCTGTCGGCGTCCATATGAGTTCAATCAGAGTCGACATTATCTCGCTCGTCCAGCCTCTTCTTAACACCACGTTAGTCGGTATGTCGAGCACTCTGCTCAATACTTCCCTTATCTCGGGTCCGATATCCAGCCTCTGGAGATCCACAAGCTTTATAAGACCCAGCGTTGCCTCTTCGAGCTGTTCCTCGGTGTAAGTGACTCCCCTGTCCTCTCCGTAACCTTCAAGTTGGTTTTTCAGTTTATTGTATACAAGGAGGGGTCTGCTTGTCTTCTGGTCATTTATGGGCAGGGAACTGTCATATATTATCTTCGGCCCACCTATCCACCCTACAGCCTCTCCCGTAAGCTGGATCCCGGTCTTTGAAGTCATCCCGAGTCGCCCGACCCATTCCGTCAGTTTGTCTATGCCCAGTCTGTCCGCAACTTCAAAGAAGAAGTAGTTGCAGCTGTTCTTGAGGGCAGAGATAACAGTCTGCTTTCCATGTTTGCTGTATCTCGGTTTTACCCAGCATGCAGGAGCGTCCGCTCCTTCCGACACGTATTTGTCATACGGTCCGGAGTCATCTATCACCGAGTTGACCTTTATCTTCCCCTCCATGAGTCCCGCAAGAGCAGTGGCCATCTTGAATATGGAACCGGGCGTTGATGTGGAGGAGATGGAGTTGTCGAACAAAGGTGCTCCTTCCTGTTCCAGGAGCGCCTTGTAATCCTCTTCTGAAATACCTCCGGTAAACAGGTTATTGTCAAATGATGGATATCTTGCAAGAGCAAGTACATTGCAGGTCTTGACCTCCATGACGATGGCGGCTCCTGAATTAGCAAGAGAAAGGGTCTTCACAGCTCTCTCATTCAAGAGTTTGTCGTATTTGGACCTGTTTCTTGCATAAGTCTGCTCCTGTTCTCTTCTTATCTTCTTTACATTTTCGGCAAGTGCCTTCTCGGCGACTTCCTGAAGTCCTATGTCTATAGTGAGTACCACACTGTCTCCCTGACCCGGAGCCACGTAGTTCGCCACTCTTTTAATGCTTCCCTTGTCATCAAGGATATATGTCTTTGTTCCAAGCCTTCCGGTGATAGATCCTGTGAGATATTCCTCCATCGTGGCTTCGATGCCTATCTTTCCGAGCAGTGTCTCTGCGGTATATCCCTTTTCCTTCTTTTCTTCAAGCTCCTGGTTATCTACTATCCTTCCGAGATATCCGATGATATTTGAGGCCACTTCCTTTTTCGGGTATATCCTGACATATGATTGAGCTATCTCCACTCCTTTAAGCTCTTCACCTCTTGTCTCCAGTTCATACACTGTCTCCAGACTAACGTTGGTGGCTATGGTGACCTTCTTATATGACTGGTACATGTTGTTCTGGACTTCCTGCCATATGGAGAGGATCTTGACTGCCTCTTCATAGGAGACGTTCTCCGGGATCCTGAACCTGTTCCTTAGATCGTAATAGATATCTTCAGGCTCCATCTCCGGATCGGAGATCTGCATGTTTGAGCACCATCTGTCTATACGGCTCGTCCTCTGCTCTTCGGTGAGCTCACTGGAGATGTTGTACACGAATTTACCATCCTCTTTTTTCGTAATGAGGAATGAATTTGACAGCTTGTCACCGTTCTTTTCTATTATTTCGATGCAGTCCATGAAGATCTGGGTATAGCGGGCTCTGTCGGACGATGCATTGTCTACGGGGTCGCGATAGAAGATCACGTCATATGCCTCTTCATCATATGCAAGAAGAACTCCGTTCCTGTCATAGATGGAGCCTCTCTTTCCGGGCACGGAAACACTCACCACATTTTTGTTCATGGCGTTTTCCTGTTCAGGGGCCTTAAGTCCGAAGATCTTCAGGACCATGACCGCAGATATGAGCATGATGATGATAAAACTGGTTATATACCTGATCTTTATCTTTTCAAACATCTCAGAAATCCCTTTCGTCAATCATCGTGGAAGGCCTTATGGCCTTCAGCCTGTATACCCTTGAGAATATAAGGTAGAAGACCGTAAACAATATAAGGTGTATGACAAGCCCGGGAAGAGAATAAACTCTCAGTCTTGTCCACAGATTCATCGGATTGTCGGTGAGCATGCAGAGCAAAACACCGAATACTTCCTTCAATATCCAGGTGACCTCAGCAGTTATGATATATACAAGGAATGAATCCTCTCTTTTTGCGATCATCAGATAGAAGAAAAGGCCCGCGACCAGATACTGTAAAGTATAGAAGCCTATTGCTCTCGCAAACAGGGCATCAAAGATAAGAGCATTTAACGCAGCAAAAAGGACCGGAGTCAGCCTCTTCTCCATGTATACCATCGCCAGCATGACAGCAAAAAGAATATCTCCCTGAACTCCTAGCAAAGTAAAGTTGGGAGATAGAGCTGAAGTAAAAACCATGCTGATAAACGCGATCGCTTCAAGGAGGAGATATCTCATCAGTCTGTCCCCTCATTATAAACATGGAGCACAATCGTCACTTCTTCGATATGATCAAAATCGACGGTGCTCAGTATCTTTACCTTTTTTTCACGGGCATTTTCTGTACTGACCTCTATCACCTTTCCTACCTGGATGCCCTTAGGATAGATGCCTCCTATACCGGAAGTGATTATGACATCTCCGGGAACTATGTCGGCATTGTCCCTGAGATACAGAAGCTCCAGTTCATTGCTGGTCCCTTCTATCGGGCTCAGTATGGCATTTTCCCTGGTCCTTTCGACCATTACTGCTATACCGCTGCTCTCATCCATTATGGATATGCCTCTGGAGTATCCTTTGGCGGAATATGTGATCCTTCCCACCAGACCGTCCTTGTTGTATACGACCATGTCCTTCGTGATACCCTTGTCCAATCCGGCATTTACAACGAACTCATTGAACCACTCGGAAGGAGTCGTTCCTATTATGTCCGCAGTGCAGATGTCGTACTCTATATTGCCTACATAATTGAGAAGCTCGCTCAGACGGTCATTCTCCGCCTTCAGCTCCTCATAGTTTTTCAGCATCTCTTCGTATTTTTCCTGCTCTGCAAGGAGTTTCTCGTATTTTTCCTTCCATGTTCCTACGTTCTTGTCTTCGTTCCCTGAGGCTTTCCTTCCCAGACCGAAGAAGAAACTCTGAACAGGCCTTATGATGTTTCCGGCAATACTAACAGGTCCCTTTGCGGAATCAGTATTCGATGTGGATATCACCAGCACCAGTAGTACTATTATTGCAATGATCGCTACTATCATTGGTCGGTTCTTGGAAACGTTCATACTGCCTCACCATATCATATAAAGTAAAAAGATTATATCACACTCAAGGATATAATCTTTTTGCCGGTCAAACATATTATTAAAAAATTCACTATTCAGAGGAGACCCATCTGAACCAGCGTTTCCCTTACTCTGTAGACGGGAAAGCCTATGACATTGTATATATCTCCGCTTATCCTCTCCACGAAGATGGCTGCATCATCCTGTATCCCGTATGCCCCTGCCTTGTCAAGGTATTCCGCATTGTCGAGATACCACTCAAGATCTTCTTTCCTTATGTTCCCGAACCAGACCTCCGTAGTCTCCACGAAACTCCTGATCTCTTTTCCGTATCTGATAGTAACTCCTGTATGGACCAGGTGTCTGTTGCCGCTGAGTTTCATCAGCATATCTCTGGCGTCCTCTCTGTCAGAGGGTTTCCCGAGCGCATCACCTTCGAATTCCACGAGAGTATCAGCACCTATGACCACTTCATCTTCGTGGGCATCTACGGCAAATGCCTTTCTCCTTGAGAGTACCATTACAGTCCTCGAGCAATCAGTCTCTTCGACCGTTTCATCAGCATCGGAAACCCTTATGTCGAAATCAGGAATTATCTTCTTGAGAAGTTCTTTCCTCCTCGGAGATTTTGAAGCCAGAACGAATCTCATCTATCAGCCTTTCATATCTATTGTTATAGCTTTATCAAGCATCTTCAGTATCGTATACACGATAAACATGTGCACCGGTAACAGGACGAATGTAGAGAGAGCCCTGAACCAGGCGATCTTTGCGGGCATGTATCCGAGAATGATCAGTATCAGGGTGTTCACTATGAATGAACATATCGTCTGTGTGACAGCAACTGCCACAGCAACTCTTTTTAGGCTGTGCTCCTCATTATGCATGAAGAACAGACCTGGTATCACTCCCATTAATATGTTTGTTATCGTAAACAGCGGGTTGTAAGCTCCAAGAGGCCTTATGATGAATGCCAGGATATCTGTCAGTCCTCCCACTATACCTCCATAGAGCGGGCCCATATAGATGCCTGCCAGCATTATCACCGACGGAGAAAGGTTGATATCCTTTATGAATCCTCCGAACATGTTCACCGGTATCCCCAGGTACACCTTAAGCACCACTGCTATCGCTACCAGCAGTGCGGAAAAGATGACTCCCCTCAATTTGATCTCTTTTTTCATTATCTTCCCTCTTTTAAATCTTTTCTCTAATAGAACAATTTTATCACCGAAAAGTCAAATGTTTGGGAACTAACATTCGAGTTTTCCCAAAAAGCATTATTTGAATTGACAAGACATCCTCTTTTAGTATAGAATTCACACGTATGTAAGGTGTGCCCACGTGGCGCAGTCGGTAGCGCAACTGATTCGTAATCAGTAGGTCGGGGGTTCGAGTCCCCCCGTTGGCTCCATATCGGGGTGTAGCGCAGCTTGGTAGCGCGCTTCGTTCGGGACGAAGAAGTCGCAGGTTCAAATCCTGTCATCCCGACCAAAAAAGCTCAGGTGATATATCCTGAGCTTTTTCATTTATCTGTTCCTGAAATACTGAAATAGATAGCACATGATGTTTCCGTTGTACAGTTTCCTCCTGCTGTCTTCCTTCATTCCGTAATGCACCGGGAACTCAGGATCTGCACATATGAAATACTGTCTGAATCCGCTGAGCGGTCTTAACGTCTCCCCCATCTTCCTGTACAGTTCCGCTATCTCTTCATTGTTCCCGAGCCTAACCGCATAGGGAGGATTTGTGATGAGCGTACCCGTAGCCGTTTCAGGCGTGAATACAAGTGCATCCTTCTTCTCAAACCTTATCAGATCGGCTACTCCTGCTCTCTTTGCATGATACCGTGCTATATCAAGTGCTACGGGATCTATATCGGAGCCTCTTATCTCCACATCCGGTTCCTTAATTATCCCTTCCTGTGCCTTTTCCTTCTCGTTCTTCATCGCATGTGCCCAGTCTCTTCCGAATCCGGTGAGAGCAAACTGTCTTCTGAGTCCGGGAGCGATGTTGCATGCTTTCAGGGCTGCTTCTATCACTATCGTGCCCGAACCGCACATTATGTCATAGAAAGGTCTGTCCTTCCATCTGGAAATTGAGATTATTCCTGCTGCAAGGGTTTCCCTGAGAGGTGCCTGGACATTTTTTACCCTGTAGCCCCTTCTGTTAAGCCCTTCCCCGCTGGTATTCACTGCAACGGTAAAGGCATCTCTGACAGTACTGACATATATGGGTACACGGTTTCCCTTTTCAGAAAGATAGTTGACATGCCATTTTTCACGCAGTCTTTCGACTATTGCCTTCTTTGTGACCGACTGTATGTCGGAAACGCTCATGAGGACGGATTGCACCGCATCTCCGCTCACGGGAATTGCCTCATCCTTCTCCAGTAAAGCCTCCCATTCTATGCTGTTGACCTCACTGAACAGTTCGTCAAAAGTCTTCGCGGTGAATTCTCTGAGGACTATATATATCCTGTCTGCCGAGCGGAGCCACAGGTTTGCTCTTGCAAGTTCCTCTGTGTCAGCATTGAAATATACTCTTGCGTCCTTTATCCTTATTTCTTTAAGTCCCAGAGCCTCCAGTTCCAGAGCCACGATCTTCTCCAGCCCGAAAGAACATGAGGCATAACAGGTAAAGTTCTTGTCAGATCTCATCGTGCTCCTTCAGATAGTCGTAAAGGGCATCTCCGGAAAAATCCTTTTCATCCAGAGCATTGCCTCCTAATTCCTCAATGGTGTTGCTGATCTCCTTGAAGGAGAAATAATCCGTCTCTCCGTTTTTCAGGATACTCTCCAGAACATCTATGAACCTCTCATCCTGGGTCTTGTTTATGCACCCGCAGAGGAACACCAGATCAGGACTTTCCCCTTCAAGTTCCTCTTTTATGAGGTCAAATGTATCATCGTTCTTTCCGAGAGATGAAAGTATGTCGAGAAAAGCCATCCTTCCGTACTGCTCGGAGGTGCTGTATACAGCAATTATCTGATCTCTGTATTCCTCAGCATCTTCCCTGATGAGTTCTGCCAGGGTCTCTCCGAGTTCCGACTCCTCTTTAACGGAAGAAAGCAACTGAATATACCTCACGAAAGGCTGCTCCTTACCCATTCTGGAGATGAGTATCATGCTCTCTGAAAGAAGCTGTTCGAACTGCTGTGGAGTCAGATCCTCCTCTTTGTCTGTATATATGAGGTTCAGGAGTATGGGATACAGACTGTCCCCTCTCTCCACGATCTCATCTGTAAGGAATTCGGGGATCTCGATTCCTTCCTTTATATAATCTATGAGAGCTGAAAGGAGATATCTGTCGTCAGTAAAGCTCCTGAAATAGTTTGCGGGGCTGTTCCCGTCAAGCCAATCCTTTGGTTCCTCGAGCCATTTGCCGTACATGGAATAATAAAGATCATCCTGTTTGTCCTGATCCAGTTTGGATACCTTATCCTTATTCTTCAGGTACCAGTTCATGTAGCTTTTGGAAAACCTGCCTCTGAAATCAATTATCTTGTAGTCCGACATCATTTTGCCTCATTCAGAAGTCGTATCAGATGAGCTTTGTCAAAGCTGTATTTCTTATTGCAGAACCTGCAGACCACTTCAGCCTTGCCGTCCTCATCGATTATTTCCTGCAGTTCTTTTTTCCCTAGAGAAATTATCCCCCTCTCGAATCTTTCGACGCTGCAGTCGCATCTGTAGACCGGAGTTCCTTCATCCAGAAGTTCCAGTTCCTTTTCTCCGAATATCTTCTGCATTATCTCAGGAATGTCCATGCTCATGAGCATCATTCCGTAATTTCCTATGTCAAAGACCTTTGACTCTATATAGGATAGACTCTCCTCGCTGCAGTTCGGGAGCGGACTTATTATCATGCCTCCGGCCGAAATGACCGTTGTGTCTATATCCACCCAGACGCTCAGATAAACTATCGTGTTATGCTGTTCCGACCTCAGAAAATACATGGCAAGGTCTTCCGCTATCTCCCCTGAAACGAGTGCGGTCCTCCCTATATACGGCTCGGTCCCCGGCCCGAGATCTCTCGTAACGGTGATGAAACCGTCCTTGCCGAGTGCTCCGCCTACGTCAAGTTTTCCGTCCTTCCTGGCCGGTATGTCCACGTAAGGATTATCTATATATCCTTTTACTTCGCAATTGCCGTTTGCCGTGGCCAGTACCGTGCCTGCAGGACCTCCCCCGTTAAGGCTCAGCGTAAGCAGCATGTCCTTCCTGTTTAAGGTACTGCCCATCATGATGGCTCCCGTGAGCGTCCTTCCGAGGACTGCAGTGCATGTCGGATATGTATTGTGCAGTTTTCTTGCCTCTTCGACCAGATCCCTGGTCCTTGAGACCGTGATCACCACGTCGTTGTTGAACAGATATCTTTTGATGCTGTCTTTCATCTAAATGTACGGCAATATGCCGCCCCTCCGTTTCATATTGTTTTTATTCTGCCGTTCCCACGAAAAGAAGTCTCTCAGCATCCGGGGAAGGTGCCTTGTCCTTTCCGAACTCAATACATACGGGGACAAATCCCGAAAGACTGAGTTTTTCTTTCATGGTATCCGCTGTATGGATGAACTGTTTCTGGTATTCATCCTTTCTCTCGTATAGTTCTCCCTTCCTGATGAAGAAAGTGAGTTCCATGTCCACGCATTTTTCCTTTTCGTTAAGAGTGTTCCTCCAGAAATATGAACAGTCGTCATAATCTTCATAGAATACTGCATCTGCGAGGACATCTCTCAGTTTATGCTCACTGCTTATGTCGAATATGAGCAGAGCTCCCTTCTTGAGGCTCTTCCTGATGTTCATGAATACTTTAGTCAGATCCTCCGGAGCTATGTAGTTCACCACGTCGCAGCACATTATTACCGCATCCGCCCGTCCTATCTCCAGTTCTTCGGCTTTCTGGTGGGAAAATATGACCTTTACTCCCTCTTTCCTTGCCTTCTTCTCGGCCTCCCGGAGCATCCCTTCGGAGCTGTCGATTCCGATCACTGTATAGCCTCTCTTTGCGAGCAATACGGAAATGCTCCCGGTACCGCAGCCGACGTCTACTATCTTTTTCACGGGAAAAGAGCATGAACAAAACTGGTCTTCAAGTATATCGACCCATTTCTCATAGTCCGTGTCTTTCATAAACCTGTCGTACAGGTCTGAAAAAGAATCGTACATCCCTTCTCCCCTTTCCCGGATCATCTCTTCTGAGTTTCCGTTCTATCTATTATATACTAGCCTCTCGCCACTTGTTCAAGATGCCCCAGTCAATTGACTTTTAATATATGGGACATTACAATGATTGTAAAGTCAGAATGCATAATTATGCCTTTATAAAGGCAAAACCGCCACCGACTAAACTCAGTCGGAAAGGAGCATGAATATGAGTATTTTTGAAGGATCAGCCGTTGCTCTGGTAACGCCATTCACCAGCTACGGCATCAACTATCCGGCTCTTGACAGGCTTTTGGATTTCCAGATCGAGAACGGCACCGACGCTATCGTCGTGTGCGGTACCACCGGCGAACCCGCCACCATGACTCCTGAAGAGAAGCATGAAATAATGCGTTACGCAGTGGAATATGTTGCAGGAAGAGTCCCCGTCATTCTGGGTACCGGAGGCAACAACACCAGGGCGGTCATACAGGAATCCCAGTATGCAGAGAGCGTCGGAGCAGATGCGCTTCTCGTCGTGACGCCTTTCTACAACAAATGCTCACAGGAGGGACTTTACAGGCACTATATGGAGGTTGCTGACAGCGTAGATACCCCGATCATCGTCTACAATGTCCCGTCAAGGACCGGAGTAAACGTACTTCCTAAGACCTTTGAGCGCATGGCTGACCATGAGAACATAGCAGCCATAAAGGAGGCATGCGGAAACATCTCCCAGATAGTCGAGACAGCAAGACTCGTCAGGGGAAAGATGGACATTTTTTCCGGAAATGACGATCAGACCATACCGATCATGTCTCTCGGAGGCAAGGGAGTCATCTCCGTTACTGCGAACATAGCTCCTGCTATGATCCACGAGATGACCATGCTTTACCTGGCAGGAAGGCATGAGGAAGCGGCAGATATGCAGCTCGACCTCAATCCTCTGAACAACATAATGTTCTCTGACGTCAACCCGATCCCGGTAAAGACTGCTCTTAATCTCATGGGCTTTGAGGCAGGCCCCTTGAGGATGCCTTTGTGCGAGATGTCCCAGGCCGGAAATGACGAGCTCATAAAGGTGCTGGAGTCATATTCCCTTATTTAAAGGAGCATTAATAACAATGAAGAAGAAAGTGCTTATCACTGGAGTGAACGGAGTCATGGGACAGCTTGTCAAGGAAGCGTTCCAGTCTTCTGATGATTTTGAAGTCATCGGCGGAGTCGATCTTGCTGTCGACAGGTTCGAAAATCCCTTTCCCGTCTGTGATGACATAGATGATTGTCCCGCAGGTGCAGACCTTCTGGTGGATTTTTCAAAGCCTGGTGCTCTTGAGAACAATCTCCGGTACGCGAGATCCCACAGTATTCCAATCATCATAGCCACCACAGGCTATTCTGAGATGCAGAAGCTGGCCATCTCTTCCGCAGCCAAGGACATCCCGGTATTCTATACTGCAAACATGTCCCTCGGAGTTAACCTTCAGGCAGAGCTCTGCAAGGATGCGATCACATTTTTTGGACAGTCAGCAGATGTTGAGATAATCGAGAAGCATCACAACAGAAAAGTGGACGCTCCGAGCGGGACCGCCATCCTTCTTGCTGATGCCATGAATGCCGCCATGGATGATCAGTATCATTACCAATACGGCAGATATGGTACGGATGCAAAGCGCCAGCCTTTTGAGATAGGAATACACTCAATAAGGGGCGGCAACATGTCAGGAGATCACGAGGTCTCCTTCATAATGGATCAGGAGATACTTACTGTTTCCCATCATACCGAAAGCCGCAAGGTATTTGCTGAAGGTGCTCTCCGTGCTGCAAGATTCATAGTAAAACAGAATGCCGGACAGTATTCCATGGCAGATATCTTAAGAGAGAGCAAGACTAAGAAGCTGTCGCATATTGCGGAGGACGTTTCCGTAATGACCATTAAGAATGCATACTGCACCGTAAGCTATATGGCAAGACTCGTAAATCTTTTCCTGAAGGAAGGAATAACCCTCGACATGATGGATCAGTCGACAGCATCACAGGGAAGAGTCGACATCTCCTTTACGCTCAAGACGGGTAATGTGAGCAATGCCGAGAAATGCATACAGGCTTCGGCTCCCGGAACGGATTACATGATCCAGAACGATCTTGTAAAATATACGGTATATGCTGGGGAATCGGCAGTTCCCACTGACAAACTGGATGCTCTGTTTGAGGGACTGAAAGAAGAGAATATCGACATCATCCATCTCTCCATGAGGGACAATACCCTTATGTTCATAACTGAAAAGGAGTTCCGGATAAAGACCGAAAAGTTCATCAAAGATATCTTCTGAGCAGAAGAAATAACACACATTCAAAAACTGCCTCCTTATTTAGACATAATAATGGAGGCAGTTTCCATTTCTGTTTCAATTAGTCTTTTTTGTTCTATTTTTCTCTCTTTCCTTTCTTGCCATAATCATTTTGTAATCGTTAACCGACACCCAATAATAAATGTAATCATCTGGAGCTATCATCTCAGTTATGTTATCAGAATCATAAATAATGAAGCTATCCTTACTCTTCTTGATAAGATACGGCTTGGAATATCGATAAACATACTCAAGACATGTTTCATATATTTTTTTGTTATAATGCTCTTCCAGATTCTTATCCTTTAGCAAAAGAACTACTCTGGAGCTATCTTTGAACTGACAAATTATATATTTCTTTATGAGCCCACCTTTGACTAGAAGATCAAATGATTTTTCCCCTGTATTCTCATTTATCTTATGTACTGGAGAGGTCAAGTTTGAATAATAGTCTATAATATACCAAAATATGTCAACTATTGTCGGCGGAGATCCGGGAGATTTATAACCACTCATTTTCTCATTTATTATTGGATCATATGGTTCAACTATGAGTTCTTCTTCGTTTACGAAATACTCTGTTGCATGAGCTGCTATAGTACTTTGGAGCAAAAAAAGAACACAAAAGAGAATAACAAGAATCTGAATAATGCCTTTATACTTTCTATTTATCACTTTTTGTTTCATCATATCTACGTTATTGACTTTTTATCAATCCCTCTCAATTAATAAATAATTATGAATGAGAGTTACATATAGAACAAGGCAAATAATGATTGGTATATCCATCATAAATAATCAAAAACGATATTCTGCTTCATTTTATGTAAGACGAGATTATCTTTTCGAACGTCTCTTCAGTGACTTCTCCGGTAATGCTGAAGATTATGGTTCCGTCCTTATCTATTATCAGAGTCCTCGGTATCGAGACAATATAATACTCATTCACCCCGTTATAGTCTTCATCAAAGAATACGGGAAAAGAATATCCCTTCTTTGTAATATATTCTTGGGCGGTGTCCATGGTCTCCCTCTGTCCATCCGTAAGATTTATCATCTTTATCTCGAAAACATCTCCATGATCCAGATACAGCCTCTCAAATATGTCCATCTCTTCCCTGCATGGTGTGCACCAGCTTGCCCAGAAATTGATCACCGTCACTTTGTCGGAGGAATGCTCAAGGGTTATCTTCTTCCCGTCAGAACCTGTGACTTCAAAGGGAACGAACATGGCCTTCTCTGTCTCTATATCAGAACTGATGTCTCCGGTTTCGGGAAGTGCCGCTTTATTTATAAGCATCCTGTATAACAAGGTACCTCCTCCGATGAGAAGGACTGCCAGAACAAAAATGATAATCATCTTCAGATTCTTCTTCATATCACACCTGCTATCACCAGTATTCCGGTGATTATGATTATTGCACCAAATACGTATTTCAGATAATTCATCACATTATCGAGATGTTCAAATGTCTTTCTGACATAGTCTGCCAGAAGCGCTACCAGAAGGAATGGTATAATCATCCCCACTCCATATATCAAAAGAAGTATCATTCCTTTAAGAATGCTCCCCTCTTTTGAAGCCATGACCAGAGCCGAACCGAACAGGGGGCCTATGCACGGGGTCATGTTGATGGCAAAGAGGAAACCAAGTGCGAACGAAGAAAAGAAACCACTTACCTTTATGTCCAGACCAAAGGCCGGTGAAAAGTGGGGTATTACCTCCATTACCATGAGCCCCAGTATAATGAGTATGATCCCCGTGAATACTCTGAAGAACAGACGTGCATTTATCAGCAGTTTTCCTATCGTTCCCGCAAATGCGCCTGCGATCACGAAGAATACCAGAAGTCCGAGAGAAAATCCAATAGCACGAAGCACCGTTTTCTTCCTGTTATCTGTGTCGGGAGCGATATATGAAACATAAAGGGGAACTACGGGAAGTATGCACGGAGAAATGAAGGATGCGAGTCCTTCAAGAAAAGTCAAAAGATAATTCATGACTGTTTACAGACATGTGGCAGGTGTACGCCTATAGCCTTCAGGATCGATGGAAACGTTTCGGAAACCCAGTTCCTTCATCTCGCTGATGATCTCATCCTGCTGTTCCATCAGTTCCTCGACTTCTTCTTTGCCCACTTCTATCCTGCCGTCCAGATCTCTGATCCTTACCCTTACCACGGCATATCCGAGAGATTTTATATAATTCTCGGCTGCTCTTACGATCCTCAACTTTTTGAGGGTTATGGGTTCACCTGTGCTTATCCTCGTAGCAAGACAAGCATTCTCCGGTTTTGAATAATAACTCATGGAGAGTTCGTCAAGTATATCCCTGACATCTTCCTTGGTGATCTCTGATCCTACAAGCGGACATTTTATCCCGAACTCTCCCAATACTCTTTCATTGTTGGAATCCGGATCCGTCTGATAACAGGTACCGTCCAGGATAGCATCGACTCCCATACCGATTGCTTCCCTGTTTATAGCATCCATCATGCATTTTTTGCAGTAATAACAGCGTTCGGGACCATTACTCACCACATATGGATTAGTCAGGATGCTTGCGGAAGATATATGCAGTCTGACATCCAGCCTTTTGCACAGTTCCTTGCAGGAGAGCAGCTCCTCACCGGTAAAGAACGGAGTAGATGCTGTGATGGCTTCCACCTTCTCTTTGCCTAATGCCTCAACTGCAGCCAGAGCCACGAGAGCGCTCGAAGAGCCTCCTGAAAGACAAACGGCGACCTTGTCGTATGCTTTTATAGTTTCTATGAGAGCCTTGTATTTCTTATGCATTATTATCTCCTGACATTTTGAGATCTTTTATATCATTATAAGTATTACGGAGGCCAAATACAAATATATGGCACGGAAGGTCAGACTCCGTTGCACATATCCGTCTTAAAAAAAGAGAGCAGGAGGATACGTCCCCCTGCTCCAAAAATAGTGATGTAAAGATCAATCTTCTGTGTTTTTCGCCGGTCTGAACACTATCCTGTCATCCTCAGCATCAGCGACTATCCTGTCTCCGAAATGGACCTTGCCTTCGAGGATCTCTTCTGAGAGTCTGTCCTCGACGGTCTGCTGCAAGAGTCTTCTAAGCGGTCTTGCGCCATATTCCGGATCAAATCCCTGCTTTGAAAGGACCTTTATAGCCTCATCGGTGTATGACAGTTCTATGTCTCTCTCCTTGAGTCTCTTTATAATCGTGTTCATCATCAGTTTTGCTATATCATACGTATTCTCCTCATTAAGCTTGTGGAATACTATGATGTCATCTATCCTGTTAAGGAACTCCGGCCTGAAGGACTTCTTAAGTTCTTCCAGCATTGCCTCCTTCATGTCGGCATGCTCTTCCTCCTTTGAATCCTCACCAAATCCGATTCTGTTCTTCTTTGATTCAAGTCCCGTTCCTATGTTGGAAGTCATGATGACTATACAGTTCTTAAAGTCCACTGTCCTGCCCTTTGAATCGGTGAGTCTTCCGTCATCGAGGATTTGCAGCAGTACGTTGAATATGTCAGGATGTGCCTTTTCGATCTCGTCGAAGAGCACCACGCTGTAGGGGTTCCTCCTGATCTTCTCAGTAAGCTGACCGCCCTCGTCAAATCCGACGTATCCTGGAGGGGATCCGATGAGTTTTGCTACCGTATGTTTCTCCATATACTCGGACATATCCATCCTGATCATGGAGTTCTCATCACCGAAGACCGCTTCTGCAAGGGCCTTTGAAAGTTCTGTTTTACCTACTCCGGTAGGCCCGAGGAATATGAATGAACCAATAGGTCTGTTCGGATCCTTCAGTCCTGCTCTTGCTCTCCTTATGGCCTTGGATACCGATGAGACTGCTTCATCCTGACCGACTACTCTGTTATGGAGAATCTCCTCAAGATGCATGAGTCTCTCTGCCTCATCTTCTGTAAGTTTCTTCACCGGGATGTGAGTCCAGTCGGATACTATTGTTGCAATGTCTTCCTCAGTGACCTCTGCCTTTGTGCTGTTGCGGTTATCTTCCCAGGTCTTCTTCTCTTCCTCTATATCTTTGGCGAGTTCCTTCTCCTGGTCTCTCAGACGGGCTGCTCTCTCAAAGTCCTGACTGTTGACTGCATCTTCCTTCTCGCTCCTAAGCGACTCAAGCTTCTTCTCCTTCTCTCTCATGTCCGGAGGTGTGCTGAACATGGCGATCCTGACTTTTGATGCAGCCTCGTCCATAAGGTCTATTGCCTTATCAGGGAGGAACCTGTCAGTGATATATCTTGATGAGAGTTCCACTGCTGCCTTGAGAGCCTCATCGGTTATCTTTAGCTTGTGGTGTGACTCATACTTGTCCCTGAGTCCCTTGAGGATCTCGAGAGTCTCGTCCTTCGTAGGTTCTCCCACCTGCACAGGCTGGAACCTTCTTTCAAGGGCGGCATCCTTCTCTATGTACTTTCTATATTCGTCGAGAGTGGTGGCTCCGATTATCTGCAGTTCTCCCCTTGCAAGCATAGGCTTCAGCATGTTGGCCGCGTCCATTGCACCTTCTGCCTGGCCAGCCCCTACTATGGTATGAAGCTCGTCGATGAACAGAATGACGTTTCCGTCCTTCACCATCTCGTTAAGGGAATCCTTGAATCTCTCCTCGAATTCTCCTCTGTATTTCGTTCCCGCGATCATGCCGGCAAGGTCAAGGGAGATCAGTCTCTTTCCCTTCAGCATCTCAGGCACGTTTCCATCAGCGATCTGCTGTGCAAGTCCCTCCGCGATAGCTGATTTACCTACACCCGGCTCACCGATGAGGACAGGATTGTTTTTTGTCCTCCTGATAAGGATCTGCGTAATCCTCTTTATCTCGTCAACTCTTCCGATTACGGGGTCCAGTTCACCGTTCGATGCAGCCTCGGTGAGGTCTTTTCCGAACTTGTCGAGACTAGGGGTCCCGCTCTCCTCGCTGTCGCTCTGTCTGCCCATATCCTGGGGATAGCCCTTAACGAGCTCCTCCATCAGATTTCTCGGATCTGCCCCGATCTGTACCATGATCCTGTTGGCAAGACAATCCGTCTCTTTTATTATTGCAAGGAGCATGTGCTCGTTGCCTACATAGTTCTTTCTGAGTTCCCTTGCGAACTGTTTCGAGTATTCAAGTATCCTCTTCACTCTCGGAGAATATCCGAAAGCGCTGGTAAAGTTATAGTCTCCCTTTCCCACAGCTCTTAGGATCACTGAATTTACCTTTTCTTCCGTGACTCCGTTCTTGATCAGGAGCTTTGCGATCTGTCCGCCTTCTCTTATCATTCCCACAAGAAGATGTTCAGATCCTATATAGTTATGGCCGATCTCCTTTGCATATTCATCTGCATTCCTGAGGGAGTTCTTTGCTCCTTCCGTAAATCTTGCAAAATAATCCATATGCTGATCCTCCTTTTATTTCAAAACATTTCTTATCATCTCGGCACGCGAGACGTTTCTTTCGATTTCCGTTCCCTTTATCTCTGCCATCATTGCAGAGGAAACACTGATCATCAGCCTGAATATCATGGACTGACTGCAGCAATCTATTATCCCGAGGCTCTTTCCGAGTCCCAGCATCGAGAGATCCTGGATTGCCTCTCTGGAGCCTATGACTCTCGAATTCTTGAGTATTCCGTATGCTCTGTACACCCTGTCTTCGATTGAGAGGGTATTGTCCTTGTAAAGTCTCTCTCTCGTCTCCTTTTCCTGGGTTATGAGCCTTCCTACAGTACCTCTGACGTTCTCAAGGATATCCTGTTCCGTAACACCAAGGCTTCTAGTATTGGAGACTATATACAGATCTCCGTAGGGCTTCGACTCATCAGAATAGAAGTTCCTTATGGAGAATCCGGATTGGGTGAGGCTTACCTCTACGTTCCTCATGGAATTCGATGCGGCAAGTCCCTTAAGGTGCATCAGGACGCTCACCTTCATGCCGGTACCCACGTTCATGGGACTGGCTGTCAGATAACCGAATCTGTCGCTGTAAGCGAACTTTACGCTGCCGTTTAAAAGTGATGCCATGTTCCTGCAGATGCTAAAGCATTCCTCAGGATCAAAGCCAGCCTTTATGTACTGTATGTTATAGTGGTCTTCACCAAGAAGGGCCACGGAGATACTGTAATCCTCCGAATATATGAGAGCTGTATTCTCCTTCGAGCAGAGCTCTCTTGGGATTATCTGACCTTCTACCAGCCTGTTCTTCTGCTGCCAGGTCATGTCATTTATCTCTGAATATCTGAGATCCCTTCCATCACCTGTAAAGCATTCTGTCGCCTTTCTCTTGATGAGTTCTGCGATCTCTTCCTCCTTTATCTTGTGGGAGAAAGGGGTCTTTTCCGCATTCCTCATCAGGTTCACCTTCGTTGCGACCACTATGTCGCCTGATAGCGCGTTATCCTTGAGCCAGTCCAGCATGATCATTCACCTTTTATCTTCTTTATCTCGTCCCTTATCTCTGCAGCCTTTTCAAAGGCTTCCTCGGAAATCGCCTTTTTCAAAGCTTCCTGCAGTTCGGTAAGTCTGTCGGGCTTCTTCTCTTCCTTAACAGCATCTCCGATATTCTGTCCGTTTTCTTTCTGAACTTCTCCCTCCTTATGAGTGCTGCTTCCCTGTGTCTTTTCGAGCACCGGGATTATCTGATCTGAGAATGTGTCATAGCAGTCAGAGCACCCGAACAGGCCGGTCTTTCTGATATCGTCCAATGTCTCTCCGCATGTCGGACATGACAGTATGTTTTCCATTGCCTCGAACGGATCCGTGTCGAAGCCGAAATTCAGAAGATTCCTGAACAGGCTCCTCGGTCTTGACGTCATTGCTGCAAGGCTTTCAAACCTTCTTGAGAGTTCCGGATGCTTGCTTGCGCATTCCGGGCAAAGATGCATTTCATTTCTTACTCCGTTAATAATCGTTACTGCATGCACAGATGCTTCGTTCTTTCCGCATTCATTACATAACATGGTCTTATACCTCCGCTTCCAGTGAATATAATAGTTCTTTGAGCATGTTAGCTCTAATCTTCTCTCTAATGTTTGCAGGGATCTTGAGTGCTTTGTCTGAGATCATTGAGGTTATCATCCTTCTGTTCTTATCATCTATGAGCCCAAGTTCCTTCATATTACTGATCATGGTCATCGCATCTTTTTCGCTTATATGATCTTCCTTCAGATACTTCTCATTGAGAGTATTGATCATCTCCATCTTGTCGGTGGAGATCCTGATCAGCCTGATATAGCCTCCTCCGCCTCTTCTGCTCTCTATGTAGTACCCTTTCTCAGGTGAGAATCTGGTAGCCAGAACGTAGTTTATCTGGGAAGGTGCACAGGAAAAGTAGTCAGCCAGTTCGTTTCTCTGAAGTTCTATCATCTGGTCATAATCTTCTAAAAGTGACTTGATGAACTGTTCAATACTGTCACTCAGCATTGCCATATTATTCGCCTCCTTTGACTTTGACTTTCTTTGACCTTTCGTATATATAATAGACCCCTCCTGACAGTATGTCAATAGGGGTCTTTAATTTTTTTTATTTCAATATAAAGAGGTGGAACAGGGTGTAAATTGTGCCGCATCCGAGCATCACGAATACGGGATTGACCTTTATCTTACTGATTATTACAAATGATGCCACCGCGAATATGGCTATAAGATAATCGAAATTTGATAAGGCTATCGTTCCTCCCGGGAACAGTGCTCTGAATATTATGTTCACTAACGTGGATATTATCATTGCAAGAGCCATGGCCTTGAGAGAGAACACTATGTTGTCAAGGACCGTTAGCTTTCTGTACTTTCTATATATCAGTATCAGTATCGTGGATACTATGCATGCAGGGACGATACATCCTATCGATGCTGCAAGGGCTCCGGGAAAACCTGACATGGTCATTCCTATGAAGGTTGCACAGTTGATCATTATCGGGCCCGGAGTTAGTTCGTCTATGGCGAGCAGATTTCCGAAATCCTCATAACTCATCCATTTGCTGACATGCACGACCTCATTCTCTATTATGGATATAGATGCATAGGCTCCTCCTATGGCCAGGCAGCCTATTTTTAGGAACACAAGAAAGATCTCAGCAAGATTCATGGTTTCCTCCTGTCTTCTTCCTCATGATGAAGGTCTTGACGAGTGCTGCTGCAAGGACTATCACCAGCAGGATGAATACCGAAAGATCGGTAAGTCTGAGGAACAGAAAAGACCCTATGAGGATAACATAAAGATAAATGCTCTTTCTGTTCTTTATATTTACGAAAAGGCTGATCACAACGTCGAGGAGCATTGCAATGACTCCGGCCTGCATTCCTCTCATGAAGAGTGCCACTATCTTGTTCTCTACGATCACATTGTAGAAGATGGTGACCAGTACCATTATCATTATCGGGGGTATCACACATCCGAGTACGGAGAGAAACGATCCCAGTCCTCCTGCACACTGGTATCCCAGCATGACCGAAGCATTTATCGCTATGGGCCCCGGAGATACCTGACATAGGGCAATGATATCCGTCATCTCCTCCTCTGTTATCCATTCATGCTTCTTCGTATATGTGGTCCTGAGCACACTTAAAATGGCATATCCTGAATTCGCAGTCAGACTGGTTATGAACGAGGTGAAGAACAGCGTCCACAGTCTTTTAAGCTTATCTTTCCTGCTCATTCGACTGCCTCCTTTTTTTGATCTTATTTATTATTATAGATATCTGGCACAAGTCCGAAAAGAAAAAACTGATACAGTCATCCAAGTATTCAAGTCAGACCGTTAAACATGTTATACCTGCCCTCCTTATGGGGTATAATATGTATGAGAATTCAATATGAAAGGAATCTATCATGAACTACACTGAAGAACTGGTAAAGCTTGCTGATCATCAGAAAGCACTTCTTACGAATGTCAATATGGATGAGATCCTCGCAATGTCCGAAGAGATCATCAAGGCCAACAGGATCTATGTGGCAGGCTGGGGCCGTGCAGGAAACAATATCAAGATGCTGTCAATGGACTGCTCACAGATCGGACTCCGCACTCATATCGTCGGAGACAACTCCACTCCTTCAATCCATGAAGGCGATATCCTCATCATTGGATCAGGATCCGGAAGGACCGCCTCCATGCAGCTGTTTGCAAAGCAGGCAAAAGAGCATGGTGCAAAAGTCGGACTCATCTGCGGAGCATATGACTCTCCTATCGAGAAGATGGCAGACCTCACAGTACATATCTGTGACGAGAGCCATACTAACGGAGACTACAGGGCTACCAAGGGCGTTCTCACTGAAGCTGAGAGACTCGTACATGCCGATGCATTCTATCCTGTCATGCAGACCGTCTGCGATTTCATCAGAGCAGTAGTTGCAGAGAAGATCGGTGTAACACCTGAGATGATGCACTATAACCATAACAATATCGAATGACCAAGTAAAACAGAAGAGACCGGATCAGATTGATCCGGTCTCTTTTTCATTCTTCAAAGAAGCCTTTTATTACGGCTTTTCCGCCGCTGACCATGAGTTTTCCCTTTGCAAACACCCTGTCAACGTTCATCTCCCTATCCAGGATCACCACATCAGCGTCCTTGTCGGTCTTTAGGCTGCCCTTCCTGTCATCTATCTCGAGAGCTTTCGCGACATTCGAGGTTATAAACGGAAGCGCATCCTCAAAGTTCATGCCCTTAGCAACGAGGGCCTTGACCTGACCAAAAAGAGAAGTCATTTTTGCATAGGTTATACCAATGAGTTCCCTCTTCTCGTTCCACTTCGGAAGAGAACCGTTTGAATCGGAACTGATCGTAATGTGTTCCCTGTCAGCTCCTGCAGCTATGGCATCGATTATATCCTGTGCCTTCATGTCGGCTCCGTTCTCGGTGCTCGAATAATCCGCATATCCGCCAAGGGATGTGAGCTTCACGACGTTCTTCTCGTCTGACTTTCTCATATGAGTAGGTCTGAAATGCTTCACGGGAAGATCGGAATTCTCGAGGATCTCGAAAATCTGTCCTATTCCCTTCTTTCCGGATCCGGTGTGCATATGCACTTCTCCGACCTTTCCGGAGACCAGAGAGGCCAGCCTTGTCTCGCTTGCCAGCTTGATGAGTTCTTCCGTCGTCGGATTGGAGCATCTGTGGTCGGATATTGCCACCTTAACGCCTATTATCTCATCAATGAAAGCAATGTCCTTACCGACTTCTCCTGTGATGGTGACGGAAGGTATGGAATAGGCTCCTGTAAGGCAATATGCGGTTATCCCCTCTTCATTCAGAGCCTTTGTCTTTGCTAGAAGAGTTTCGACATCCCTCGTATATGAATCCGTTCCCAGCAGTCCGACGACTGTTGTCACGCCGGACTCGGTTATGTGCGACAGCTTTATCTCCGGGACTCTTGACGTGAATCCCTTCTCTCCACCGCCTCCGGTAAGATGGACGTGCTGATCTATGAGACCCGGGATCACCTTATTCCCCTCTGCATCGAATATCTCCACTTCATATGGAAAGCTACCTATATCTATGCTATCGCTGATATCTATTATCCTGTCATTACAGATGAGGATGTCCTTTTTCCCGAGGTGCTCCGGAGCATAGACGTCCCCGTTCTTTATGCATATGAAACTCATACGGAATACTTCTCCTTATCCCTTTCTCTTATCTCATATCTCTTGATCTTACCGCTGATCGTCTTAGGCAGCTGATCCACGAATTCTATGACTCTAGGATACTTGTAGGGAGCAGTAGCGGTCTTCACGTGGTTCTGCAATTCCTTTATCAATGCGTCACTAGGTTCATATCCTTTGGCAAGGACTATAGTTGCCTTGACCACCTGTCCTCTTTCGGGATGCGGCACTCCCGTTACGCTGACCTCGAGGACTGCAGGATGCTCCATTAGAGCGCTCTCTACCTCAAAGGGCCCTATCCTGTAACCGGAAGCCTTTATGACATCGTCTTTCCTTCCGACGTACCAGTAATATCCCCTCTCATCTCTCCATGCCAGGTCACCGGTATGATACATTCCGTTGCTCCATGCTTCCTTCGTGAGCTCCTCATCTTTGTAATAGCAGAGGAAAAGACCGTAAGGGATCTTCCTGTCCGTATATACTATGATCTCGCCCGTTTCTCCCGGAGGACACGGTACACCGTCATTGTCCACCACATCAACCTTGTAAAGGGGACTGGGACGACCGAGGGAGCCCTTCTGTCCCTTCATGCAGAGCCAGTTTCCAAGGATGGCCGTAGTCTCTGTCTGCCCGAAGGCTTCCTTAATATCTATGCCTGTTGCAGCCTTGAACTGATCGAAGACTTCAGGGTTAAGAGCCTCCCCTGCGGTGGTCGCATATTTCAGCGAAGAAAGATCGAAACTCTTTAAATCTTCCTTAATGAAGTACCTGTATATCGTAGGCGGAGCGCAGAATGTTGTGATCCTGTACTTTTCCATGATCTTAAGCATGGCGACGGGGTCGAACTTGTCAAATTCATATACGAAGACCGTAGTCTCTGCAAACCACTGTCCGTAGAACTTTCCCCACAGGCATTTTCCCCATCCGCTGTCGGAAACTGTAAAGTGGATGCCGTTCGGATCCACGTTGTGCCAGAATACGGCTGTCTGTATATGGGCAAGCGTGTATGTGTGGTTATGAAGAACCATCTTCGGCATTCCGGTGGTTCCGGAGGTGAAGAACATTATGAAAGGATCGGTCAGTTTGTTTCCCTCGTCCCCCACAGGCCTTTCAAAGACATCACTGGCTTTTTCCATCTCCTCGTCAAAGGAGATCCATCCCTCTCTCTTTCCCTTTACGAGGAACAGCTTCTCGAGAGTCTTGCTTTCAGGAACGGCTGCCTCCACGTGATCTGCTATGTCTCCCTCATCAAGACAGATAATAGCCTTAACGTCTCCGTAGTTATTCCTGTAGACGATGTCCTTCTTGGTAAGGAGATGTGTGGCCGGTATTGCGATAGCACCTATCTTGTGCAGTGCCAGCATGCTTACCCAGAACTCGTATCTCCTCTTCAGGATAAGCATTACCATATCCCCCTTCTTGATTCCGTTGTCCTTCAGCATATTCGCTGCCTTATTGGACATGACTTTGAAATCCCTGAAAGTAAAATGCTTCTCTGATCCGTCTATACCTACCCATATCATGGCTTTCTTGTCCGGCTTGGTGTCGGCAAGTTCATCCATCACGTCAAAGGCAAAATTGTAGTTCTCGGGAGCGTCTATCTTGAAATTCTTTTTGAAATCATAATAGTCCTCATAATCTGCCCTTGTATACTTTTCGAATATTCTCATCTCATGTTCTCTTTTCCGGTTATTTGGCTATGACAGCCAGGTATTTGCATGGTTTCCCGTTTTCCGCTTTCATTCCGTGAGGATATGTGGAATCGAATATTATCGAGTCTCCCTCGCTCATATATATGCTCTCATCCCCTATATACAAGGTCATGTTTCCCTCGAGGATGTAGTTGAACTCCTGTCCTACATGGGACTTCCTGTGGACTTCCGAATATATGTCCGAAGGATCGACTGTCACATGGAACGGTTCCATCTTCTTGTTCTTGAAGAGATAAGCAAGATGATGTATCACATATTCCTGATGCTTCTTCAGTTCGACTCCTTCTCCTGCAGGTACATACGAGTAGATGTTCAGTCTTCCGCTGTCTCCTATGATAAGATCGGTAATGTTGATACCGAGAGTATCGGCCACCCCATAAAGGAAACTGAACGAAAAGTCTATGTTTCCCTTCTCATACTCTTTGTATTCCTCCACACTGAGTTCCAGTTTTTCAGCCATCTCCTCGACGGTAATGTCCAGGATCTCCCTCAGTCCCTTGATTCGCTCTGCGATCTCTACGATGTTCTCTGTAGGTCTGTTCATTATTTTATCTCCTCTAAAAAAAACGTCCCTGTCACATGACAGGGACGAAAATTATTCCGCGGTACCACCCAAATTGGCGCACATTTAAAAGCACCCAACCATAATGAATATGGATTAAGCTCTAGGGTCTCTAACGGGACCAAACGTTGCTCCTTACTCGTTGCCTTTCTGGATCTTGGCTCCAAAGTGATTCTCTCCCATACCTGCATTCACATCTTCCACCAGCCGATGCTTCTCTATAATGCTTTCATATGAGAGACTGTCTTTATCTGCGCCTTTTTCTTATGAAATTGTGGCAATGATATCACAGCGAAAAATCATTGTCAAACAAAAAAAAGTAATGATACGCTCCCGATTATAGTTCGATCTTGTCGCTCAGCACAAGGAAAACGTTCTCTGTCTTATCCCAGATAATGTTCTTTCCATCAATGTTCTGGAACCATTTTCCATAAGCCTCCCTGACTTCCGAGGGCTGCTTTCCGCTGCTCGGAGATGCCGACACGCTCACATAGACCTTTTTTCCTTTCAGGGTGTCGTCTATATCGAAGCTCACGGTGAGGGGCTTTCCTTCTTCTATACTGACCTTCTCTGAAGCAAGCTGCTCTCCGGAAATGGATTCAACAGATACCAGGACAGCAGTACCTGCCATGAGATTGGATTCAAAAGATACGTTGAGTTTCTCCCCTGCGGCCTCTGCGGTCAAAGTGCCTTCAAGAGTATAAACCGTAGCTCCCTCATCGGGCTTCTGCCTGTAAAGATTCGAATCACTGGAGCATCCCGCCATAACAAATATCATCATTACCAGGACAACCAGCGCTATACTTTTTTTCATGTCTGTTCCTCTTAACTTGACTTGCACCCGAAGATGCTTTATTAATATATCATTTTTTTGCGGGTTTGCATACTTTTCACTGTATAATTAAGATAATGTACAGTCAGCGATGCTATGAATATGCAAAGGAGAATTGATATGAAAAAAGGATACGGTATGGCTCATATAGGCATATATGTGAAGGATATGGATGTATCAAGAGCTTTCTATGAGAACGTGCTTGGATTTGAGAGGGATTTTGAGACGGATCCTGAGAAGATGATCCACCTGCTCTTTCTGAAGACGGGGGACCTCACTGTGGAGCTCATAGAGCAGCCAAATAAAGTGAGGACCGACGGACCGGTCGACCACATATGTATAAAGGTGGACGATATAGAAGCTGCAGTCGCAAACCTGAAAGAGAATGGCATCGAACCCGAGGGAGAGATCAGGGTAATGCCAGGCATATATAACGGAATAAAGAACGTCTTCTTCAGGGGGCCCGACGGAGAGCGTCTGGAGTTCAATGAATTTCTGTAAACACTTACGGAAAAAGCCGGCATCAGCCGGCATTTTTCATGTTCAGAAAAGCAGTTCTCCCGGGTTATACCCCTTGGGGAGCGGTTCCTCCTCCAAGAACCTGAACTCAGGGTCTTCAAGTATCGGAATGAATGCTTCGTAGGGGATCGTCGGGAACTCGCTCTGATATGTGCTGGCTCCGAACCAGCTGTCTTCCCTGCTTCTGAGGTTGAGGTCTCTGGCAAACTTCGTGAAGTTAGAGCAGTCCTGGGCGGATATATCCCATCCCTCATCATCAACTATCTTAAGAAACTTAAGGGAAAGCTCCCTGCTCCATATAGGGGACACGTATCCGTGCCTTGAGATATACAGATCCTCACCCAGATAGTTATTGATATTGCTGGGGTTCAGATGGAGCTCTGCACAGTTTATGAAGTCGAATCCCGTATCCAGTATCTTATCCTTTTTCTTAAAGAAAGCATCCCAGAATTCCGGAGTCATCGGAGTCTCTATACCAACATACCTGATATACTTCTTTGCGACTTTCATCATCTCTATGACCTTGTCGGACGTATTGCTGGCTCCGAGATTGAATCTAAGCTCATCGAGTCCTGCTTCCCCAAGGGCTTTCAGATTCTCCTCAGTGGCAAGGGTACCGTTGGTATACATGTGCTGATGTATGCCGGCATCATGGAACTTCCTGATGACAGGATAATACTTCTCTATCTCCATGAATGGCTCGAGGTAAACGTAGCTTATTCCCGTCGGTTTCTTCTGCACTCTTAACAGAAGGTCTATATCCTTCTCGTAGAATTTAGTACCTCCGATCTCCCACATGCCCTCTCCTATCGGAGGCTGACAGTCGAGTTCGTCGTAGTAATAGCAGTATTTGCACCTGATATTGCAGGTGTGGGTCTTTCTTATAGCACTGAGCCCCGTCCCTGTGAGACAGGATCTGCACCCTCTGGAAAACTTATCGGGATTTCCCGTGAAATATGTTCTTCCCTCAAGGTCATGGAGGTTTTTTATCTCCTTCATCAGTTTTTCATTCCGGTCATCTATGGCCCTCTCGATCTGGGCAAAGGTGGCGTAGACGATCTCCTGCTGTTTAGTCATGAGTTCTTCCCCCTCGGGAAGCTCTGCAAAGAACCTGAACCAGTTCAGTGCATCCTTCTTAGAAATCTTCATGAGTCCCTCCTCAATTACTGTTCTCAAAGTAGCTGACTATCCCGTACAGGATGCCCCAGCACATCTTCTCCTGATACTCGCTGTCGGTGAGTTTCAGGTCGTCCTCTTCATTGGACATGTATCCCATCTCTATATTGATGATCATCCTCTCGCACCAGTTGAAGCCAGTCTGTTCCCTTCTCTCCTTGATGCCGCGGTTCCTCTCCTTCGTTACGTCACAGAATGAAGCCAGAAGGTATTCGGCAGCCTTCCTGCACTCATCCTTCATGGCATGGGTCTTCGGGATGAGCACACTGACTCCGTACATGGTCGGATCTTCAGAACCGTTGCAATGGAGCCTGATGGCATAATCCGTCTCTGCCTCATTGAAGATCTTTGCCCTGTCTATGTTGGAAAGATCTACCTCGTTTACCTCTCTCGTCATGATGACCGTGGCTCCGAAGTTCTCAAGGAGTTCTTTAAGCCTTAAGCCGACTATCAGTACCACTTTGTATTCAGGTACTCTGGATACTACTCCCGCAGTCCCGGATGAGACTTTTGTCTTCATCGTTTCAGAACCCGGCGCTACGGGTTCTTTCTCGTAATTTCCTTTTTTCTGATGACCGGGATCAATCCCTATCTTAAGTCCCTTGAGCGGAAGATATTTTTCTGCCCTGTCGGAATAGAGAAGGTCGAGCGTATATACATCGGCAGAACCCGTTTCTTCGAGACCATTATGCTTCTGGAACCTGAAAACTGCCTCCTCGGTCCTAGTCCCGTATTCTCCGTCTGCTTCCCCGAAAAGCCAGTTCATCTCTTTCAGTCTTTCCTGCATGCGGAGGACCTCTTCTCCCTTATCTCCTTTTTTCAGTTCCTTAAGGCTCGGATCGGGCGGTGTGATCTCTGAAGATTTATCCTCGGGAGGAAGGGATGAGATGACTTCCGGAACAGAGGAACTCTGCTCCGAAAATGAACTTTCGGAAAAATGGGATGAACTCTCTGACGAATAAGTGTCCTCACCTTCCGGTTTTAAGGGGTCTATCGGATGCAGACACCCGAACAGGGACAACACCATGACTATAAATACAAGTGCAGCTATTCTTCTTTTCATTTCTTTTTCCCTTATATCAGTATGGGCAGCAAACCTGCTGCCCTCTGGCATGTCCGGGAGGATTCGAACCTCTGACCTTTGGAATCGGAATCCAATGCTCTATCCAGCTAAGCTACGGACACATCTTCTGTTCAGTTAATTTATGATATCATAAACGGGCATAATAGTTAAGAATCCGCTGACATGGTAAACTATATATACTGTCGTAATGAAAGGGGGACGAGCATGATAAACGGTAACATCGAAGGGATCAGACAGCATATCCTCGAGGAGATGGAACAGGGACATGACCTGTTCTGTGCAAGAGATGAGTTCATCTCTCAGCCTATAATCGAATATCTTGAGAAATACACGTCTCTCCTCAATCGCGAAGTCTCCATTTTCCTTTCCAGGAACGGACATGTTCTGGATATCTCAGTCGGCGACAACGATCATGTGAGGATCCCTTCATTAAGGATCAGGAGAGGCTATGATTCCATAAGCGGAGCAAGGTGCATACACACTCATCCGAACGGATCCCCCGTTCTATCGAACGTCGATATCGGAACCCTTCTGTCCTGCAGGCTCGATGCCATGGCTGCCGTTTCAGTCAAGAACGGCAAAGCTTCGGGTATTCAGGTGGCATACATCGGAAACAAGTTAGATGAAGCAAAGATCCTGGGGCCATTCTCCATATTCAGGTTTCCTAATGAGGCCTTGCGCTACGAGATCGAGGAAGCCACAAAAAGAGTTTATTCTCTTGTAAGGGTCTCTGAGACAGACAGTGAGAAGGAAAGAGCGATACTTGTAGGCGTTGGTGCCGGTGAAAGGGAGATGAAGGAACTTGCCCTTCTTGCTGATACCGCAGAAGCCGAAGTGGTGGGGATCCTGACCCAGTCAAAGATCAATTCAGAGAGCAAGACATACATTGGAAAGGGAAAGATAAAGGATCTGACCCTTCTCATCTCCTCCCTGAATGCCGACCTCATCATCTGCAACGATGAGCTCTCCGCAATCGAGACAAGAAACCTTGAGGAGGCAACCGGTATCAAGATAATAGACAGAACGGTCCTCATACTAGATATATTTGCAAAGCACGCAACCACCAGGGAAGGAAAACTCCAGGTGGAACTGGCACAGCTGAAATACAATCTTCCCCGTCTTATGGGAGAAGGACTTGCTCTGTCCCGTCTAGGAGGCGGTATAGGAACGAGAGGCCCCGGAGAGACCAAACTGGAAACAGACAGAAGAAGGATCAGAAGAAGGATATATGAGCTCCAAAGAGAGATAGATTCCCTTTCTTCGCAGAGGCTTCTAAGAAGACAGAACAGGATCAAGAACCGCGTCCAGGAGGTTGCTCTCGCAGGATATACGAACGCTGGAAAGACCAGCCTTCTTAATATCCTAACGGATGAGAACCAGTATGCCGAGGACAGGCTCTTCGCCACACTTGACCCCGTTACAAGAAAGTGCCTTCTTCCTTCAGGAAGGACCGTGCTCCTGACTGACACCGTAGGATTCGTCGACAAGCTGCCTCACGATCTTGTAAGTGCGTTCAAGTCAACTCTTGAGGAAGTGCTGAATGCAGATCTCATACTCACTGTCACGGATTTTGCGGATCCGGATTACGAGCAGCATCAGAAAGTGGTTTTAAATGTCCTGACTGAGCTCGGAGTGAAGGACATACCTGTTATAAACGTATATAACAAGACGGACCTGATCGAAGATATTCCTTTGAGCGACAGAAATAACGTCTACATATCCGCAAAGGACGGGACCGGCCTCGACATACTGCTTCAGAAGATCGAGGAAGCTCTGTCTCCGAAGAACGTTCCGATAGAGCTCAGGCTCTCTTATTCGGACGGAGCCAAGCTCTCCAGGATAAACCAGTATGGAGAAGATGTGGAGATCGAATACCTTGAGGATTCGATGCTGATAAAGTGTTCCTTCCCTGAGGACAAGCTCCATCTGATAGAGAACCGCTGACATAATCTGACAACAAAAAGACCCGGAAATGATTTTCCGGGTCTTTTATATGCGTCCTTGATCAGAACTGCTGCTTGTCTTTAAGGAACTCAGATACCTTCTCGATCGGCATCCTTATCTGTTCCATGGTATCCCTGTCTCTCACCGTCACGCAGTTATCTTCAAGTGTATCGAAGTCGATCGTGATGCAGTAGGGAGTTCCTATCTCATCCTGTCTGCGGTATCTCTTTCCTATCGTCTGGGTCTCATCGTAATCGATCGAGTAATCCTTGACCAGCATGGAATAAACTTCCTCAGCCTTCTCCGAAAGCTTCTTGGAAAGCGGCAGGACTGCAGCCTTGAAAGGAGCGAGAGCCGGGTGGAGATGAAGGACTGTCCTGACATCACCGTTCTCCAATGTCTCTTCATCATATGCTTCACAAAGGAATGCAAGGGCTACTCTGTCTGCTCCGAGCGAAGGCTCTATGCAGTAAGGAATGTACTTGTTGTTTGTAACAGGATCGAAGTATTCAAGGGTCTCTCCGGAATGATTGCTGTGAGCCTTGAGGTCGAAATCAGTCCTGTCTGCTATGCCCCAGAGTTCTCCCCATCCGAACGGGAACAGATACTCGATATCGGTCGTTGCATTGGAATAATGTGAAAGCTCCTCTTTCTCGTGATCTCTGAGTCTGATGTTCTCCTTTGACATTCCAAGGCTGTACAGGAATTCTGCGCAGAAATCCTTCCAGTAATAGAACCACTTCATCTCCTCTTCCGGGTTGCAGAAGAACTCCAGTTCCATCTGCTCGAACTCTCTTGTCCTGAACGTGAAGTTTCCGGGGGTGATCTCATTTCTGAAGGATTTGCCGATCTGTGCGATTCCGAGAGGCATCTTCCTTCTGGTCGTCCTGACGACGTTCTTGAAGTTCACGAAAATGCCCTGAGCGGTCTCAGGCCTAAGATATATCTGGGAAGCCGTATCCTCATTGACTCCCTGGAAGGTCTTGAACATGAGGTTGAACTTTCTTATAGGAGTAAAGGATGCTTTTGCACCGCAGGACGGACATGGGATATTCTCGGCTATGAACTGTTCCATCTCTTCATTGGACATTGCCTGAACGCTGATATTCAGTTTGTTCTCAAACACATATTCCTCTATGAGCTTGTCGGCGCGGAACCTTTCTTTGCAGTTCTTGCAGTCCATGAGCGGATCGTTGAATCCTCCGACGTGTCCTGATGCGACCCAGACTTCCGGGTTCATCAGTATGGCGCAGTCAAGTCCCACATTGTATTTGCTCTCAGTTACGAATTTCTTCCACCAAGCCTTTTTGACATTGTTCTTGAACTCAACGCCGAGAGGACCGTAGTCCCATGTGTTTGCGAGTCCGCCATATATGTCGGAGCCGGGAAATACGAAGCCCCTGCCTTTGCAGAGCGCTACGATCTTGTCCATTGTTTTTTCTTCTGCTTTCATTCTTCTCCTCCTGAAAATAAAAAAACCTTCATGCCTGCATAGGGACGAAATAACTTCCGCGGTTCCACCCTACTTGACTATGAAAGTCCACTCTTCTTATCCGGTCATCACCGAAAGCTCCACCGCATGCACCGTCTGAACGCTTGCACCACCCGCATCCTCTCTTAAAGAACCCGGCATGCTTCTTCTTCCTGACCTCTTCTTCAATTGTATGTTAAATAATAACCACCGGGGCATCAATTGTCAACTTATTTAGCAGTCTCTTCACGGATTTACTACTTTATAGTTCGGATACCGTATTTCTCGGATTCAACTTGATGCTTCGGGATTGTATAATCAATATATGAAACATTATTCTTGTCAGGAGATTAGCAAACATGAAAAGATCAGAGATCAATCAGAAGATAAGAGAAACTGAAGCCTTCATTAAAGAGCATGGTTTCCACCTTCCTCCGTTCTGTAACTGGACCCCCGAAGACTGGAAAGAAAAGGGTGAGGAATGCCGTGAGATAGTTGACAATATGTTGGGCTGGGACATAACGGATTACGGCCTAGGTGACTTCGATCACATAGGGCTCACTCTGGTGACCATCAGGAACGGAAATCAGAACAACCCGAAATACACGAAGCCGTATGCCGAGAAGCTCCTGATAAGCGAAGAAGACCAGATCTGCCCGATGCATTTCCATTGGTCAAAGATGGAAGATATAATCAACCGTGGCGGCGGAATCCTCATGATGGAACTATACAACTCAACAGAGAATGAAGAACTGGATACGGTAAATGACGTCATCGTTGTTTCAGACGGAGTAAAACTCAAGATACCTGCAGGGACCGTTCTTGAAATGATGCCCGGACAGAGCGTCACCCTCACTCCCGGCCTCTATCACAGATTCTGGGCTAAGAAGGGATGCGGAAAAGTCCTGATAGGTGAAGTCAGCAAGTGCAATGACGATAACAACGACAACCGTTTCCTTGAGCCTATAGGCCGATTCCCAACCATAGAGGAAGATGAGCCGGCTTACAGGCTCCTCTGCAACGAATACCCTCTTTGAGGAACACCCCATGAAGGAATATGAATTTGAGGGGCTCCGGATTCTTGTCCAGGAGCCCTCATTGGATGAGAATGAAAGACTTTTCAATCCTGATGATTCGGAAAAGACCCTCCGTTTTCACAGGAGTCTTCCACAATACCGGCAAACTGAACTTGTATCGTTGTCTTCATGTGCCGAAAAGTATGGTATCCGCTCGATATTCGTGAAGGATGAGTCATCAAGATTTGGCCTCAAGGCATTCAAAGGGCTCGGTGGCAGTTATGCCATGTTCCGTATGCTTTGCGAGATCTTTTCCATGGATCCAGATAAGACGGATTTCACCGCTTTTCAGGATGAAGGGATAAGGAAGAAATGCGCGGAGATCCATTTCATTACCTGCACGGATGGAAATCACGGAAAAGGTGTTTCATGGGCTGCTCAAATGTTCGGATGCAAAGCCCATGTCTATATGCCGAAAGGTACCGTTGAGGTAAGAAGAAAAGCTGTGGAAGAAGCCGGGTCGGCTGTCTGTACCATAACCGGTTACGATTATGACGAGACTGTAAAAATGGCAGCCAGGATAGCTGAGGAACAAGGCTGGCTCCTGATTCAGGACACAGCCTGGGATGGATATGAAAAAATCCCGCGGTTTATCATCGAAGGTTATCTCACTATGGCTGCCGAGATACGGGAACAGATGCACGGAGCGGATCCGACTCATGTTTTCCTTCAGGCCGGTGTGGGATCGATGGCCGGAGGGATCGCCGACTATTTTCTGAGCACATCTGCTGTTCCTCCCCTGATAGGTTTAGTTGAACCTGACGGTGCTGATTGCTTCTATGTATCCGCCAAAGAAGGAGATGGTCTTGCTCATTCCGTAAAGGGAGACTGCTTCACCATTATGGCCGGCCTAAACTGCGGGACCCCCTGCAAGACCGTATGGCCTCTGTTAAGGGATTCATCCGCTTTCTTCTGCTCCTGCTCAGACATGATCACCGAACTCGGGATGAGAACCTATGCTCGTCCGGAAGGAAATGACCGCCCTATAATATCCGGTGAATCAGGAGCCGTGACATACGGCCTTCTTCTCACGATACTTCGCTGTGAAAAATTGAGGAAGATCTTCCGGATCAACAGTGATTCAGTGGTTCTTGTCATTAATACAGAAGGAGATACCGATCCCGATGACTATAGAAGAGTAATCTCACGGCTTTAAGTTATCAATGAACAGATAAGAAAAAGGAGCCTGACCGTTCTGATCATGCTCCTTTATTGTTTTTTCCTGTATCAGGATAAAAACCTTTCAATAAACCTGCTTCGGACTTCGTCTCTGTCCCGATCCAGAGCGATGGAGAGTTCTCCAAACATCAGCTGTTCCACTTTATCCTCATAGATCTTATCCGTCTGACAGAGTTTTTTGCCTCCATTTCTCATAACTTCTTTTTTTCTGTATATATATGATAACAGCTTTAGCCAGTCCTCCATATCGGAGTTGGCCAATAAAGATTTATAGAAATTCGAGAGTTCACGTTGTTCGACCTTTGGGTCTTCTTCTCTGAACTGTTCTATGAGGGACGGAGTCTTCTTCAGAAACAGTTCGGCGGCCTCCTTATTGACGATCTCTCTCAGCTTATCGGAATCAACAGGCAAATATATGATTTCTGTTCCGTAAACTGCTTTTAGGGTGTAGAAGAGATCATCATTCTCAAATACGTCGGGCATGCTGTTGCTGCCAATATTCATGACCTGACATACACCTGTACGATTATACATTACGTACGTACCTACATCGAACATATATACACCTGCCTTTCTCCTAATATTCTGTATATATATGATACCACTTTCTTAACATAAATGTAAAGAATTTCCCATAACAAAGGGAAATATTGACAATTGATAGTATGCATAAATCAATGCATTTTATTAAGTTGTTTATTAGTTTTTAAGCTACATCATATTGTTACCAAAAGAATATGGGCTGCATAATTATGCATTACGCAGCCCATAATTGCTTTTTTTTAAATACTTTATTCCTTTTTTCTGAGTAAAGACACAAAGAAGCCCTCCATATACTCCGAAGGCATTACCGTAATGGCCCCGGGAAGATCAGACGGAAGACAGACTGTTTCGTCCATTCCCGGCATCTTTGCTTCAAGAAGTTCGATATTTCCCTTAACTAAGGCATTTTTTACTACATTCTCATTTTCTTCCTTCAGTATCGAACATGTTGAGTAGAGTATCATGCCTCCGGGAGCAGTGATCCTTACGGCCTTATCCAGCATCTCCTTCTGTGTTCTGACTGATCTTTCTATCAGTTCCTCTGAAAACTCCTTCGGGACATATCCCGATGAGAACGTTCCGCTCCCGCTGCAGGGGGCATCCAGGAGCACTTTGTCAAAACGGAAGAAGTCGTCCAGCTTCCTTGAATCAACATTCATTACTGTTACATTTCCCGTCCCCTGTCTTTTGAGGTTGAACTTAAGCCTTTCAGCCCTTGCCCTGTTCTTCTCACAGGCTGTTATCATGGCCCTGTCCATGGTCATTGATGCTATCTGGGTCGTCTTGCCTCCGGGTGCGGCACACATATCGAGTATGTTTTCCCCTTTTTTCGGTTCCATGACCAACACGGGGATCATTGCAGAAAGACTCTGAAGATATATCGCCCCGTTCTCATATACAGGCCATTTCCTTATATCTTCTTCCGGTTCCTGTTCAATTATGAATGCATCGGGATACCATCCGACACGAGAATACTTCACTTTTTTTGCATCAAGAAAAGAAACGGTTTCTTCCTCCGTCATTTTAAGTCTGTTTATCCTGAATGAGGTCTTCCTTCTTAAGGTATAGCCCTTGACGATCTCATCGATCTGTTCCGGATAGTATGATCTTATTTTTTTCTCAAGAAAATCAGGCAGCATCTCTCCCCTCCGTGGTCTTATTGTATCTCATGGATCAGGGCAACGCAAAGGAACTCCTCTCTTCCCTTTAAAAAGAAAAACAATTCATGTAAAATATGATTCATCCGAATACAAAAAGAAAGGTCTTTAAAAGATGTTATCAAAATATTATCTGTACAATACTCTGACAAAACAGATAGACGAATTCATTTCCAATGAGCCAGGAGTCGTCAAGATGTATACCTGTGGTCCTACTGTCTATCATTTTGCCCATATCGGAAACCTGAGGAGTTACATCATGGAAGACATCCTTGAAAAATCTCTCGTTTACGATGGATACAGGGTGGACAGAGTCATGAACATAACGGACGTGGGACATCTTTCCAGTGATGCTGATACCGGAGAAGACAAGATGGTCAAGGGAGCAAAGAGAGAGCACAAGACGGTACTTGAGATCGCTCAGTATTATACCGATGCCTTCTTCAAGGATTGTGAGGATCTGAACATCAGAAAACCTGACACTGTAGTCCCTGCAACCAGCTGCATCGACGAATTCATAAAAGTAATCGAATCCCTTCTTGAGAAGGGTTATGCATACAGATCGGGTGAGAACATCTATTTTGATACTTCAAAGGTCAGTGATTACTATGCTCTTACAGGACACAACAGCAACGACCTCAGAGTAGGAGTCAGGGATGACGTAGATGAAGATGAAAATAAGAGGAACAAAGCCGACTTCGTATTATGGTTCACCAAATCCAAATTCGAAGATCAGCAGCTGAAGTGGGACAGTCCCTGGGGCGTGGGATATCCGGGATGGCATATCGAATGCTCATGCATCAGCATCAAGAATCTGGGCGAGCGTCTTGATATCCATTGCGGAGGAGTTGACAACATATTCCCGCACCATACCAACGAGATAGCTCAGAGTGAGGCTTTTCTAGGACACAAATGGTGCAATTACTGGTTCCATGTTCAGCATCTGAATGACAAGGAAGGCAAGATGAGCAAATCAAGGGGAGAATTCCTGACCGTTTCCCTGCTCAAATCACTGAACTATGATCCGATGGTCTACCGTATGTTCTGCCTCCAGTCTCATTACAGGAAACCATTGGAATTCAGCTATGCAGCCCTTGATAATGTTGCTTCTGCATATGAAAGACTCAAGAGCAGAATAGCTGCCCTGAAACCGGATGGTGAACCAGATATGGAAGCCGCTGCTCCTTACAGGACAGAATTTGCCGAGGTCCTTTGCAATGATCTCAACACCTCCATGGCACTGACAAAAGTCTATGACATATTTAAGGCTCCTCTTGACGACGCTACCAAGCTTTGGCTTATAAAGGATTTCGATACCGTTCTCTCTCTGAATCTCGTTTCAGAAAAGGAAGAGAGCCATACAGACACTGACGATGGACTTGTAGCCATAATAGAAGCAAAAATCTCGGAAAGAGCTGAAGCAAAGAAAGCAAGAGACTATGCAAAAGCCGATGCTATCAGAGATGAGCTAAAGGCTATGGGCATCCAGCTCAAGGACAGCAAGGAAGGGACAACCTGGGAAAAGATCTGACATATAACAGACTTACAGAAGGACGCTTCAAGAGAAACGTCCTTTTTATGTGATGTCTACTCAGCGTAGGTTGTCTGTCTTATTCTGCAACACTATGATGATAGAGCAAGGAGGTAAATACCCATGAACCAGTATATTACAGGAGCCATGATAAAGCGTCTCCGGGAGGACAGAAAACTGACACAGCACCAGCTGGCCGTAAAAATGATGGTAAGCGACAAGACCATTTCCAAATGGGAGACCGGAAGAGGTTATCCTGACATATCTCTGATAGAGCCTCTCTCCTCTGCTTTGGGTGTTTCAGTCATAGAACTGTTCTCAGGTCAGGAGACTTCAAATACAAACAGGTCATTCAACATGCATCGCATAAAGGTTCATGTGTGTCCTGTCTGCGGGAATGTGATCATCAGCACCGGGGAGGCTGTTGTGAGCTGTTGCGGGATAGTCCTTCCTTCCCTTGAGGCTGAGCCTGAGGACGATGAACACTGTATCCATCTGGAACGTATAGAGGATGAGTATTATGTGAGTCTTTCCCATGAGATGAGTAAAAAGCATTATATCTCTTTCATTATGGCTGTAAGGGACAATGGCTATGAGATAAGAAAGCTATATCCGGAAGGAAATGCTGAGGCCTCGTTCAAGCAGAACAGAATAAAGTATTTCTCCTACTACTGCAATCGGCACGGATTGTTCAGGATCTCAGTCTGAAAATATAAGATACCAACAATAAAAAAACAGCGTGTTTTCATCAAATCACGCTGTTTTCATATGCATATTCTGATAACCCGTCAGTCAAGCACGACCATCCGGTTCATATCTCCTATAGTAACTTCAAAGCTCAGTTCCTGTCCGTTTCTCAGGACTGTGAGTGTGACCTTATCCCCCACACTGCAGTTCTTTATTATCTCTGCAAGCACATCTTCTTCAACGATATCTGTCCCGTTGCATTTGATGATGACGTCATTTACCCTTATCCCTGCTTTCTCAGCAGGCGAATCATTCATGAAGTTGATGATCAGTTTCCCTTTTGGAACGTTCATCTGTGCGGCCATCTCATCTGTTACTTCTGTATAAATGATGCCGATTCCGGGCCTTATGATATTTCCTGTCTGTATGATCTTGACTATGTTGTCCCTGACTCTGTTTATCGGGATCGCAAATCCTATTCCTTCGGAATCAATGGGCTTGCCATATTCGTCATAGGAAGAGATGAGGCTCTTCATGTTCACTATTCCTATTACCTGACCTTTGCTGTTTAAAAGAGGTCCTCCGCTGTTTCCCGGGTTTATAGGCGTATCTACCTGGAGGAACTCCTTGGTGGACTGATTGCTGACAACTCGTCTGTTTATATAGCTGATATAACCTACTGTAAGAGTTCCGTCAAGTTCGGTGTTTGCTCCGGAAGTATTTCCTATTGCTATTGCAAGCTCCCCTACTCTTGTCTTCTCTATATCTCCAAGAGCAAGCGGCTTCAGTCCTTTCCTGTCTATCTTAAGGATTGCTATGTCGTCTGAGGGATCCCCTCCGACATATTTGGCCTCCAGCTCCTCCTTCTCGTTCTGAAACCTTATTGTGAAGGAATCTCCGCTTGCGATAACGTGATAGTTAGTGACAAGAAACCCGTCCGCATGCACGACAAAACACGTTCCGCTGTATTTTGCAACAGGGGTACTATTCTGTTCGTTCACATACACGGTGACCTTTCCGATGCTTTCCATAGCCTGTTCAGCTATATCCGGTATTGGATTCACCGTCTCCTCGAGCACCATGTCCTCTCCTCCGATGGAAGTGATGGAAGGATCGATCCCATATCCACCCTCAAGTATCGGGACCGTCTGAGAAGGCTTTGTTTCAGGTTCCAACGGATTAAAATCCGGATTATTATCTATGGCTTTTCCGAGAGCATCAACCATGGCCCATGTACCGGCTATCGTTACCACGAGGCCGATAAATACTCCTATCACTATTATCCAGGCGATGCTTCTGTCTTTCTTTTTGCTGGTCGTATTGTTGTTTTCCATCATTTATCTGGTTTCCTTGGCGTCACTTAAAGTAAGAGTAAATGAGAACACAGTTCCCATCCCCTCCTTGGAGTTCACCCAGATGTTCTCGTCATGTCTGTTGATGATCTCCTTGACTATCGAGAGGCCGATCCCGGTCCCCGGTGTCTTCCTGTTGTGGGATTTATCCACCTTGAAGAACCTGTCAAATATATATTTCAGATCCTCTTCCGGAATGATCTTTCCGGAGTTGGATATGTTTACCGTAACCTTATCGGACGAGATTGACGTCCATATCTTTATGTTTCCGCCCTTCTCGCAGAATTTGACTGCATTGTCCAGAAGGTTCGTCACCACCTGAGTGATCCTGTCCTCGTCAGCATATACCATTGTCTTGTTCTCGGAGATGTCGACGGACAATTCTATGTTCTTTTCTTCTATCTTGTTGATGAAAGTGATTATGCCCTTCCTCAAAAGCTCGTTCACATCCCAGTCAGTCATGTGCATCGGGAACTGATCTGATTCTATCTTTACAAGTTCAAGCAGATCGACTATGAGCGCATTCATCCTCTTCGTTTCAGAGAGAACTATCTCAAGATATGAGTTTCTGTCCTCGTCTTTGATCGTCCCGTCCAGCATTCCCTGTATGAACCCCTGTATGGATGTGAGCGGGCTCTTGAGTTCATGGGAGACGTTTCCGACGAAGCTCTGGCGGGTATCCTCATATTTCTTTAGTGCCCTTGCCATGGAATTGAAGGTCTCGCTCAGCTGTCCTATCTCACTGTGTTCGTTCACTTCTATTTTCTGGTCAAAATTGCCCTTAGCCATTTCCTTCGCAGCACGGTTCATATCGTACAGCGGTCTTGATATCTTACGCGACATATAGAATGCCAGAAGAAGAGATGCTGCTGTCCCAAGGAAGAATATTGCCAAAGACCATCTCCTTATGCTCTGTATGGTACCGCTTATCCCTAATACCTGCCCGTTCATATAGATCGCACCTATCCTGACACCATTGAGGCTTATCAGGTTGCCTATCGTCACTACGGGGGTATAGTAGTTGCCTTCGGCATCATATACTGCATAGACAGGGCTCTCCTCGGCTATCCTGCCTTCGATCTGTTCAAGATTCTTCTTTGCATATTCGGCATAGTTGCCGTAATTCTCATCATAATTGAGTTCTATCGTTATGTTTCCGAATGCATCTCCTATCCATATGGATCCGCTTCTTTTGCTTGCCTGATCTCTGAGATACAGGAACAGTTCCTCATCGGTAGCTCCCGTCTCATAATACTCTAGAAATGCTCTCGTGATTATCGTAGTACCTTCGAGAAGTCTCTCCTGGACTTCTCCTATGGCTCTGTTGCGGACTCCAAAAGACACAAAAACATTAAGGAGTACCAATGAAACCAGAAGTACTCCTATGCAAATGCAAGATATCCTTAAAAACAGAGTCCGGTAACGGAACATCACTTCACCTCGTCCACACGTCCGACTTCAAATTTATATCCGACTCCCCAGACGGTCTTGATCCTCCACTCCTTATGATCCCCAAGTTTCTCCCTGAGTCTCTTGATATGTACGTCTATCGTCCTGGAATCTCCGTAGAAATCAAATTCCCATACCTTCTGTAAAAGCTGTTCACGTGTATATACCACATTTGGATGGGATGCAAGGAAATACAGAAGCTCCAGTTCCTTCGGAGGAAGTTCCAGTTTCTTTCCGAAATACTCGACAGTATACTCGGTTATGGAGATCTCAAGGTCCGGATACTTGATCGTACTGTTGTTTTCTTCGACTACGTTCTCGGTCCTTCTTATGACGGCCTTGATCCTTGCTATCATCTCTTTTGGTTCAAACGGCTTCACTATGTAGTCGTCAGCTCCGAGTTCCAGAGCAAGCACCTTGTCTATGGTGTCGCCTTTCGCAGTCAGCATTATGACAGGAACAGTACTGTCCTTCCTTATCTGCTTGATGACCTCTATGCCGTCCATCCCCGGCATCATGATGTCCAGCAGGACAAGATTAGGAGCGTCCTTCTTGAAAAGAGCAAGCCCCGAGGCTCCGTCATGAGCCACATCTACTTCCATTCCCTCTTTTTCAAGATACAGACGGATGACTTTGCATATATTCTCGTCATCATCCATGAGCAGTATTCTGTTTTTTGCCATTCTCATAACCTCCTGTCCACATGATCGATGGTCATATTATATTTTATTATACTCCAGCTAAAATGAACATTATGTTAACGATCATTTGAGCCTGACTATGGTGACGCCTTCTTCCCCTTCTCCGTATTTTCCGACCCTGAAGGATTCTACATGATTTCTGTGTCTGAGATACTCATGAAGCCCTTTTCTCAGGGCTCCCGTGCCCTTTCCGTGCACAAGTGTGACCTCCTTCAGCCCTGCGATATACGCATCATCAAGATACTTGTCGGCCTTTACTATTGCATCGTCCACTGTAAGACCGTAAAGATCTATGGACATGGGAATGGTTTTTCTCTCCATTCTCACGCTCGATGTCCTCTCGTATCTCTTCTTCTCTTCCTTCTTTTCCCTGAGATCTTCCACGGATATGTTCATCGTCATTATCCCGGCCTGGACCTTGACTATGCCCTTCGCATCAGGAAGAGTCTGGACAATCCCGTTCACTCCAAGGCTTGCTATATATACATCATCCCCCTTTTTAAGGTTTCTGACATCTATCTTCTTGTATGCGGAGTTTTCCCTGCTGTCCTCATCCACCTGTTTCTTCAGCTGATCCTTCCTTACTGCCAGTTCAGCCCTTATCCCTTCAACGGACTTTGTCGCTTCGCGTTCTGTCTGATGTCTGGTCTTTCTGGCTTCCTTAATGATCTCTTCAGCCTCTTCGCTGGTCTTTTTTATGATCTCATAGGCCTCCTGCCTCGCCTTGGCAAGGATGCTCTCCTTTTTCTGATCAAGCTCTTTTTCCAGTTCCCTTATCCTCTTCTCCGTCTCTTCAGCCTTTGTGCCGATCTCCACGGCAGCCCTCATCCTATCGTCTGCGGCTTTCCTCGTCTTTTCAGCTTCCAGCATCATGTCATCGAATTCGAGTCTGTCCTGATTCATGAAGCTCCTTGCACTCTCAAGGATATAATCATCGAGTCCGAGCCGCTTCGATACCAGAAATGCGTTACTGGATCCGGCTATGCCCATTATCATCCTGAATGTAGGTCTCAGGGAGTTGGCATCGAATTCCATACTTGCATTTTCATAATGAGGTTCGCTCATGGCATAGACCTTTATCTGGGAATAGTGAGTGGTCGCAAAGACTCTGGTCCTTCTATCGGTGAGCTCCTTAAGGACTGCCAGAGCTATCGCTGTTCCTTCTTCAGGATCTGTTCCGGCTCCGAGCTCATCCAGGAGTACGAGTGAATCTTCACCTGCGTCGTTCAGGATGTCTATCGTCTTCTTCATGTGTGAACTGAATGTGGAAAGACTCTGCTCTATGCTCTGTTCATCACCTATATCAGCATATACGGAATCATATATGGGGAGCATGCTGCCTTCCCCGGCAGGGAGGAACAGACCGCTCTGTGCCATGAGTGAGAACAATCCTATCAGTTTAAGTGTTACCGTCTTACCTCCAGTATTGGGTCCGGTAATTATGAGGGTATTGATATCGGAACTGACCTCGATATCGACGGGGATAACGGTCTTCGGATCTATAAGAGGATGTCTTCCCTTTCTGATGCGCACGGTCCTGTCACCGCTCATTATCGGTCTGTAGGCCTTCATCTCGACAGAAAGCCTGGCCTTTGCAAAAATGACATCCAGTTCTGTCATGATATCAAGGTCATACTTCAGGCCTTCTGCTCCTCCGGCTGCAAGTCGGCTAAGTTCCGCAAGGATCCTCTCTATCTCGCGTCTTTCCTCTTCTTCAAGGATCTTGAGCTTGTTGTTTGCCTCCACTATCGCCATCGGCTCGATAAACACTGTTGCACCACTGGATGACTGTCCCTGTACGAGTCCCGGAACATTGCTCCTGTATTCCTGTTTCACAGGGACGACATATCTCCCGTCTCTAAGAGTTACAAGGGAATCCTGAAGATACATGGACTTTTCCTTGCTCCTGATGAGTTCATTCAGTTTATCCCTTATGGCCGCATTCTCTGAGCGGATCTTTCTTCTTATATCTCTCAGTTCCCTTGAGGCATTGTCAGCCACTTCATCGGGACTTATTATCGCCTCATCGATCCTCTCTATCACTTCATCATCGAAGTACAGGTCCTCCGATCTCTGTTTCAGTACTTCAGCCTCAGCCCTTCCTATTCCCTGCTTTGCTCTTTTTGCAGCCTTCTCAAGTCTGTTGACCCTTAGCAGTTCTCCGCATGAGAGGGAAGCCCCGAGTTTAAGTCTGCTGATCTCATCGGTCACGTCATCAAAGCCCACCAAAGGATATGAGACCGCCGTCAGGGTTATATGCTCCGCTTCGGAAGTCTCCTCAAGCAGTTTATTGATGGCTTCGGGATCTGTTTCGGGGATAAGCTTCGTACATGCCTTTTTCCCGAGATCCGACACTGCAAAGTCGGAAAGCCTTTCCCTTATCCTGTCATATTCCAGTTTTATAAATACTTTTTCATCCATGAGTCCTTTATTCAACTCCTCTTGGTAATCTTCCGTTCGTAAATGTCTTCGGCCTTACTCTCATGTCAAATGCCATTCCGTTCAGCCAGGAATCCTCATAAGCCTTTGAGAGACATGTTATCTCTTCTTCTCCTTCGTCCGTAAGTATGAGTCTTATGCCGCGTATTCCCGCCTTCTTAAGCTCGGAAAAGCCGGTAAAGCATTTTTTCACTCCATTACTGATCTCAATACAACTCTCTCCTACGAACATGGAGTCTACCGGGAAAGCATTTCCTCTGTCGGTACATATCTCTCCGCTGTAGCCCCTGTCAATATTTTCTCTCCCTATACCCATGTCGTGATAGAGTTCCATGATTGGAACGTTCCCGTAGACAACGACCTCGTTAGATGGTCCTGCGACATATCCCATATCCTTTAGGCTGATCTCTTCACTTAGTGTCACCGAGGATGCTCCAAGATCATAAAGCTCTCCTGAAGTCATGCTGTTCGCCGTATTAAAGAGATAATCTGCAACAAAGGGCAGTCCCGAACTTTTTGCGAGAGCGACTGAGCTTATGTTCCTGCACAGAAGTCCTTCTATCCTTTTTCTCTGCATGTCCTCAAGCCCGCAGATCAGCTCTCTGGTACCTTCAGATATGAAAGACGGGAGTACAAGCCAGGCCGATATAGACGCGTCTTCCAGAAATCCGTCGAGTTCTTCCCGAGATGAAGGTGAAAAATAGATACGGGTCTTTCCAAGACTGCTTAAAAACCTTATGTTCTTCAGTGAAGAGACCTGATATGCCACGTACGGATCGGCTGTACTTTCCATAAAACCGTGTCTCGGCTTCGGGATCTCCCTTTCAAGAGAAGTCCTCTTCGGAGCGATCTTCTCCAGTAGTCCTGTCAATGCACTCCTTCTCATCTCATTTATCTCTGCAGAAGAAAAGAACGGCGAACCGAAGGGATGGATCATGACTTTGTTGCAATCGAACACCGTACCGCCAGTCTTTCGCAGCTGTTTTTCATAGAATGATGCATCCGGTTCCTTGTTTGCGGTTCTGTCGGTCGTCCTTTCAACTGATACCGAGATATCTCCTGAGGATGCCTTAAGGACTGCCTTTCCGTCATACAGATATAGGTCAATGTCGACAGGTCTTCTGAAATCGTCTTTTGCAAGCATTTCAGCTTCTTTCCTGATCCTTTCGGATGATTTCAGAAACACCTTCTCTCCGACAGTCTTGCTGTACTCCGGTCCCAATGTATATACATTTCCCCTGCGCGAAAGATCTTTTCCTTTTATGCCTTTTCCTGATATCTCAAGATCATCTCCGTTTTCAAGTTCCCCTGCATACGTGAACCCCGGTCTGCCTCCGAATATGCGTACGGTCCCTATCTCGAGACCCATGTGCCCCTGTCTGTCAGGGAAAGTCTTCTGATCCCTGGTCTTGTAGTAACCGTCAGAGAAGCCCCCTCTGTTGAACACCGTTTTCAGATCGTCCGTGAGCCCTCCCTTGCTGACACTGTCTCCTCTGTAAAGGGCATCTATCGCCCTTCTGTATGCCGCGGTGGTAGTGACCACATACTCGAGGCTCTTCATCCTTCCTTCTATCTTAAGACAGTCTATTCCCGTTTCCTTAAACTGATCTAAAAGCTCCAGAGTGCACAGATCCTTCATGCTAAGCAGATAGCCCTGTCCATGGTCTCCGGTGAAGTACTGTCTGCATACCTGGGAGCATCTGCCTCTGTTTCCGCTTCTTTCGCTTATGGCTCCCGACATCAGACATGCTCCGGATATGCCGGAACACATGGCTCCGTGACAAAAAGTCTCTATCTCAATGCCCTCCGCCTTCAGCTCTTTTATCATCCTTAGAGAGCATTCCCTTGCCGCCACTGCCCTTTTGACTCCGTACCTCTTTAAGAGTTCTACCGTCTCCGGAACTGATATCCCCATCTGAGTGCTGGCATGTATCTCTATCTCCGGATGTGCAAAGTGGATCATGGAGATGTATCCCAGATCAGCGGCTATTATCGCATCGGCTCCCTTCTCCCAGATGTCTTCCGTGAAACGGAGAGCTTCCTCCAGTTCTCTTTCAAGCAGCATGGTATTGACCGTAACGTATATCTTCTTATCTCTTTCATGGGCATAATCCGATATCTCTTTTATCTCATCAAGAGACAGGTTTTTGGCATATGCGCGCGCACTGAAGAGGCCGCCGAGATATACCGAATCAGCTCCGGCATTCAGTGCAGCCTTTGCTATCTCTATATTGCCCGCAGGAGCAAGCAGTTCCATTTTTACGGTCTTCTTCAATCTTACCACCCTATATAATCGCGTTTTGTATGATCCTTTATGATCTTGACGATGTCTTCCCTGTCCTCTTCCTTTATATCGGACTTCTTTATCGTCAGCATCTGTATCCTGTTCACGAATATGATGTAGAATCTGCTCGTTTCATAGGCAGTTTCAACGTGATCCCAGTCATAGAAGACATAGCTGTCTGCTCCCATGTGCATGGCCTTTATGCCTTTCCCGTTGAAGGTGAATTCTCCTTTGGTCCTGGCAGTGATCTCGGCTGAACGCATCTTCATGATTGTGAACTCCATGTAGCCTATCACTATGAGAGGAGCCGCAAGGAAGATTCCTGCTATGATCTTTCCGTTAAGAGTCCCTGAAAATAAGAAGAGTACGATCAGCCCTATGAGAAATATGGCTCCGAGCATTATCCCCACGAGGAGGTTCCTCCCGAACATGTTCCAGTAAATGAGGTGCCTGAAATCCTTCTTGTCTATTGATGAAATGACCTTTATCTCTCTTTCCATCAGAGCTCTCTCCCTTTATATCTGTATAGTTTATTTTACAATAATGTAGGGATCCGTTCTACAGAAAAGGCCCCGGCCAATTAAGGACGGGGCCTGGAAGACTGTTCCTCTTTTTTATAAGTACACTGCCCAGGGATCATTCATTTTTCTGTCCTGTTCGTTCTATAAACAGAGGGATTTGCTGTGATAACGGGAAAACTGAATGTCCCTGCAGTATTTCCATTTTATTTATGCCTTCTGCGCTTTAGCCAGCAGCCGGGTCTTTTCTTCTCGGGCATCCTCCAGCCCTGTATCTTCGGTAAAGCCCCACTCATTTTCCAACAGGTCAATGATACGGTCGTATGTCCCGGCAGCTTTTCCAAAGTCTCCCATTATCTCATATATATCGGCGATGCCCATAAGCTCATCGGTAAAGCGGGGCCTGCGTGGCGATCTTTCGAAAGACTGCTCATAGAGTTCGATTGCTTTCAGATAGTCGCATTTCTTTGCATGATACTGTGCAGCCTCAAACAGACATACAGGTTCCTCCGGATGAGCTGCGACCAGTTCTTCAATAATCCTGTCTGCCGTCTTTTCATCGAAGCGGGCAAGTGCTATATGCGCCTGATAGACACTCACCATAACCGGTCTGGCGTCGGGAAGACGGCCTGCACGTTCCAGATATTCTTCCGCCTCATCCGCGCGGTTATCAGCTAGAAGATTATCCAGCAGATATAGGTACGGCAAACGTATATCCGGATTCTCCTCAACTATTCCGCGCCAGAACTCTATGGCTTTTGTGTGATTATTCATATTCCAATCCCATACTGCATGCCCTTCCGCACGGTTCAGGACCCACTGGCAATCCTTTTCACCCGGGTTCATCCTGATAACGTCCTTGGCGTAGCGTGCTGCTTTCTTGGCGTTAGAGTTCATACGGTGCCAGTACAGATAGGCTAGAAGACTGGTTGCCCGGTGCTTGTTCTGTATATCATCTGTCTGAGCCTTCAGAAAGTCTTCATATTCACGGAACAGATCCTGCGGTATCTCTTCATTTATGTCAAGGCTGTTCTCGATACGATTCAGGTGCTGCTCACTGCTTAAGTCAAAAAGGTCATCTATACTGACGCCGAAGGTCTCTGCGAGAAGCGGAAGAGTGGTGATATCAGGCATCGATGCTGCGGTTTCCCATTTGGATACTGACTGCGGACCAACGCCGATTTTATCGGCAAGCTGTTCCTGAGTAAGGCCGGCTTTATATCGAAGCTGTCTGATCTTTTTTCCTAGTTCCATATGTTTATCCCCCGTTAAAATTGCTGTTTTGTGATCACGGATTCATTATATGAAGATAAACAGTGCTGTTCAATAACGCAGCTTTCGAGTCAGCTCGCATGACAGTGGAGGGATGCTCCTTCCAGCAATGTGATCATATCAGTATAGAAAGTCTCATGATATCAGTCTAAGCTCCGTAACCCGTGACAAGGTCGTGAACATAAGAAAACAAACTGCCGAAATAAATACGGCAGTCTGTTTTTTCTATGTCATGCAGTCTCCGGCTTTTCATCAGGTTCTTTAAAGCCTGTTGCGTGAGGAGATCTTCAGAACAGTTCATCTGCAACTTCATCCAAAAGTCCTATGTCGAAGAGCAATGAACTGCATATATATTTGTTCCTGACATCTTTTGTATATCTGAAAGTATCCTTTACCACTTCTTTTTGGATACCCATTTCGGAAGGTTCCGTCATGGCCCCTATCCTTTCCATTATGCCCCTTATCTCCCTCTCGGAAGGCATGGAGTTTATTATCTCCATTATCTCGTCCCAATGGAGTATTATGCTGTCGAGCCTCTTCAGATATGTATCATAATCATACCTGTTCTCTCTTTCTTCCGTCCGTATGACTTCTTCTGCGCTGTTGCCGAGGAAAGCCCTTATCTCCTTTTTCCAATCTTCCTTTGAGAATGTCTTTCTCTTCTCTATGGCCGATTCCCTGTCAGGAGCCTTCATGCCTTTAAGCCGGTCATACACTCTGAGAGCAAGAAGAGTTCCCACTCCCACCTGTTCCCCGTGCATGTATTCCTTATATCCGAATTCGAGAGCCCTCATCTCCCAAAGATGGGAGAAATAGTGTTCCATTCCTGAGGCAGGTCTCGTGACCCCCGCATATGCCATAGCAACTCCCGGGAGAATGAGTGCCTCAAGGATCTCCTTCATGGCATCCTCGTCTCCGCTTACATACTTCTCGGCATTCTTCCTGCATGCATCAAGTGACTTCATTATCAGATCATGTATGTTCCTGCAGAAATACTCTCCGTTCACGATATTGGAGATCCTCCACTCAGAAAGGCTTACGAGCTTCGCCAGCACATCTCCTATACCTGCTCTGGTGAGCCTCTTTGGAGATGCTGCAAGGACTTTCACGTCTGAATAAATGGCATCCGGAGCTTTGGAGGGAACGGAAAACTTGAGGCCGTCCACCACCATGGAAGAGGTATCTGAGGCAAAGCCGTCCATGGAAGCGCCTGTAGCGTAGAGAACATAGGGCTTTCCGCTTATGGAAGACATGATCTTGCATACGTCATTGATGGTTCCCGTCCCTATGCCCAGCACCATATCGCTGTCCTTTGCGAAATGGAGGGCGGCCTGTCCTACCGAGAAAGAATCGGCCGTGACCTGCTCCTGAGGATAGATGTACGTATTCAGTGTGAATCCCTCATTCTCAAGCTTTCCGAGAAGTTCCTTCCCTGCGGCTTCATATGTATTGCGGTCGGCAAAGACCATGATGCTCTTTACACCGTATCCTTTTACGGTCTCAAGAAGATCGGGAAATACGTTTTTTCCTATTACGATGTCCTTTACTGTGCTCCTGTGTGTCTTTCCGCAATCACAAATATATTCGTTGGGATACAGGAGTTCCCTTATCTCCATATCTTTAAACTGTTTCATCAGAATATCTCCTTAGCCAGTTTTCCGAAGCTGTCAAGAGAACGGATCACCTTCTCCGTCTCCACACAGTACGAGATCCTGAAATTGCCGGGGCATCCGAACGTGGTCCCCGGAACCAGCAGCAGGTCATGTTTCTTTGCCCTTTCGCTCAGTTCCTCAGAGTTTCCGCCGGGAGCTTCGGGAAACATATAGAACGTTCCGTCAGGGCGGACGCACCTGAACCCGAGCCTTGTCAGTTCCTCATACAGGATTTCTGCATTCCGCTCATATACGCTCATGTCGGAAGTGACTTCCAGATTTTCCGCCACCGCCAGCTGTATTATAGAGGGCGGACAGTTGTGTCCGGTGAATCTGGATATCTGCCCCATCACAGGGACCAGAAGCTCAGCGTCCTTCGCCCTCGGATCGACTGCAACGTATCCTATCCTCTCTCCCGGAATTGAAAGGGATTTGCTGAAGGAATAGCATACTATAGTATCATCATAGAGCTTAGAGACATACGGATACCTGATCCCGCCAAACAGTATCTCCCTGTATGGTTCATCGGATATCAGATATATCGGATGGGAGAACTTCTTCTCAGCATCGGAAAGGATAGCACATAGTTTCTTTATGGTATCTTCAGAATACATGACTCCGGACGGATTGTTCGGAGAGTTTATCATGACAGCAGAAACACTTTCGTCCAGCATCTCGCTGAACTTCTCAAAGTCTATCTGGAAATCTTCCATACGCGGAGGAACTATCTTTGGAATGCATCCCGCTCCGGTTATATACGGCACGTACTCAGGAAAGAAAGGAGCAAACACCATGACGGAAGACCCCGCTTCGCATACTGCTCTGAGAGCATGTGCCAGCGCTCCCGCAGCTCCGGTGGTCATGAAGATATGATCGGCGGTATAATCCTCCCCGAACCTTCTGTTCAGACTGGCTGCAATGGCTTCCTTTACAGACTGTATCCCGAGAGTAGGGCTGTATCCGTGCACCAGTGTGCCGTCCTTATAATCCGCGAATTTCTTAAGAGATTCATTGAAACTGTCAGGCACGGGTACGGACGGGTTCCCAATGCTGAAATCGAATACGTTATCCTTTCCTATCTCCTCTGCCCTGCTCCTTCCGAAATCGAAGAGATTCCTGATGGCAGACTTTTTGCTCAGCATGTCTGAATAATATTTCACCAACATCTTTATTTCCCCAGCTTCCTGGTCTTTTCTACGGAAGCTATCACTGATTCCATCACTGAATGCCTGAAGGCTCCCTTTTCCAATGCCTTTACTCCTTCTATGGTCGTGCCCTTGGGTGAGGATACCATATCCTTAAGTGCACCGGGGTGCATGTTCTTCTCCAGCATCAGCCTTGCAGAACCTTCCACTGTCTCAAGCGCCACCTTATATGCAAGTGCCCTTGGCATTCCTTCCAGCACCGCTCCATCGGCAAGAGCTTCCACGAACATTGCCACATAGGCCGGGCCGCTTCCGCTGAAGCCGCAGAACACATCCGTCATTTCTTCGGTAGCCTCATATACCTTTCCCATGGAGGAGAGAAGCTTTGAGATGAGTTCCTTTTCTTCAGGAGATGCATCGTTCTCCACGCATACTGCAAATACTCCTCTGTTCACGAGAGCGGGAGTGTTTGGCATCGTTCTGAAGATCCTGGTCTCTTCTCCGAGAGCTTCCTTAAGATCTTTTATGTAGATTCCTGCCATTATGGAAAGAGCGCACTTTCCGTGAGTAAGGCCCTCTATCTCTTTTCTTACATCGGGGAAATACTGAGGCTTAACTGCCAGTACTATGATATCCGACTCGCTGCAGAGTTCCCTTAAGTCCGTGCAGATCTTATACCCGTCTGCTCTCAGCCTGTCCGTGACTTCTTTTGAGATATCATAGATGCATACGTTTTCAGGAGAAAGGAGCCCCAGTCCTTCTCCTCCCTTCAATATGGCTCCCCCCATATTTCCACAGCCTATAAAGCCAAATCTCATGTTCTTTTCCATTATCTCTTATTCCTTTTTAAAAAAATGGAAGTCTAAATGGTTCTGCCAAATAAACTTCCTCATATTCTGGAGCTGATGATGAGAATCGAACTCATGAACCTCTTCATTACCAATGAAGTGCTCTACCGACTGAGCTACATCAGCAAGTCGCTTTGTAATTATATATCGATTAAAATGAAAAGACAATACTATCTTCTTTGACATTGGAGTGGATTTGTGTTATAAATCTATATGTTCTCTTGAGTCTTCGTAGCTCAGTAGGATAGAGCGCACGCCTCCTAAGCGTGAGGTCGGAGGTTCGACTCCTCTCGGGGACGCCACAGAAGAAGCCTTTTCTGTCCGCACGGACAGGGAAGGTTTCTTTTTATATCATTGAAAGAACTTCGCTATCGGTTATAATATCATGAAAAGAAAGGGACATATCATTTCCGTGAAAGGCGCAGCGATGAAAAGACTGTTTAAGACAATAGTAAGCATTCTACTCCTGCTTGTCTTCCTTGTCGGATGCACAGGTAAAGGGATTTCCATATCATCCGAGACGGAAGTATCTTCCTCTTCAATGATGATATCATCATTCTGTTCGGAGACCGTCTCTTCCGGGCCTGCGCAGTCTGATCCATGGGAGGAGCCCCATGATCCCGGCAGCCACTACACTTTCCAGTGGAAGGTCTGCTCATCTTTTCTCCGGGATGTTTTCGGAGAGGCCATGTGTGATTCATGGTTCAGTCTCGTGGATGCCATCATGACAGGATCGGATACTTTCGAGTGTCCCGATGATGATACATGCAAGTGGATGATGGGACAGTTCCCATGCAGATGCCTCCCTCCCTTAACAGAACAGATATATACCGGCGGAGACCCGGATCATCCTGTCAAAGATGGCAGGGTGACGATCTGTTACATGACTTCAAGAGAAGAAACCATAGCAAGGATCTGCGATTTCGCAGACCGTGTGGAAAGGATACTCAATGAGACTCTGAAGGATGACTACTCTGATTTTGAGAAAGCCCTTGCGATGTATCAATACTTCACTTCACACTATGAATATGACTATGAATCCTATGAAAAGATGAAGGACCAGCCTGTTGAGTATCTATCGGCATACCGCCTCATAATGGAGGGAAAAGGTATCTGTTCGGACATAGCTCCCGCATACGCATTTATGCTGATGCAGGCAGGTGTGGACTGCGGTACCATGAGCGGACAGAGTAATTACTCCGGAGAGGGCCATGAGTGGGCATATATAAGGCTCGGAGAACACTATTACCACATTGATCCGACTTATGGGCTTTCCGAACCCGAGTCTCTCAGATATTTCCTTATGACTGATGATCAGAGAGATTCCGGGGAATATCCCCGCTCGTCCTTCGAGATCATCTCCCATTACTCCAAGGATCATCCGCATGAGGAATACATGGCTGACGACACCTTCTTCAGTCCCCTCTGGTACGGCTTTGACTTCGTGATGGATCATTCCAGAGAGATGATCATTTACAAGGCCTACGATTATTACGGAGATCTTTTAGATCTGTCTTTTACATATAGCGGATACTGACACAGGAGCAGCTTTGTCTACAATGGACCGCAGCCCACCCCTTGCGGTCCTTTTTTTGCCTTTATATATAGATAGTATCTATAGCAGACTCTAAAATAATTAAATTTGCTTTTATATGCTCCGTGCCGTAATATATACCCATCCACATTTTTGAAAATCGAACGGAGGATTTGAACATGAGCGATCTGAGAGAAAAGATAAAGGCATTCGTTGATTCTTCATTGAAGACATATCAGGATATAGCTCTTGCAATTCACAGCAAGCCCGAAGTCTCCAACTATGAATTCTTTGCATGCGAGACGCTTTCAAAACAGCTTGAAAAGGAAGGTTTTGAGATAGAACTGAATGCAGCCGGCCACAGGACGGGATTTGCTGCTTACTATAAGTCCGGAAAGCCGGGCCCCACGGTCGCATTCCTGGCGGAATATGATGCCCTTGCAGGCCTTGGTCACGGATGCGGACACAACATATTCGGAGCTACGAGTTCCCTTGCCGGAGCCGCACTGAAATCTGTATGTGATGAGATCGGCGGAGAAGTAAGAGTCTATGGTACCCCGGGAGAGGAAGGCGGCGAGGAAGGAAGCGCCAAGGGTTCCTTTGCCAACAAGGGCTACTTCAAGGACGTTGATTTTGCACTGTGCGTACATCCGGGCGGATCTCCCGAACACGGACTCAGTTCCAGAAACTATGCATGTGCTCCTGTTGATATCGAATTCCATGGTAAGTCAGCCCATGCTGCAGGAGATCCGGAGGACGGCATAAATGCCCTCGATGCTCAGATACTCACATATGAAGCCATAGGAGTGCTCCGCCAGCAGCTTACCAACAGGATAAGGATACATGGGATAATCGTAGAGGGCGGTACCGCTCCAAACGTCATCCCTGACTATACCAAATCCAAATACTATATAAGGGCTGCCGATATCGATACTCTCCATGAACTGTATGGAAAAGTGGAGAAGATAGTAGAAGGAGCCGCACTTCAGACGGGATGCACAGGTTCCATGAAACTATATCAGAATCTGGTGGAGAACATGGTCCTCACTCCTTCCCTGGACGCTCTTTATGAAAAGAACCTTGAGCTCTTCGGAGAGAAGATCACCCATAAGCCGGATACAGTTTCACCGGGATCCAGTGATGTCGGAAATGTTTCCCAGAAGATCCCGACGATACAGCCCCACATCTCAATATCGGATAAAAAGATCGCAGGGCACTCCATAGACATGTGCAACGCTGCAAAGAGTGAGAAAGGCCTTGCATCCATAGGCCTTGGAGCAAAGGTGCTCGCATTTACCGCACTCGACCTGTTTGAAGATCCTGAGCTGCTCAAAAAGGTGAAGGAAGACCATAAGTGGCACCTTGAGCACCAGAAGGAAATGCCTCTATGACATTGCAGCAGATCCATTACACTCTCGTAGTGTCCGAATCAAGATCGATGAACAAGGCGGCTGAGAAGTTATACATTTCTCAGCCGACTCTTACGAGTGCGATCCATTCCCTTGAGGATGAGCTTGGGATCAAGCTCTTTAACCGCACGAACCAGGGAGTCATCCTCACCAACGAGGGAAAAGATTTCCTCCTTCAGGCCAGACAGATATACCAGCAGTATGAGCTCCTTAAGGACAAGTATTCTGACAAAAACAGCATAAAGCAGAAGTTCAAGGTCTCAGCACAGCACTATTCTTTTGCCACCAAGGCTTTCGTGGAGACAGTCAAAAAATACGGGACCGGCAAATATGACCTCGAGATCAGTGAAACGAGGACTATGGACGTTATAAATGATGTCGGAAACTCGATAAGTGAAGTCGGCATACTCTTTCTGTGCGATTACAACAGGAAATATCTTGAGAAGCTGTTCGCTGAGAGAAATCTGAAGTTCACCGAGCTCACCAAGGCAAATGCCTTCGTTTATCTCTATCGGGAACATCCTCTGGCAAAGAACAGTTCCATTTCCTATGAAGAACTGACAAGTTATCCGAACATGAGTTTCGATCAGGGAGAGAACAGTTCATTCTACCTTAACGAGGAGATCCTGGCAGAGAACGATTATCCCCAGACCATAAAGGTGAATGACCGTGCGACGATGCTGAATCTAATGAGAGGTCTCAACGGATACACTCTGTGCTCGGGTTTCATCTGTCAGGAACTGAACGGAGAAGACTATGTAGCCATTCCCTATCAGGCTGATCCCAATAACCCAAATGTGACCATGGAGATAGGATACATAGTAAAATCTCATTCCATGCTGTCGGACATAGCCCTCAACTATATAGAAGAACTCAAGAAGAACATCGAGGACTCCAAGAGAGGGATATAGATAAAATCTATTACCAATAAAAGAATAATACAATTTGATTATTCTCTCATGGTGTATTAAAGTATACTTACTTTAATGAAAGGAGCAGAAAGATGACTATCCGGAAAGAAAATGATATGATGATGCGCATGTGCAGAGCTGTTTCCGGACTTTGTCGATACTGCTCATATTGAGTATTGTCAAAAAAGTACCGGGAAGCCAAGCGCTTCCCTTTTTTTTTGCAGATTAAGGAGGATCATTGATGATCAATATCTCTAACCTCCAGAAACATTTCGTTTCAAAAGAGGCTAACGTACATGCCGTAAACGACGTATCCATCAATATAGGAGACGGAGAGATATACGGTATCATAGGATATTCAGGAGCAGGTAAGAGCACCCTCGTAAGATGCATAAACTTCCTCGAGTATCCGGACAGCGGTTCCATAAGCATTAAGGACTTCGGGACCATAACGAGCGAGAACGGAGTTCTTTACAAAGTGGACGGAGAAAACAGGACCAGGCTCAAAGAGAAAGATCTCCGAAAGCTGAGAAGGTCCATAGGAATGATCTTCCAGCTCTTCAACCTTCTCGACCGGAGTACAGTATTCGACAATGTCGCATATCCTCTGAAATACACAGGGCTCTCCAAAGAAGAGATAACAGAAAAGGTCGACAACCTGCTTGCACTTGTAGATCTCTCCGAGAAGAGAGATTCATATCCGAGCCAGCTGTCGGGAGGTCAGAAGCAGAGAGTCGCAATAGCGAGGGCTCTGGCAAATGACCCGAAGATACTCCTCTCAGATGAGGCAACTTCAGCTCTCGACCCTGATGCCACCGAATCAATCCTGAAGCTTCTGAAGGATCTCAACAGAAAGCTTGGACTCACGATAGTCATAATCACCCACGAGATGGCGGTCATTAAGCAGATAGCCGACAGAGTGGCTGTGATGGAAGACGGAAAAGTCGTGGAAGAAGGAGAAGTGTACGAGGTCTTCTCAAATCCCCAGGCCAACATCACAAAGAGGTTCGTGGAATCCTCATCCGGACTGGAAAAGATAAACAAACTCATAGAGAGCAGGACCATTGAACTGTCGAACAATGCTTCCCAGAGGCTCATCAAACTGACCTTCACAAAGGACTCGGTCGGAGAAGCCCTTATCTCAAAAGTATCAAGAGACTACAACGTGGACATCAGCATAGTGCTAGCCAACGTGGACATAGTTGCCGAGAATGCTCTCGGAGGTATAATCGCTGACATAAGCGGTGACCCGGATAAAGTCAGAGAAGCACTGGAATACATAGCTTCAAACGGAGTAAGAGTGGAGGCAATAGAAAGATGAAAGAACTGCTATACAAACTGATTCCGAACTTCATGAACTACTCGGACAGATTTCTCGAAAGCCTGTCAGCAACATTCCAGATGTTCTTCATAGCAGGAGCGATCACGCTGCTTCTCGGAGGCCTGTTCGGAATATTACTGGTGATAACGAGGCCGGACGGAATCAAGCCGAACAAATTCATACATTCGGTGCTTGAGATCATAACCAACATCTTCAGATCGATACCGTTCATAATACTCCTCATATTCCTCATCCCGTTCACCAGAACGCTTGTAGGAACTTCCATAGGAGTTAAAGGGGCCATAGTCCCTCTGGTATTCGGAGCTGTTCCCTTTTTTACAAGACAGGTCGAAAGTGCTCTCTCTGCAGTAGACCCCGGAAAAGTCGAAGCAGCAAGAGCCATGGGAAGCGGTATCCCGGGGATCATATTCAGGGTATACCTGAAGGAAGCCCTTCCTGATCTTATAAGAGTCATCACCATAACTGCTATCTCCATTATAGGACTCACAACGGCAGCAGGTGCCGTAGGCGCCGGAGGACTTGGAAGTTTCGCCATAAACTATGGTCAGAACATGCACTATTCAGACATAGTGAACGTGTGTGTCATTCTCCTTCTCATAATAGTTTCCGTGATACAGGTGATCGGAAATACGCTTGCAAGGAAGACCACGAACAAAAAACTGTTTCAGAAATAAATTTCAAATAGATAGGAGTAAAGAAAATGAAAAAAGCTACAAAGGTATTATTGATCGTTATTGCACTGATCTTCCTGATTTCCTCCGCAGCATGCGGCAAGAAGGAAACTGAGCCCCTGAAGATAGGCGTCCCCAGCGATGCTACCAACCAGGCCAGGGCTATAACCCTACTCAAGACAGCAGGTCTCATAGAAGTTGATGAGGCTGCAGGATACACTCCTGAACTCAAGGACATAACGAAGTATATCTACAATATCGAGATAGTCCCTGCTGCAGCCAATACTTTAGTTGCAACTCTTGACGACTACGGAGCATCCACCATAAACGGAACATACGCTGTTCCTGCAGGTCTGATCCCGGCTAAGGACGGCCTCATAACAGAGGTCCAGGAGGTCGGTTCTGACAACCCGTTCATAAATGTCATTGTCGCAAGAACGGCAGATAAGGACAACCCCGATTACAAAAAAGTCGTGGAGGCTTATCAAAGCCAGCTGGTTGCCCAGTATACCATAGAAAAGAGCAAAGGAGCCTCCGTTCCGGCATTTATCTATGACCCCGATTACTCTGTAGATGACAATTTCGTATCGGAGATCGAAGGCTATCAGTCTTCCCCCGATGGAAAGAAAGTCATCAAAATAGGAGTATGCGGCTCCGGCGATACTTTCAGAGCAGTTCAGAAGGTACTTGATGAGACGAATTCCGGGCTCTATCTTGAAATCGTCATATTCGATGCATACAACCTCCCTAACGAGGCTCTGAACAGCGGAGAGATCGATCTCAACTCTTTCCAGCATAAGGCATATCTCCAGTCTGAGATAGATTCCCAGGGATATGACATAATAGACATCGGCGATACAGCATGTGCTCCTCTGACCCTCTATTCAAAGAAGGCATCGACTCTTGATGAACTGAAAGAGCTCGCAGGCAAGAAATAATGACAACCACCACAAATTAGAAAGGATCCATTGGGACCGGGGAAATATAATATCTCCGGTCCTTTCTTTATCCATGATACGACTCCATATCCTTTTATTTCCGGTTTCGTATATCATATATATAAGGAGGATGAGAGAGATGAGAAAGATAAAACTCGGTTTCATCGGTTGCGGTATCTGCGCCAGGGATCTTCACTGGCCCGCCCTAAAACAGCTCGATGATCGTTTTCAGGTCGTTAACGTATGCAGCAGGACTGAAGAGAAAGCCAGAAGATTCGCTGAACTAACAGGTTCTGAAAGATATGTAACTTCAGTAGATGATCTTCTTAATGACAAAGAAGTGGAAGCCGTCGTCATAAACTACCCTTTTGAGATGAACTATGAGCTCACTCAAAAAGCTCTTGCCGCAGGAAAGCACGTTTTCGTGGAGAAGCCCATGGCAAAGAATCTCAAAGAAGCTGAAGCTATGGTAAAACTTGAAGAGGAAACTCCTCTTGCCACCATGATCGCTGAGGGTTTCAGATACAGAAGGTCCGTCATCACGGTGAGAGACATGGTAAAATCCGGGAAGATAGGAAGACCGGCTGCCATGATGGTCAGACTGTATGACCATTTCGCAAGAGATGCCAAATGGCTCACTGAGTCAAGCTGGAGGCTCAACTGTGTAGGAGGCGTCATGATGGACAGAGATGTTCACTGGTTTGCAGCCATGAGAGAGATCTTCGGAGACGTGGAGAGTGCCATAGGATATCAAAAGCTCCTGAGAAATGACATAGGGCCTGTGGATCAGGTCACTCTGAGCATGGTCTTTAGGAACGGTGCCATAGGGCATTTCATTGATGTTGCTAGCCTTACCGGTCTTAGCGGATCCCCTTTCGAGATAATCGGAAGTGAAGGTACCATCAAGATGGAAGGATTCAAGACGATCGAACTTACCAATGTCTCAGGAGATCATGAAGTCATAGAATTCCCCGAAGGAGATGGTGGCGGATACGTGGAAGAGTTTATAGATTTCCATGAATCCATTCTTGCCGGAAAAAAGCCTAAATCCAGCTTCGCCGAGGGCAAAAAGGATCTTGAGATGGGACTTCTGACACTTGACAGCAATGAAAAATGGAATGATCTCAGGATCTGAAAACGAATGAAAGATATAAAAAAGAAGCATACCCGCTCATTTGAGTAAATATGCTTCTTTTTTTGGCTCCCCCTGTTGGACTCGAACCAACGACATTTCGGTTAACAGCCGAACGCTCTACCAACTGAGCTAAGGAGGAATATAAAATACCGGCAGCTACCTATCCTCCCGGGCCGTTGCCAGCCAAGTACTTTCGGCGTATAAGAGCTTAACTTCTGTGTTCGGAATGGGAACAGGTGGATCCTCTTAGCTATCACCACCGGTAAAACTTTGTCTTCTTTTTACCG